>NZ_BAAAXG010000026.1:3966856-4324196 GCF_039535475.1 Streptomyces showdoensis | reverse complement strand
CCCGGTCCTCCAGGTCCAGGACGTCCTTCACGTGCACGAAGCCCATGAAGGTGCCCCGGCCCCCGGACACCGGGAAGCGGGAGTAGCCGGTGCGGACGGTCAGCTCCTCGATCTCGCGCTGGGGTCACCGACGGGGAGACCGTCACCAGCGAGGCCGAGGGGATCAGGACGTCGTGACGGGGCGGGTGCCCAGCTCCAGGGCGTCCTCCAGGCGCTCCTGCTCGGCCGGGTCGAGCAGCCCGGCCTGGCCGGCGTCCTCGACCAGCCGGCCGAGCTGCGCCCGGGTGAAGACCGCCTCCACCTCGTCCTTGCGGCTCCACGTGGAAGGCCTTGAGGACGAGCCGGGCGCAGGCGCCGAGGGCGCTGGTCACCGGGCGGCAGAGCCGGGCGAAGCCGACCAGCCCGGGGCCCAGCCACAGCGCGGTCCCGCTCGGGATCGGCCATCGCCAGGTTCTTCGGGACCATCTCGCCGATGACGAGGTGGAGGAAGACCACCGCGGCGAGCGCGAACACGTACCCGAGGGGGTGGATCAGGCCCTCCGGCACGCCCACCGCGTGGAAGACCGGTTCGAGCAGCCGGGCCACGGTCGGCTCGGCGACCGCGCCCAGGGTGAGCGAGCAGACGGTGATGCCGAACTGGGCGGCGGCCATCATCTGCGGCAGGTTCTCCAGGCCGTACAGGACCTGGCGGGCTCGGGAGCCGCCGAGCGGCTCGATCTGGCTGCGGCGCACGGAGACGAGGGCGAACTCGGGCACCGACGAAGAAGCCGTTGGCCAGGACGAGGAGCACGGCGAACAGCAGCGGGAGCAGGCTCATCGGACGCCTCCGCGCCGACGGGCACCGGGGCGGTGCGCGTGATGCGCACCCGTTCGGCGCGGTAGCGGTCCACCTGGCGCACCGAGAGCCGCCAGCCGGGGATGTTCGCCCGGTCGCCCGGGGCGGGGATCCGCCCGAGGAGATCGGCGACGAGCCCGGCGACCGTCTCGTACGGCCCGTCGGGCACGTCGAGTCCTATCCGGTGCAGGGTGTGCACCCCGGCAGGAGCCGTCGGCCTCCCAGGCCGGCTGGCCGTCCTCCGAGGGGACGGCGGCCAGTTCGGGCCGTTCGTCGGCGGCGGTGTCGTGCTCGTCGCGCACCTCGCCGACGAGCTCCTCGACGATGTCCTCCAGGGTGACCACCCCGGCGGTGCCCAGCCGTACTCGTCGACGACGACCGCGATCGGCTGCTCGCGGCGCAGCCGCTCCAGGAGCGCCTGGGCGGGCAGCGACTCGGGGACGAGCAGCGGCGGGACGGCGATCCGGGCCCACGGGGACCCGGTGCCGCTCGTGCGGGACGACGGCGAGGGCGTCCTTGAGGTGGACCATGCCGACGATCTCGTCGATCCGCTCGCGGTAGACGGGGAAGCGGGACAGGCCGGTGGCCCGGGTGAGGTTGAGGACGTCGGCCGCGGTGGCGTCCGACTGCAGGGCGCTCATCTTCACCCGCGGGGTCATCACCTGTTCGGCGGTGAGCCCGCCGAGCGACAGGGTCCGCACGAAGAGGTCGGCGGTGTCCTGTTCGAGGGCGCCGGCCAGGGCCGAGTGCCGGGCGAGGGAGACCAGCTCCCCGGGGGTGCGGACCGAGTCGAGCTCGTCGGTGGGTTCCACGCCGAACAGCCGGACCAGCCGGTTGGCGACCCGGTTGAGCAGGGCGATCACCGGCCGGAACAGCGAGGAGAAGACGTGCTGCGGTCCGGCGACGAAGCGGGCCACCTGGAGCGGCCGGGAGACCGCCCAGTTCTTGGGGACGAGCTCGCCGACCACCATCTGGACGGCGGAGGCCAGCAGCATGCCGACGACCACCGCGATGCCGGAGACGGCCCCCGCGGGGAGCCCGGTCGCGCTGAGCGGCCCGTCGAGCAGCCGGGCGAGCGCGGGCTCGGCGAGCATGCCGGTGACGAGCGAGGTGATGGTGATGCCGAGCTGGGTGCCGGAGAGCTGGAAGGACAGCTCGCGCAGCGCCTTGACGACGGTGCGGGCCCGCCGGTCGCCTTCGGCCGCGGCCCGTTCGGCCTCGGGACGTTCCACGGTGACGAGGCCGAACTCGGCCGCCACGAAGAAGCCGTTGGCGAGGATCAGCAGGAAGGCTGCGGCGAGCAGCAGGAGCGAGACGATCATGCCGCCGCCTCGGGTGAGGGGGCGGCGCAGGTACTACCGGACGATCCGTCCATTGCCGGAGGGAGTCACTCCTCGGGTCGAAGGGCTGCCCCGCGGGGCCGCCGGCGGGCGGCCCTGCACGTGCGAGGCGGCGGTGCCGCTCGGCACCGCCGCCTCAAGAGTAGTCACGCCCGTGCCGCCGGGGGCAGGGGGTCGGCCCCGTATGGGGGACGCGACCGGGTGTCAGGACGTCTCGCTGCCGCTCCCGTGGCTGTCGGCGAGGGCGCGCAGCGCGCGGGCGTCGCGGATCGCCGACTCCTTGGCGATCCCGGGCTGGATGCCGAGGGCGGGCATGCTGGTGCCGTCGCTCAGGTCGAGGAAGACCCAGGGGTCGCCGGGGCGCAGGTTGACCTTGAGGATCTCGGCCCACGCGAGTCGGCGCGTCCGGGTGATGTTGACGACCGTGACGCCCTGCGCGTCGGCGACGACCTTGGGGCGGCTCAGCAGCACCAGGACGCCCAGGAAGAGCGCGGCGGTGAAGACGAAGCTGGCCCGCTCCCCCGGTCCGAGCTTCTCCAGCATCATCCCGACGGTGGTGATGACGACGAACATCGCCACCCCGACGGTCAGCAGCACGATCCGGGTGCGGGCGGGCCGGAAGGTGACCGGGAGGGCGGATGCGGTGGACTCGGACATGCGGGTTCCTTGCGCGGTTTCCTGCGGGCACCCCTGTCGGACGCCCGCCGGCGGTCGGGGTCAGAGGCGGCAGGCGTGGATGGCCGTGGTGAGGATGGCACGGGCGCCCAGCTCGTACAGGTCGTCCATGACCTTCTGCGCCTCCTTGGCGGGGACCATGGCGCGGACCGCGACCCAGCCCTCGTTGTGCAGCGGCGAGACGGTGGGCGACTCCAGGCCGGGGGTGAGGGCGACGGCCTGCTCCAGGTGCTCGGCGCGGCAGTCGTAGTCCATCATCACGTACGAGCGGGCGACCAGGACGCCCTGGAGGCGGCGCAGGAACTGCTGGACCTTCGGGTCGTCGGTCGGTGCGCCGGTGCGGCGGATGACGGTGGCCTCGGAGGTGAGGATCGGCTCGCCGATGACCTCCAGGCCCGCGTTGCGCAGGCTGGTGCCGGTCTCGACGACGTCCGCGATGATCTGGGGCGACGCCCAGCTGGATCGCGGTCTCGACGGCGCCGTCGAGGTGCACGACGGAGGCGTCGACGCCCTGCTCGGCGAGGTGCTTGGCGACGATGCCCTCGTAGGAGGTGGCGATCGTCATCCCCTGGAAGTCCTCGGGGCCGTTCGCGGTGCCCGGGCGGGTGGCGTAACGGAAGGTGGACCGGCCGAAGTTCAGCGGCAGGATCTCCTCGGCGTTGGCGCCGGAGTCCAGGAGCAGGTCGCGGCCGGTGATGCCGATGTCGAGCCGGCCGGACGCCACGTAGATCGCGATGTCCTTCGGGCGGAGGTAGAAGAACTCCACCTCGTTGTCCGGGTCGACGACGACGAGTTCCTTGGACTCCTTGCGCTGCCGGTAGCCCGCCTCATGGAGCATTGCCATCGCAGGTCCGGAGAGAGAACCCTTGTTGGGGACGGCGATGCGCAGCATGGGACGGGCTTCCTTTGCCTCAGGTGTAAGGGAGTGTTTCGGTGCTCGAGCGCTCAGAGATGGGAGTAGACGTCGTCGAGCGAGATCCCGCGGGGCGACCATCATCACCTGGACGTGGTACAGCAGCTGCGAGATCTCCTCGGCGGCGGCTTCCTTGCCCTCGTACTCGGCGGCCATCCAGACCTCGGCGGCCTCCTCGACGACCTTCTTGCCGATGGCATGGACGCCCTTGCCGACCAGTTCCGCGGTACGGGAGGTCGCCGGGTCGCCGGTCTCGGCCTTGAGCTTGAGCTCGGCGAAGAGCTCTTCGAAGGTTTTGTTCGCCATGATGTCCTTAGAGTACGCGGTGGGCAGGCACCACTCAGCGCCAGGGTTCGCTGACCGTCCGCAGCGTGGTCGCGGTGGCGACGGCGGCGGTGACGGCCTCGTGGCCCTTGTCCTCGGAGGATCCTTCGAGGCCGGCCCGGTCCAGGGCCTGCTCCTCGTTGTCGACGGTCAGGACGCCGAATCCGACGGGTACGCCGGTGTCGATCGAGACCTGGGTGAGGCCGTGGGTGACGCCCTGGCACACGTACTCGAAGTGCGGCGTTCCGCCGCGGATGACGACGCCGAGCGCCACGATGGCATCGTAACCGCGACCGGCGAGTACCTTCGCCACGACCGGGAGCTCGAAGCTGCCGGGGACGCGGAGCAGGGTGGGCTCCTCGATGCCGAGTTCGCTCAGGGCCCGCAGCGCGCCGTCCACGAGACCGTCCATGATCTTCTCGTGCCACTGGGCCGCGATGACCGCGACCCGGAGGTCGCCGCAGTTCTTCACGCTGAGGACGGGTGCGCCCTTGCCGCTCATGTTTCTCCTTGCCGGTGATCGGTCGTACGTACTGCGTCTACGGAGGGGATTACTGGTTGTCGCAGGTGGAGCCCGAGGAGCCGTCCAGCCAGGGCAGGTCGTGGCCCATCCGGTCGCGCTTGGTGCGCAGGTAGCGGAGGTTGTGCTCGCCCGCCTGGACCGGCATGGGCTCGCGGCCCTCGACGGTGAGGCCGTGCCGGGTGAGGGCGTCGATCTTGTCGGGGTTGTTGGTCATCAGCCGCAGGCTGCGGACCCCGAGGTCGGCGAGGATCTGCGCGCCGGCCGCGTAGTCGCGGGCGTCGGCGGGCAGTCCCAGCTCCAGGTTGGCGTCGAGGGTGTCGCGGCCGCGCTCCTGGAGCTCGTAGGCGCGCAGCTTGGACAGCAGGCCGATGCCGCGGCCCTCGTGGCCCCGCAGATAGACGACGACGCCGCGGCCGGCCTCGGTGATGCGGTCCATGGATGCCTGGAGCTGGGGACCGCAGTCGCAGCGCAGGGAGTGGAAGATGTCGCCGGTCAGGCACTCGGAGTGGACCCGGACCAGGACGTCCTCGCCCGCGCCGATCTCGCCGTGCACGAGGGCGACGTGCTCGACGCCGTCGACGGTGGAGCGGTAGCCGTACGCGGTGAACTCGCCGTGTGCGGTGGGCAGCTGGACCTCGGCCTCGCGGCGGACGGTCGGCTCGGCGGAGCGGCGGTAGGCGATCAGGTCCTCGATGGAGATGATCGTCAGGCCGTGCTTGCGGGCGAAGGGGATCAGCTCGGGCAGCCGGAGCATCACCCCGTCCTCGCCGGCGATCTCGACGATCGCGCCGGCCGGGCGCAGCCCGGCCAGGCGGGCCAGGTCGACGGCGGCCTCGGTGTGCCCGTTGCGGACCAGGACGCCGCCGGGCTTGGCGCGCAGCGGGAAGACGTGGCCGGGGCGGACGAAGTCGCCGGGCTCGTGCTCGCCGCTCGCCAGCATGCGCAGCGTGGTGGCGCGGTCGGCGGCGGAGATGCCGGTGGTGACGCCGTGGGCGGCGCTCGCGTCCACGGAGACGGTGAAGGCGGTCTGCATGGACTCGGTGTTGTGGTCGACCATCTGCGGCAGCCGGAGGCGTTCCAGCTCCTCCCCCTCCATGGGGGCGCAGATCAGGCCGCGGCACTCGCTCATCATGAAGGCGACGACCTCGGGGGTGGCCTTCTCGGCGGCGATGACGAGGTCGCCCTCGTTCTCGCGGTCCGCGTCGTCCACGACGACGACGGGGCGGCCCGCGGCGATGTCGCGGATGGCCTGCTCGACCGGGTCGAGGGCGAGGTCGGCGGCGTCCCAGAGAGGCAGCGCAGGCAGGGCACTCATGCGTGGGCTCCTTCCAGAGCGGTGGGAGCGGTGCGCGTCCGGAGCCACCAGTCGCGCATGCCCCAGATGACGAGGGCGAAGTAGATGACGTAGACCAGGCCGGAGAAGGCGAGGCCGCTGTTGAAGGCGAGCGGGACGCCGACCAGGTCGACGAGGAGCCAGGCGAACCAGAACTCGACCAGGCCGCGGGCCTGGGCGACCATCGCGACGAGGGTGCCGACGAAGATGTACGCGTCGGCCCAGGGGCTCCAGGAGAGCGACGGGTAGAGGGTGAAGAGGCCGCCGACGGCGAGGGTGCCGAGGGCCGCGCCGGCGAGCAGCAGCCCGCGCTCCTTCCAGGTGGCGAAGCGGACCGCGATGGAGCCGTCCTGGGCCTGCTGCCGGCCGCGGCTCCACTGGCGCCAGCCCCAGGCGGCCACGCCGATGACCAGGAGCTGCTTGCCGACGCCGCCGCTGAGGTGGGCGGAGGCGTAGGCGCCGACCAGGATGAGGCCGGAGAGCAGCTGGGCGGGCCAGGTGAGGACGGAGCGGCGCCAGCCGAGGGCCAGGGCGACGAGGCCGATCGTGTTGCCGATCATGTCGGACCACATGATGTGCTGGCCGAAGGCGCTGAACGCCTCGGAGTTGAGCCAGTTCACTTGACGTTCTCCTGAGCGTTCGGGCCGAGCAGGCGCTCGACGTACTTGGCGATGACGTCGACCTCGAGGTTGACCGGGGCGCCGGGCTGCTTGATGCCGAGCGTGGTCAGGGCGAGGGTGGTGGGGATGAGGCTGATGGTGAAGTAGTCGGCGGCGGCGTCGACGACGGTGAGGCTGACGCCGTCGACCGTGATCGAGCCCTTCTCGACGACGTAGCGCGAGAGGTGGGCGGGCAGGCCGACCTTGACGAGCTCCCAGTGCTCGGACGGGGTCCGCTCCAGGACGGTGCCGGTGCCGTCCACGTGGCCCTGGACGATGTGGCCGCCGAGGCGGTCGCCGACGGCCATGGGGCGCTCCAGGTTGACCCGGGAGCCGACCTCCAGGGCGCCGAGCGAGGAGCGCTTGAGCGTCTCGGCCATCACGTCGGCGGTGAACTCCCCGTCGCCGTGCTCGACGACCGTGAGACAGACGCCGTTGACCGCGATCGAGTCGCCGTGCTTGGCGTCCTGCGTGACCAGGGGGCCCCGCAGCCGGAAACGGGAGGCGTCCGCCAGCTGCTCGACGGCGACGACCTCACCCAGCTCTTCGACGATTCCGGTGAACACGGTCAGGCTCCCTTGGGGGTGGTGGTGGGGACGGCGGTGACGCGGAGGTCGGGTCCGATGCGTTCGGTCTCGGTGACGTGCAGCCGCAACGCTTCGGTGAGGGTGCCGATTCCGGCGTCGGCGAGGGCGGCCGGGCCCGCGCCGAGGAGGACGGGGGCGAGGTAGCCGACGACCTGGTCGACGGCGTCGGCCGCGACGAAGGAGCCCGCGAGGGTGGGGCCGCCTTCGAGGAGGACGGAGCGGACGCCCCGCGCGTACAGCCGGTCGAGCAGGTCGTGGACGCCGATCCGGCCGTCGCGCAGGGGCAGCCGGAGCACCTCGACGCCGGGCAGGTGCCGGGTGTCGGCCTCCTCCCCCACGACGAGGAGGGTGGGGGCGGCGTCGTCCAGGACGCGGGCGGTCGGCGGGACCGTGGCACGGGTGTCGAGGGCGACCCGCAGGGGCTGGGTGGCCTCCTCGATGCCGCGGACGGCGAGGTGCGGGTCGTCGGCGCGCAGCGTCCCGCCGCCGACGAGGACGGCGTCGGCCTCGGCGCGCAGCCGGTGGACGTCGCTGCGGGACGCGGCAGAGCTGATCCAGCGGGAGGTGCCGTCGGCGGCGGCGATCCGGCCGTCGAGGGTGGCGGCGTACTTCCAGCGGACGAAGGGACGGCCGCGGCGGACGGAGGTGAGCCAGGCCAGGTTGCCGGCCTCGGCCTCGTCCTCCAGGAGGCCCTGCCGGACCTCGACGCCGGCCGCGCGCAGGGTGTCGGCACCGCCGGTGGCCTGCGGGTTCGGGTCGCCGACCGCGTACTCGACGCGGCTGATCCCGGCCTCGATCAGGGCCTGGGCGCAGGGGCCGGTGCGACCGGTGTGGTTGCAGGGTTCGAGAGTGACGTACGCGGTGCCGCCGCGGGCCAGCACGCCGGCCTCGCGCAGGGCGTGGATCTCGGCGTGGGGGCCGCCGGCGCGCTGGTGGTAGCCGCTGCCGACCGGGTGGCCGGAGGCGTCGGTGATGACGCAGCCGACGACGGGGTTGGGGCTGGTGGAGCCGAGACCGCGGGCGGCGAGCGCGACGGCGCTCCGCATGGCGGTGATGTCGGCGGGCGTGGCCACCGGGTCCTCCTGCCTCTTCGGGCACGGACTCCGGGGCCTGTCGATGACGACAGAGAGCGGGTACGACGTCTCACGCAGGGTGCGCCGAGGCCGGAGGTCCCCTGGGGACGCCGATCGATGCCGGTGGTACGGCGTCGCGGCGACCAGCGGACGTACGGCCGGCACACCCCCTGTGACAGGGGTCGCCCGCCGCGCACTGCCTCCCATCCGGACTTTCACCGTCGGTCCAGGAATCTCACCTGGTCAACCGGCCGCTGGCTTGCGGACGGGTCGCGGACTATACCGCCGGTTCGGAATTACACCGACCCCGGAGTGCGCTGCTGCTGATACAGGGCCAGTGTGCCACGGCCGGGAACCGGCCAGACAGGTCGGGCTCTGTGGGCTGACTCACAACCTGGCATGAGCATCCCACGAAATCCTTCGTTGGTCCAGACCTATTGACGCACTGGTCTAGTCCTCTTAATCTCCGTGTCACCTCCGAGGTACGGCCCGCCGGTTGTGCGCACTCCACGGGCCCAACACGACCCACCCCCTTGTTCGTTGTGCTTTTTGAACCTCCCCAGGAGGAAACGATCGTGTTGTCCCCCACGAAGAAGAGGGCCGCGCTGCTCGCTTCCGGCGCCGCCGTCGCCGGACTGCTGATCAGCTCCCTCGCCGCCGGCGGCGTCTCGTACGCGGCCGACAACGAGTCCTGTCGCCCCGACGGGCTCTACAAGACGCCCGGCGTCGATGTCCCGTACTGCTCGGTCTACGACACCGAGGGCCGCGAGAAGATGGGCGCGGACCACCAGCGCCGCGTCATCGGCTACTTCACCGGCTGGCGGACCGGAAAGAACGGCGAGCCCGCGTACCTCGCCAAGGACATCCCGTGGGACAAGATCACCCACATCAACTACGCCTTCGGCCACATCGGCAGCGACAACAAGCTGTCCGTCGGCACCGACGGACCGAACAACGCCGCCACCGGGATGACCTGGCCCGGTGTCGCGGGCGCCGAGATGGACCCGGCGTACGCCTACAAGGGCCACTTCAACCTGCTGAACAAGTTCAAGAAGCAGCACCCGAACGTCAAGACGCTGATCTCGGTCGGCGGCTGGGCGGAGACCGGAGGCTACTTCGACGACAACGGCGCCCGGGTGAACTCCGGCGGCTTCTACTCGATGGCGACCAACGCCGACGGGTCGGTCAACCAGGCCGGGATCGACACGTTCGCCACCTCCGCCGTCGACTTCATCCGGAAGTACGGCTTCAACGGCGTCGACATCGACTACGAGTACCCGACCACCATGAAGGACGCGGGCAACCCGCTCGACTGGCAGCTCGCCAACGGGCGCCGCGCGGGCCTCGTGCAGAGCTACGCCGTCCTCATGAAGTCGCTCCGCGAGAAGCTGGACCGGGCCGGCGCCACCGACGGCAAGCACTACATGCTCACCGTCGCCGCGCCCTCCTCGGGCTACCTGCTGCGCGGCATGGAGACCTTCCAGATGCAGAAGTATCTGGACTACGTCAACATCATGTCCTACGACCTGCACGGCGCCTGGAACGAGTACGTCGGTCCCAACGCCTCGCTGTTCGACGACGGCAAGGACGGCGAGCTCGCCGCCGCCAACGTCTACGGCTCCTCGCAGTACGGCAACATCGGTTACCTCAACACCGACTGGGCCTACCACTACTTCCGCGGCTCCATGCCGGCCGGCCGGATCAACATCGGCCTGCCGTACTACACCCGCGGCCACAAGAACGTGCAGGGCGGCACCGACGGCCTGTGGGGCAAGGCCACCGCGACCACCTGCCCGGCCGGCTCCGGCCTGACCAAGTGCGGCGACGGCGCCTCCGGCATCGACAACCTGTGGCACGACAAGGACACCAACGGGCAGGAGTCGCCCGCCGGATCCAACCCGATGTGGCACGCCAAGAACCTGGAGAAGGGGATCGTCGGCGACTACGTCACCCAGTACGGCTTCCCCGCGAACACCACGCTGACCGGCACCTACGCCCGCAAGTACGACTCGACGCTGGTCGCCCCGTGGCTGTGGAACGCCCAGAAGAAGGTCTTCCTCTCCACCGAGGACGAGCAGTCCGTGGCCGCCAAGGCCGACTACGTGGTCAGCCGCGGCATCGGCGGCACCATGGTCTGGGAGATGGCCGGCGACTACGCCTGGAACGCCACGAAGAACCAGTACGAGATGGGCTCCACGCTCACCTCGCTGATGTACGACAAGTTCAAGGCGGCCACCCCGTACGGCGCGAAGAAGTCCAACGCGACGCTGCCGACCCAGGCCGTGAACGTGGGCGTCGAGTTCGCCGAGTTCAAGCTGGGTGACTCCAACTACCCGATCACCCCGAAGATCAAGATCACCAACAACACGCAGACCACGCTGCCCGGCGGCACCGAGTTCCAGTTCGACTACTCGACCTCGGCCCCGAACAACGCCTCCGACCAGTCCGGCTTCGGCACCAAGGTGATCAGCAGCGACCACACCGGCAGCAACGTGGGCGGCCTGAAGGGCGACTTCCACCGGGTCTCCCTGAAGCTCCCGGCCTGGCAGTCGCTGGCCCCCGGCGCGACCGTGGACCTGGCGTTCAACTACTACCTGCCGGTCTCCACGCCGTCGAACTGGACGGTCACCGTCAACGGAACCGTCTACGCCCTCGCCGGTGACCTGGCGCGCGGCACGACCCTGGTGGAGCCGGGCGCGACCACGCCGCCGACCACCCCGCCGACGACTCCCCCGACCACCCCGCCCACCACGCCGCCGACGACGCCGCCCACCGGCTGCACCGCCCCGGCGTACGTGGCAGGCACGATCTACAACGCGAACAACGTCGTCTCCCACAAGGGCCACAAGTGGCTCGCCCAGTGGTGGACGCAGAACGAGGAGCCGGGCACGACCGGCCAGTGGGGCGTCTGGAAGGACCAGGGCGCCTGCTAGTCCCCTCCCCCTGAGAAACCCCCGGCGGCGGTCTCACGGCCCTTGCCGCCGCCGGGTCTCCCACCGCGCCGCGCCCCCCTGTCCGGGGCGCGGCGCGGGCGCGTTCACGGGCCCGTCGGCTCCGGGCCCGTCAGTTCCGGGCCCGTCGGCTCCGGGCCCGTCGGCTCCGGGCCCGCCAGCTCCGGGCCCGCCGGCTCCCGGCCCGTCATCAGGGGAACAGCTCCTCCTGGGCCGCGTCACGCGCCCGTACGAGGGCCCCCCGCAGGACCGCCGTGTCGCCGAGGGCGGTGGCACGGACCTCGGTGCGCAGCGGCGAGAGCCCCGCGAGCGCGGCCTCGACGCGGGCGGCGAGCTCCGGGCCGCCCTGGTGGCCGGTCTCGCCGGCCAGGACCACGCAGCCCGGGTCCAGCACGGCGGCCACGGCCGCCGCGCCGACCGCCAGGCGGTGCGCCAGGGCGTCCAGGAACGGGCCGTGGCCGGAGGCGAGGGCCGTCTCCGGGTCGAGGCCGTGGGCGACGGCCAGCGCCTGCACGGCGGCGACGCAGGCCAGCTCGTGGAAGCCGCCGTCGCAGCCGAAGGCCGAGGGCAGCCCCGAGGTGCCGGGCACCGGCAGGAAGCCGAGCTCGCCGGCGCCGCCGGAGGCCCCGCGGCGCAGCCTGCCGTCCAGGACGACCGCCGCGCCGACCCCCTGGCCGAGCCACAGCAGGACGAAGTCCTCGCGGTCGCGGGCCGCGCCCTCGCGCAGTTCGGCGACGGCGGCGAGGTTGGTCTCGTTCTCGACCAGGACGTGGGCCGGCAGCCGCTCCTGGAGGAAGCCGACGAGCCGGCGGTGCCAGGCGGGCAGCCCCGTGGAGTCGCGCAGTTCGCCGGTGGCCGGGTCGATGAGGCCGGGCGCGCCGACGGCCACGGTGTGCAGCCGGTCGACGCCGGCCTCCTTCGCGGTCCGTTCGAGGAGCGCGACGGCCCTCTCCACCGCGGGGCCGGTGCCGTCGTGGTCGCCCACGGGCGCGGCCGCCTCGGCGAGCGTGGCGCCGAGCAGGTCGGTGACGGTGACCGCCACGGAGCGGGTGCGCACGTCGAGCGCGGCGAGGTGGGCGCGGTCGGCGACGATCCCGTACAGCCGGGCGTTGGGGCCGCGGCGCTCGGCGCCCGCCTCGCCGACGACCTGGACGAGCCCGGAGCCGCTGAGCCGTTCGACGAGGTCGGCCACGGTGGGCCGGGAGAGCCCTGTGAGGGTCTTGAGCTGGGTCGCCGTCAACGGGCCCTCGTCCTGGAGCAGGCGCAGGGCGAGCCGGTCGTTGATGGCCCGGGCGGTGCTCGGGGATGCGGCCATGCGGTGATCCTCTCAGACGATCCGACAGGGGTACCGCCCGCCCCACTATTTATCAGGCAGGGTTCCTGATAGTTTACGCGACCAACAGCACACACCGGTTCCGGGGAGGGCACCACATGGCGGACACGACCGTCTTCACCACCCAGCGGCTACGGCGGGCCCGCTTCGCCGTCGCCGCCGTCTTCTGCGTGCACGGCGCCGTCACCGGCAGCTTCGCGACCCGGATCCCCTGGATCCAGGAGCACGCGGGCGTCAGCGCGGGCCAGCTCGGCCTCGCCCTGGCCTTCCCCGCCATCGGCGCCTCGCTGGCGATGCCGCTGGCCGGGGCGATCAGCCACCGCTTCGGCGCCCGCACCGCCCTGCGCGGCCTGCTCGCGCTCTGGACGCTCGCGCTGATCCTGCCCTCGCTCGCGCCGAACGTGTACGGGCTGTGCGCCGTGCTCTTCGTCTACGGCGCCACGGCCGGCATGTCCGACGTGGCGATGAACGCCCTCGGCGTCGAGGTCGAGACCCGGCTCGGCCGCTCGATCATGTCCAGCCTGCACGGCATGTGGAGCGTGGGCGCCCTGCTCGGCTCCGCGGCCGGCACCCTCGCCGCCCACCTCGGCGTCGACGCCCGGGTGCACCACCTGATCGCCGCTCTGGTCCTCACCGCCCTCGGCCTGGTCTTCTGCCAGGGCGTCCTGGACCTGCGCAGCACCCCCGAGGAGGAGGCGCCGCCGCGCTTCGCGCTGCCGCCGAAGTCGGCCCTGGTGATCGGCGCGATCGGCTTCTGCGCGGTCTTCGCGGAGGGCGCGAGCCTCGACTGGTCCGCGGTCTACCTCAAGGACGAGCTGGGCACCTCGGCCGGGCTCGCGGCCGCCTCGACCACCGCCTTCGCGCTGACCATGGCCGTCGCGCGGCTGGCCGGCGACCGGGTCGTGGACCGCTTCGGCGCGGAGCGCACGGTACGGGCCGGGGGGCTGGCGGCCACGGCCGGCGGGCTGCTCGTGGTGTTCGCCCCGCACGCGGCCCTGGCGATGGCCGGATTCGGGCTGATCGGGCTCGGGGTGGCGGTCGTCGTCCCGCTGGCCTTCGCCGCCGCCGGGCGCAGCGGCCCGAACCCCAGCCAGGCCATCGCGGGCGTCGCCACCATCACGTACACCTCGGGGCTCATCGCCCCCTCGGCGATCGGCGGCATCGCGAACGCGACCTCCCTGATCGTCTCCTTCGGCCTGGTCACGCTGCTGTCCTTCGGGCTGGTCCTGGGCGCGGGCGTGCTGCGGGGCGGGGCCCGGACCGCGACCGGGGCCGGCGGGACCGCCGGGACCGGCGCGGACGTCCGGGAAGGGGTCCGCTGACCGGCGGCGCATTACCATGTGGCTGATCTTTTTCGGCCATGACCCGGCCATCGGAACCCGGAGAACTGGAGCGACCACATGAGCCTCGGCGTGCGCTGGACCCTGCACGGCGACGGGAGGACCCCCGCGCCCGGGGCCGTCGTCCGGCCGGACGAGCGCCTGTCCTGGCCCCGTACGGCCGGGCTCGGCGCCCAGCACGTGGTCGCGATGTTCGGCGCCTCGTTCGTCGCCCCGGTGCTCATGGGTCTGGACCCGAACCTGGCGATCATGATGTCCGGCGTCGCGACCGTGATCTTCCTGCTCGCGACCCGCGGCACCGTCCCCTCGTACCTGGGCTGCTCGCTCTCGTTCGTGGGCGTGGCCGCCGCGATCCGGGCCTCCGGCGGCTCCAGCGCGACCGTGACCGGCGCGGTGTTCGTGGTCGGCGCGGTGCTGTTCCTGGCCGGCCTCGCGGTGCGGAGGTTCGGCGCGCGGATCATCCACGCGGCGATGCCGCCGGTGGTCACCGGTGCCGTGGTCATGCTGATCGGCTTCAACCTGGCGCCGGTCACGGCGTCCACGTACTGGCCGCAGGACCAGTGGACGGCACTCCTCGTGATGCTCTTCACCGGTCTCGCCGTGGTCTGCCTGCGCGGCTTCTGGTCGCGGATCGCGATCTTCCTCGGGCTGATCTTCGGCTACGCGATCTCCTGGGTCTTCGACCTGGTCTTCGGCAAGATCCACTCGATGTCCGCGAGCGGTGAGGTCACCGACCACTGGCGGCTCGACCTCTCCGGCGTCTCCCAGGCCGACTGGATCGGCCTGCCCACCTTCCACGGCCCCAGCTTCGAGTGGTCCGCGATCCTGGTGGCACTGCCCGTGGTCATCGCGCTGATCGCGGAGAACGCCGGACACGTGAAGGCCGTCGGCGAGATGACCGGCGACAACCTGGACGACAAGCTGGGCACCGCGATCGCCGCGGACGGCGCCGCCTCCATGCTCTCCACCGCCGTGGGCGGTCCGCCGAACACCACCTACTCCGAGAACATCGGCGTCATGGCCGCCACCCGCGTCTACTCCACCGCCGCCTACTGGGCCGCGGCCGGCTTCGCGCTGCTCTTCGGCCTCTGCCCGAAGTTCGGCGCGATCGTGGCCGCCATCCCCGGCGGCGTGCTCGGCGGCATCACCGTGATCCTCTACGGCATGATCGGCCTGCTCGGCGCCCAGATCTGGATCAACGCCAAGGTGGACCTGCGCAACCCGCTCAACCTGGTGCCCGCCGCGGCCGGCATCATCATCGGCGTCGGCGGGGTGAAGCTCACCTTCACCGACACCTTCGAGCTCGGCGGCATCGCCCTCGGCACCATCGTGGTCATCACCGGCTACCACGTGCTGCGCGCCTTCGCCCCGGCCCACCTGAAGCAGCAGGAGCCCCTGCTGGACTCCGGCACCAGCTCGTACGAGGGCACGGCGGGAGAGGGCACGGCGGGAGAGGGCACGGCGGGCGACGGGAAGACCGCCAAGCCCTAGCCGATTCGCCCGTTCTGGGGAAGCCGGGCGGCGGAAGCCCTCCGTCCGGCTCCCGGGCTGCCACGCTGCACCCATGGCGCAGACGCAGCACTTCCCCGTCGGGCCCTTCACCGCCGTCGACCCCGTGGTGGACCGGATGCGGGCCTTCCGCGCGGCCTGGCACCCGGCCGACGGGGTCGCGGTGTTCAACCGGGTCTATCTGACCGTCACCGAGGAGATCGGCCACGCCATCGAGGCGGGCACCTTCGCCGACCGGCGGGCCGCCGCCACCCTCGACGTGCGCTTCGCCCAGCGCTACCTGGCCGTGGTCGAGGCGGTCGGCACCGGCGCCCCGCCCCCGGCCTGCTGGCGCCCGCTGTTCCACTACCGCCGGCATCCCGGCGTGCGGCCGCTGCAGTTCGCGCTGGCCGGGATCAACGCGCACATCGGGCACGACCTGGCCCTCGCCGTGGTCGACACCTGCCGGACCCTCGACTGCGCCCCGGCGGAGCTGGAGGACGACTTCGACCGGGTCGGCGACATCCTCGTCCTCCTGGAGGAGCGCATCCGGGAGGAACTGATGCCGGGCCCGGACCTCCTGGAGGTCGCGGACCCGCTGACGCATCTGCTCGGCTGCTGGAGCCTGGACCGGGCCCGCGACGGGGCCTGGCTCGCCGCCCGCTCGCTGTGGCAGCTGCGGCGGCTGCCCGACCTGGCCGAGGAGTTCGCCGAACGCCTCGACCGGTCGGTGGGCCTGGTGGGGCGGATGCTGCTCACCCCGCTGGCCCGCCCCTAGGAAGGGGCCGTGGATCAGTCCTCCGGCAGCTCGACCGGGGCGATCTCGTCGTACACGTCGCCCGGGCCCGGGTTGGTGGCGTCCGTCGCGCCGCCGAAGTGGTGCATCACGCCCCAGACCGCGTTGAGCGCCGTCTGCACCGCGCCCTCGGCCCAGCCGGCCGTCCAGGAGATGTCGTCGCCGGCGAGGAAGATGCCGCGCTTGTCCTCCGGCAGGCGGTCCTGCATGAAGTGGGTGAACAGGCGCCGCTGGTAGCGGTAGTGGCCCGGGAGGTTGGCCTTGAACGCGCCCATGAAGTAGGGCTCGTTCTCCCAGGAGACGGTGACCGGGTTGCCGATGATGTGCTTGCGGATGTCGACGTTCGGGTAGATCTCGCCGAGCGACTTCAGCATGACCTCCATCCGCTCGTTCGCGGACAGCGGCAGCCACTTCAGGCTGTCGTCGCACCACGTGTACGAGAGGCAGATGGTGGCCGGCTTGTCCGGGCCGTCGTCCAGCAGGTAGGTGCCGCGGGTCATCCGGTCGGTGAGCGTCATCGACATGACGTCGCGGCCCGTCACCTCGTCCTTGTCCAGCCAGAACGGCCGGTCCACCGGCACGAAGAGCTTCGAGGACTCCATGTAGTGGGTCCGCTCCATCGCCGTCCAGTGGTCGATCGGGAAGAGCGAGTCGTCGCAGGCGATCTTGGACAGCAGCATCCAGGACTGGGCGGTGAAGATCGCCGCCTGGTACGTGCGGATGTCGCCGGAGGCGTCGGTGACGGTGATCCGGTTGCCGGCCGCGCGGGTCAGCCGGGTCACGGCCGGGCGCGGGGTGCCCTCGTGCAGGGAGCTCAGCGAGGTGCCCTGCGCCCAGTGGACGATCTTCTCCGGCTCGCGCTCCCACAGGCGCAGCGGCAGCTGCTGCGAGCCGCCGACGATGCCGCGGTGGTGGTCGTCCGCCTCGGTGTAGACGACCCGGAGGATCTCCAGGATGGAGTTCGGGAAGTCGGTGTCCCAGCCGCCGGTGCCGAAGCCGACCTGGCCGAAGATCTCGCGCTTGCGGAAGGACTGGAAGGCCTCGGACTTGCAGAGGAAGCCGTAGAAGGTCTCGTCGTCGAGCTTCTCGACGAGCCTGGCCCAGATCTCGCGGATCCGCGGGACGTCGCGCTCGCGCATCGCCCGGTTCATGTCGGAGAAGTCGGCGCCCTCGTCGAGGCAGGCGTTCCAGGCCTCGGCGACGTCGCGGTAGATCTGCGGCAGGTCGGCGATGGTCTCGGCGTAGTGGGTCTCGCCCTTGAGGTCGACGACGGTCGACGGGGTGGCCTCGGCCAGCGGGTTCGGGAACGGCGTGGTCTCCAGGCCGACCAGGTCGATGTAGTGCTGGAGCGCGGTGGAGGAGGGCGGGAAGCGCATCGCGCCCATCTCGGCGGTCAGACCCTCGGTCTCCGGGCCCTCGAAGCCGACGGTGCGCAGCCGGCCGCCGATCTGGTCGGCCTCGTAGACGACGGGCTTGAGGCCCATCTTCATCAGCTCGTAGGCGGCGATGATGCCGGACAGGCCGCCGCCGATGATCGCGACCTCGGTGCCGTGCTCGGTCGCGGGGACCTGCCCGAGACCGGCCGCGTGGGCGAGGAAGTCGTCGTAGGCGTACGGGAAGTCCGGACCGAACATGGTGATCGGCGGCTGCTGCTCGTCGGCGTGCTCGACGGCGTTGGGCACGGTGGACGTCATGGGGTACGGACTCCTTGCACGAAAAGGGTGAAGCTGGGGAGGGGAGGTCGGGGGGCGGCTCAGGCCCGGTCGTGGACCAGGGGGCCGTACAGGCCGGGGCGCCGGTCGCGGAGGTAGGGGTTCTCCGCGCGGGAGGCCGCGAGGAAGTCGGTGTCGACGTCGCCGATCACCAGGTCCTCGCCCCGTCCGGCGCGGACCCGGGCGGTGCCGTCGGGGGCGGCGAGCGTGGACAGGCCGACGAACTCGAAGTCGCCCTCGGGGCCGGTCCGGTTGGCGTACGCGATGTAGATCTGGTTCTCGAAGGCGCGCACGGGGACGACGGACTCGGGGACGACCTCGGCCGGGTGCATGAGCGCGGTCGGCACGAGGAGGAGGTCCGTGCCGGCCAGCGCCTGCGCCCGTACGTTCTCGGGGAACTCGACGTCGTAGCAGATCATCAGGCCGACGGTGAGGCCGGCGATCTCCGCCTGGACCACGGCGCTGTCGCCGGGCGTGAACCACTTCAGCTCGAAGTCGCCGAAGAGGTGGGTCTTCCGGTAGTGGGCGAGGACGGCGCCGTCGGCGCCGAAGAGCTGCGCGGAGTTGTGGAGCACCCCGTGCGCCTCGACGTCCCGCTCCGGGTAGCCGTAGCCGACGGCCAGGCCGTGGCGGGCGGCGATCGCGGCGACCGCCTGCGCGGAGGGGCCGTCGGACGGCTCGGCGAGGCGGGCGATGTCGGCGCCGATGGCGTAGCCCGTGAGGAACAGCTCGGGGGCGAGGAGCAGCCCGGCCCCGGCGGCCGCGGCGCGGCCGGCGGCCTCGTCGAGGATCTTGAGATTGGCGGCCACGTCACCGAGCTGTCCGGAGCTCTGGAGCAGGGCGGTGCGCAGCGCGGGCATCGGCGATCCTCGGGGCAGAAGGTGAGGGAGTAATTCAAAAGGAAGACGTCAAAAACGGTACGGTTCCGGGCTCCGCCGGGACAAGGCGAGACCGTTGCGGACCGACCGTCGAACCATTGCGCGATCGTCGCTCTCCGCGGCGATTCGTTGCGCGCCCCTCCGACCCGGGCCGTACGGCTCCCCCGCCGTGCGGCGGAGACGCGGACCGTTCCCTGGCCCGACGCCGTGCGGCGGCCTGCGCGGAAGAGTGGTGGTCGTCCGGTTGACCTGCCGAAAGGACCGAAACGACATGAACCGCCGTACGAAGATCGCCGCCGTGACCGCCGCCCTGCTGATCACCGTCGGAGCGGCCGGCTCCGCCGTCGCCTCGGGCGACGGGAAGGGCGGGCACCGGGAGGCGGCGGCACTGACCGGCAGCGCGAAGCTCTACCGGCCGGCCGGCGACGACATCACCTTCAGCTTCGACGCGCATCTGCCGGCGAAGGACCGCAACAACCCGCTGGCCGCCACCGGCACCTTCCGCTACAGCCACTTCAAGGGGGACTGGGGCGGCACCGCCGAGGTGAAGGTCGACTGCCTCGCCACGGGCGGCAAGGTGGCGACGGTGACCGGCGTCGTCACGAAGACCGACGTGCCCGGCCTCCTGCACAAGCGGGTCGGCGTGTCGGTGCACGACGACGGCGGGCACGACCGGCTGGGCTACAGCTGGGCGGCGTCCGACCCGACGAAGGACGAGGTCCCGCCCTGCAACAGCGTCGCCCCGTTCGAGCGGGTCAAGTCCGGCACCGGCGACTTCACGGTGCTGCCCTGGCAGTTCACGTACCCGACCGAGTAGGCGCCGGGAGGGACCGGGAGAGACCGCCCCACGGGGGTGGGCGGGCGAAGGGCGGCGCGGGTACCACGGCCCACGCCGTCCGGACCCGCCCGGCCCGTGCGGGCTACGCGGGCGAGCCGGAGGAGAAGCGCCGCAGCAGCGGCGAGAGCACCAGCACGGACTTGGTGCGCTCCACGAAGGGCTCGCCCGCGATCCGCTCCAGGACGCGCTCGAAGTGGCGCATGTCGGAGGCGAAGACCTGGACGACGGCGTCCGCGTCACCCGTGACGGTCGACGCGGACACCACCTCCGGATACCGCTCCAGACCTCGCCGGATGTCCTCCGGCGAGGTGTTGTGGCGGCAGTAGATCTCGACGAACCCCTCCGTCTCCCAGCCGAGCGCCGCCGGGTCCACCCGTACGGTGAAGCCGGTGATGGCGCCCTCGGCCCGGAGCCGGTCCACCCGCCGCTTGACCGCGGGCGCGGAGAGTCCGACCAGCGAGCCGATGTCGGCGTAGCTGCGGCGGGCGTCTTCCGCGAGGGCGTGGACGATGCGTTCGTCGAGGTCGTTGAGTCGCACTACGGGTGGATCACTTCTCTGCGGGGGCCTCTGCCAGGGCCGGGGCCGTGGCCAGTCGGGAGCGGCGCATGCCGTACAGGAAGTAGAACACGAGACCCGCGGCCATCCAGCAACCGAAGACCACCCAGGTGACGGCGTCGAGGCTGAACATGTTGTACGCGCAGAAGCCGAAGCCGAGCACCGGGAAGACGGGGCCGAGCGCCACCTTGAAGGTGCGCGGCATGTCGGGGCGCGTGTAGCGGAGCACGATGACCGCGATGTTGACCAGGCCGAAGGCGAAGAGGGTGCCGATGCTGGTCGCGTCGACGAGCTTGCCGAGCGGGATGACCGAGGCGAGCGCGGCGCAGAACAGGGAGACGATCACCGTGTTGACGCGCGGGGTGCCGGTCTTCGGGCTGACCTTGCCGAAGGCCTTCGGGACGAGGCCGTCGCGGGACATCGCGAAGAGGACGCGGGTCTGGCCGTAGAGCACGGTCAGGACGACGCTGGCGATGGAGATGACCGCGCCGGCGGCGAGCATCGTGCCCCAGAAGGTCTGGCCCGTGACGTCGTTCATGATCGCCGCGAGGGTGGCCTCCGAGCCGGCGAAGTCCTTCCACTTCCAGGCGCCGACGGCGACCGCGGCGACGAGGACGTAGAGGACGGTGACGATGAGCAGCGAGAGCATGATCGCCCGCGGCAGGTCGCGCTTGGGGTCCTTGGCCTCCTCGCCGGCCGTGGAGGCCGCGTCGAAGCCGATGTAGGAGAAGAACAGGCTGGCGCTGGCGGCGCCGACACCGGCCATGCCGAGCGGCATGAAGTCCTTGTAGTTGCCGGACTTGAAGCCCATGAAGCCGATGGCGCAGAAGAGCACGAGCGCGGCGATCTTCACCACGACCATGATCGTGTTGAGCGTGGCGGACTCACGGGCGCCGCCGAGCAGCATGACCATCGCCAGCAGGACGACGATGAGGCCGGGCAGGTTGATCAGGCCGCCCTCGCCCGGGGCGGAGGAGAGCACGTCGGGGATGGTGACGCCGATGGTGCCGTCGAGCAGCTCGTTGAGGTACTCGCCCCAGCCGACCGCCACGGCGGCCACGGAAACGCCGTACTCCAGGACCAGGCACCAGCCGCAGACCCAGGCGACGAGTTCACCCATCGTTGCGTACGCGTACGAGTACGAGGAACCCGCGACCGGTATGGAGCCGGCCAGCTCGGCGTACGAGAGGGCCGAGAAGAGCGCCGTGAGACCGGCGATCACGAAGGACAGCGTGACGGCGGGACCGGCCTTGGGGACGGCCGAGCCGAGCACGACGAAGATGCCGGTGCCGAGCGTCGCACCGATGCTGATCATCGTCAGCTGCCACATGCCGAGCGTGCGGCGGAGCGAGCCGCCCTCGCCCTGGCCACCCTCTGCGACCAGGTTCTCCACCGGCTTGCGGCGGGCCAGGGCGGAGAGCACGGACGTCTTGCGGGCGGTCGAATCCTCGACCGGGGGGGCTGCGCCATGGTCCAGCACTGCGGGGGCTCCTTATCGCTGCCTGACGATGAGGCGGGGACCGCGGCGGTACGCGGGCATGACTGAACAGCCCACGGGGGAAGGGGGGAACCGCCGAGCAGGCGGTCGCCGCCACTCCTGGTACGGGGCATGAGCCTAAGGGCTGGAGCTTCGCACTCGTAATGCAGGGTTGTTGCGCACTGCCGGATGATCATTGCGCGCTTGCGGCGCAGACGGGGAAACATTGCGCTCCCCCGCATGAATCGACACATCAGGGGCATGGAGCGACCCGTGCGCGCACCTTGACTCCTCGGGTCGGATGACCCACGCTGCACCCCCTGGACGGAGGTCCCCGTGAGCTGGCTGGAGCCCGCCCCCTTCCTTCGCGGCACGGCCTGGCTGGACGGCGACCGGCCGGTGCGCGCCGACCCCGCCGACCTGGGGCGGCTGCCCTGGGACATCGCCGAGCGGGCCGCGCTGCCCATCGGGGTGCGGGTCGAGTTCAGCGCGGCGCCGGGCACCCGGGCGGTGGAGCTGCGCTACCGGGCGGCGGCCCCCCGGCCCGGGGACGCGCTGCGCGCGCTGCGGCACGGCTTCGCACTCTGGCAGGGCCGGCGCTGCCTCGCCGAGGTGTTCGCGGAACCGGCCGAGGAGAGCTCGGTGCGGCTCGAACTCCCTTCCGGAGGAGGCGAGTTCACCGTCCACCTGCCCGAGGGCCAGGCACCGGTCGTCCGCGCCCTGCGGCCGGTCGGCGGCGCCCTCTCCCCCGCGCCCCGGCGCCCCCGCTGGCTGGTCCACGGCGACTCCATCACCGAGGGCTGGTGGTCGACCCGCCCCGCGCACTCCTGGCCCGCGACGGCCGGCCGGACGCTCGGCCTTGACCCGGTCAACCTCGGCTACGCCGGCGGCGCCCGCGGCGAACTCCCGCTCGCCGAGCACCTCGCCCGGCTCCCCGGCGAGCTGATCACCCTCGCCTTCGGCACCAACTGCTGGGGCACCGTGCCCTGTTCGGCCCCGCTCCTGTACGAGACCACCCGCGCGTTCGTCGGCCTCGTGCGCCGCGGGCACCCCGGCACCCCGCTGCTGCTGCTCTCCCCCGTGCTGCGTCCGGCGGCCGAACGGACCGGCAACGCCCTCGGCGCCACCCTCGCGGAGCTGCGGACGGCCATGGAGGAGGCCGTGCGCGACCTCGTGGCGGCCGGCGACGCCCGGCTGGCCCTGTTGCCCGGCCGGCCGCTGCTGGGGCCGCAGGACCTCGCCGACGGGCTCCACCCCAACGACCGGGGCCACCGGCGGATCGCGGCGGCGGTGGCGGAGGCGCTGCGGTCCGCGGGCTTCGTGCGCGCGGGAACGCCACGGGCCCCCGGGAGGGATCTCCCGGGGGCCCGTGGACGGCTCTAGCGGAACCGGCGGACGTCAGCTCCAGCTGGCGTGCAGCGGCTTGCCCTCGGCGTAACCGGCGGCGGACTGGATGCCGACGGTGGCCTTCTCCTCGAACTCGGCGAGCGAGCTGGCACCGGCGTAGGTGCAGGAGGAGCGGACACCGGCGATGATCGAGTCGATCAGGTCCTCGACGCCCGGGCGCTGCGGGTCGAGGAACATGCGCGAGGTGGAGATGCCCTCCTCGAACAGCGCCTTGCGGGCGCGGTCGTAGGAGGACTCGTCGCTCGTGCGGTTCCGGACGGCGCGGGCCGAGGCCATGCCGAAGGACTCCTTGTACGCGCGGCCCTGCGCGTCGTGCTGGAGGTCGCCCGGGGACTCGTAGGTCCCGGCGAACCAGGAGCCGATCATGACGTTGGACGCACCGGCGGCGAGCGCCATGGCGACGTCGCGCGGGTGACGGACACCGCCGTCGGCCCAGACGTGCTTGCCGTACTTCTTCGCCTCGGCGGCGCACTCCAGGACGGCGGAGAACTGCGGGCGGCCCACGCCGGTCATCATGCGGGTGGTGCACATGGCACCGGGGCCCACACCGACCTTGATGATGTCCGCGCCGGCCTCGATGAGGTCCTTGACGCCCTCGGCGGCGACGATGTTGCCGGCCACGATCGGCACCTGCGGGTCGATCGCCCGGACGGTCCTGATCGCGCTGATCATCGACTCCTGGTGGCCGTGCGCGGTGTCGATGACGAGCGTGTCCACGCCCGCGTCGAGCAGCTGCTTGGCCTTGCCCGCCACGTCGCCGTTGATGCCGACGGCGGCGGCGATGCGCAGACCGCCCTTGGCGTCGACGGCGGGGCTGTACAGGGTCGCGCGGAGCGCGCCCTTGCGCGTGAGGATGCCGACCAGGCGCCCGTCCTTGTCGACGGCCGGGGCGTAGCGTCGGTTGGCGGCGTCGAGGGTGTTGAAGGCCTCGCGCGGCTCGATGTCGGCGTCGAGGAGCAGCAGGTCCTTGGACATGACCTCGGACAGCTGGGTGAAGCGGTCCACGCCGGACAGGTCGGCGTCGGTGACGACGCCAACCGGACGCCGGTCCTCGTCCACGACGACACCGGCGTCGTGCGCCCGCTTGGGCAGCAGGGACAGCGCGTCGGCGACGGTCTGGTGCGGCTCCAGGACGATGGGGGTGTCCAGGACGTGGTGCCGGCTCTTGACCCAGCCGATGACGTCGGTGACGACCTCGATCGGGATGTCCTGGGGGATGACGACCAGGCCGCCGCGACGGGCGACGGTCTCGGCCATGCGGCGGCCGGCGATGGCGGTCATGTTGGCGACGACGAGCGGGATCGTCGTACCGGTCCCGTCGGGCGAGGAGAGGTCCACGGCCTGCCGGGAACCCACGGCCGAGCGGCTCGGCACCATGAACACATCGTCGTACGTGAGGTCGTACGGCGGCTTGACGTCATTGAGGAAACGCACGTGCTGACATCCCAGTCGTTCGGATCGGCCCCTAGGCATTTCAGCCAGGGGAAAAAGCACGTAGTTCATTGTCCCACGCCTGTACGAATACCAGCCCCGGGCGATTCATCCGAGGCTTCGGGGAGGTCTTTCGTCGTTTCCTCCGAAGACCTCCCCCAGGGAGACGAGGACGGTGAGGCGCGTGGGGCCCTCCTCTACGGCCGCGGCGAAGACCTCCTGGGCGAGCTGCCAGTCCCGCGGGCGGCTCCGCCCGAACTCCTGCCAGCCGGTGACGACGAGCGCGACGGGCCCGGGCAGGTCGGTGAGGCAGTCGGCCAGGGCGTCCCAGTTGCGGCCGAACCAGTCGGGCAGGGCCAGCGCGGCGGCGCAGCGCTCCATGAAGGCGGCCTTGTCGGCGACCCCGTGCAGGTCGAGGACGACGGGGTCGCCGAGCTCATCGAGCCTCATCCGCGACCACCTCCCGGAAGCTCTCGTAGTGGTCGTCGGTGTAGTACACGTCCCCGTCCCGCCCGGTCACGATCCGCCGGGCCCCTCGGTCGCGCTCGCCCGGGGTCCGGACCGTGTACTCGTGGTAGTAGCCGCGCTTGTGCTGCGGCAGGACGCGCTCGAAGTTCGAGAACACGGTGCCGTCCTTGGCGTACGGGAAGGGCCCGCCGGCCCTGATGAGCGCGAGGGTCCGCCGGGCCTCGGCGGGCAGCGCGCCCTCCTGGACCGTGGGGAGCCGGGAGAAGCGCGTCGGCGCCGCCCCCGGGGTCCCGGTGCTCTGGGGCGGGGCGGCGGCCGTGGTGCGCGAGGGGGCGGCCGTGGCGGTGCCCGTGGCGGTACCGGGGCTCGTGCCGGCGGAGGTCCCGCCGGAGCACCCGGTCAGGAACAGCAGCGAGAGCCCGGCCAGCAGGGCGAGCCCGAGCCGGGCGCATCGCAGGATCATGGTCCCGATGCTGCCACCGACCGGGGCCGGCGACACGAACGCCCCGCCGGGTCAGCGGCGGGGCGTGTCGGAGCGGGGTGCGGCTCAGATGCCGTCCGGGTCCGCGCGGTCCAGGGCCGGGCGGGGGCCCGGGCTGGACTCGGTGAGCAGGTAGTCGGCCGCCGAGCGGTCCGTCACGAGGCTGGTGACCAGGCCCGAGCGGAGCACCGCGCCGATCGCCGCCGCCTTGCGCTGGCCGCCCGCGATGGCCACGACCTCGGGGATCCGGCGCAGCCGGTCCGCCTCGACGGTGATGCACCGCTCGCCCAGGTCGCGGCCGACCCGGCGGCCCTCCGTGTCGAAGAGGTGCGCGGACATCTCGGCGGCGACGCCGAGCGAGGCGTAGTGCGCGCGCTCCTCGTCGGAGAGCATGTCGTGGACGGTGGAGATGCCCGGCTCCCAGGAACCGATGGAGACGCAGGCGACCGTCACCTTGTCGAAGTACTCGAAGGCCCGCGCGATGCCGGTCTGGCTGCGCAGCGCGGCCGCCGTGGCCGGGTCCGGCAGCAGCATCGGCGCGTAGATCGGGTGCGCCTCGCCGCCGGAGACCTGGGCGGCCCGCCGGACCGCCTCGACCGAGCCGCGCTCGGCCGTGCCGGCGTCGTAGACGCCGGTGAGCTGGACGACGGTGCAGGGCGGCAGCCGGTCGAGGGCCGCCGCCATGTGGATGGTGGAGCGGCCCCAGGCCAGGCCCAGGACGTCGCCCTCGGTGACCAGCTCGCCGAGCAGGTCGGCCGCGACCTCGCCGAGGTTCTCCGGGTCGGGCGACTCGTCCTCGCCCTCCGCCGGCGACTCGACGACGACGGCGTGGCGGAGCCCGTAGCGGGCGCGGAGCGCGTCGGAGCGCTCGGCGTCCAGCTCCGCCGGTACGCGGATCTCGATGCGCACGAGGTCGCGCTCCAGGGCGGTCTCCAGGACCCGGGCCACCTTGAAGCGGCTCACGCCGAACTCCTCGGCGATCTGGATCTTGGACTTGCCCTCGAGGTAGAAGCGGCGGGCCATGGCCGCCGCCTGCACGAGCTCCGCGGGTCCCATCCGCAGGGCTGACCGTCCCGCCGACATACCCGCCACCGCGATCTCCTCACTGCTGTTCACGTACGGCTGCTCACGTACTGCGTCTCACGTGCTGGCACTGCTTCACTGCGTCACTGCTGTGGTCACCGGGTCTTGCGCGCCCGGTGGCGTTCACACTCTGGACTCACCGTTCATCCTGTCAGATCCGGTGGGTCCTGTTCGGTTCTGTCGGCGGCCCGACGGGCCGCGTTCATGTACCGGAGGCCCGTTGGCGGCTCAGTGGCCACACGCCCAGGCCGCCGAGGCGGTCGCGGCCTCCGCGCCGGCCCGCAGGGAGCGGACGGCGGCGGCCGGGTCGGCGGCGCCGTAGACGGCGGAACCGGCCACGAAGACGTCCGCGCCGGCCTCCGCGCACCGCTCGATCGTGGACTCCGCGACACCGCCGTCGACCTGGAGCCACAGCTCCAGACCGTGCTTGGAGATCAGCTCACGGGTGCGGCGGATCTTCGGCAGCATGATGTCGAGGAAGGCCTGACCGCCGAAGCCGGGCTCGACCGTCATGATCAGGAGCATGTCCAGCTCGGGCAGCAGGTCCTCGTACGGCTCGATGGGCGTGGCCGGCTTGAGCGCCATGGACGCCCTGGCCCCCTTGGCCCGGATCTCCCGCGCCAGCCGCACCGGCGCGGCCGCCGCCTCGACGTGGAAGGTGACCGACCCGGCGCCGGCCTCCACGTACTGCGGGGCCCAGCGGTCCGGGTCCTCGATCATGAGGTGGCAGTCCAGCGGGGTGTCCGTCGCCCGGCTGAGCGACTCGACCACCGGCACGCCCAGCGTCAGGTTGGGCACGAAGTGGTTGTCCATCACGTCGACATGCAGCCAGTCCGCCCCGTCGACCGCCTTCGCCTCCTCGGCGAGCCGGGCGAAATCCGCGGACAGGATGCTGGGATTGATCTGCGCCATGTGCCAAGCCTGCCATGTTCTTGAGCACTTCTTTGCCGCGAAGCGGTTCGAGTACGGAGAAGGAGGTCCCGTACTGGTACAGACCAGGTGATTCCGCCGCCCGGGTGTCAGGCGGTACGGCGGATCAGCGCCAGATACATGGCGTCCGTACCGTGCAGATGCGGCCAGAGCTGTACGTCGGGCCCGTCGCCCAGGTCCGGGACTCCCGGCAGCAGCGGCCGGGCGTCGATCAGCTCGGCGCCGCCCACCTTCTTCAGGACGTCGTCGACGACCACCCGGGTCTCGGCCAGGTGCGGGGAGCAGGTCGCGTACCCGACGACCCCGCCGACCCGGACGGACCGCAGCGCCTCGGTGAGCAGCCCGCGCTGGAGCGGGGCGAAGCCGTCGAGGTCGGAGGGACGGCGGCGCCAGCGGGCCTCGGGGCGGCGGCGCAGCGCGCCGAGCCCGGAGCAGGGCACGTCCATCAGGACCCGGTCGAAGACGCCCTCGCGCCACGGCGGGCGCGTGCCGTCGGCGGCGATGACCTGGTACGGGCCGGGGTTGCCGGCCAGGGCGCGCTCGACGAGCCGGGCGCGGTGCGGCTGCTTCTCGGAGGCCAGCAGGGCGGCGCCGCGCTCGGCGGCCAGGGCGCCCAGCAGGGAGGCCTTGCCGCCGGGGCCCGCGCAGCCGTCGAGCCAGCGGGCGTCGGGGCCGTCGAGCGGGGCGTTGGCGAGGGCGATGGCGACGAGCTGGCTGCCCTCGTCCTGGACGCCCGCGCGGCCCTCCGCGACGGCCTGGAGCGCGCCGGGCTCGCCGCCCTCGGCCAGCTTCACCGCGTACGGCGACCAGCTGCCCGGCTCGGTCTCGGCCGCGGCCGCCAGCTCCTCGGTGGTGGACCGGCCGGGCCGGGCGACGAGGGTCACGGCGGGCCGCTCGTTGTCGGCCTCCAGGAGCGCCTCGATCCCGGCGCGCCCGCCGCCCAGGGAGTCCCACAGCGCGGAGACGACCCAGCGGGGGTGCGAGTGGACGACGGCGAGGTGGTCCTCGGCGTCGACGTCGTACGGCGGCGCGACCCGCTCCACCCAGGTGTCGAAGTCGTCCTGCGCGATCTTGCGGAGCACCGCGTTGACGAACTTGGCCCGCCCGTCGCCGAGCACCACCCGGGCCAGCTCGACGCTGGCGGAGACGGCCGCGTGGCTCGGGATGCGGGTGCCGAGCAGCTGGTGCGCGCCGAGCGCGAGCACGTCGAGCACCGGCGGGTCGACCTCGCGCAGCGGCCGGTCGATGCAGGCGGCGATGATCGCGTCGTACGTCCCCTGGCGGCGCAGCGTCCCGTAGACGAGCTCGGTCGCGAGGGCCGCGTCCCGCCCGTCGAACTTCTCGGGCCCCTCCTTCTCCCGGGCCTTCTTCAGCAGCGGCGGCAGGACGAGGTTGGCGTACGCGTCCCGCTCGTCCACCGCCCGCAGCGCCTCGAAGGCCAGGATCCGGACGGGGTCCTTCTTGGGGCGCCGGTAGGGCTTGGGGGTACGGGGACGTGCCTGCTCGCTCAAAGGTGCTCCGCGTGAGAAGTGAACCGGTGGAGAGGGTGGAGAGGGTGGGGACGGTGAAGCGGGTGTTACGGGTGCTGCGAGTGATACGTGGGGGGGGCGGCCGGGGCCAGCTGGTGTCCGGCCGGGTCCTACCGGTGTCCGGCCGGGTCCTACCCGTGTCCGGCCGGTCATGGCCGACGACGGCCGGTGGCCGACGACGGCCGGATCGGCCGGCCCACTGGGGACTCCGGATCAGCCACGGCTGCCGTGGCCGCCGGAAACTCCGGTGGCGCCCAGGGACGCCGTGGACGCCGGTGGACGCCGGGAGCGCCTCCCGGCCCTCCCGACCCTCCCAGCCTACGTCCGCCGCCGGGGCGTCACGCCCCGACCCGCTCCCCGGGCGCGATGCGGACGCCGCGCGCCCAGTCGGCCGCCTTCATCGGCTTCTTGCCCTGGGGCTGGACCCACAGCAGCTCGACCGCGTGGGAGCCGGTGCCGACGTACACGTTGTTCTTGCCGACGACGAGCTCGCCCGGGGCCGGCTCCGCGCGGTCCGGGACGAGGGCGACCTGGATCAGCTTGAGGCGCTCGCCGCGGAACAGGGTCCAGGCGCCGGGGGCCGGGGTGCAGCCGCGGACGACCCGGTCGACGCGCAGCGCCGGGGCCGCGAAGTCGACGTGCGCGTCCTCGACCTGGATCTTCGGGGCGTGCGTGATGCCGTCGGCGGGCTGCGGCACGGCCTTGAGGGAGCCGTCCTCGATGCCGTCCATGGTGGCGGCGAGCAGCCCGGCGCCCGCGAAGGCGAGCCGGGTGAGCAGGTCACCGCTGGTGTCGGTGGGGCGGACGTCCTCGGTGACCACTCCGTAGACGGGGCCGGAGTCCAGGCCCTCCTCGATCTGGAAGGTCGAGGCGCCGGTGACCTGGTCGCCGGACATCACGGCGTGCTGCACCGGCGCGGCGCCGCGCCACGCGGGCAGCAGCGAGAAGTGCAGGTTGACCCAGCCGTGCGCGGGGATGTCGAGGGCCACGCGGGGCAGCAGGGCGCCGTAGGCGACGACCGGGCAGCAGTCGGGCGCGATCTCGCGCAGCCGGGCGAGGAAGGCCTCGTCGCGGGGCCGCTCCGGCTTGAGGATCTCGATCCCGGCCTCCGCCGCCCGTTCGGCGACGGGGCTCGCGACGAGCCGCCGCCCACGGCCCGCGGGCGCGTCGGGACGGGTGACGACGGCGGCCACCTCGTGCCGCCCGGAGGCGAGCAGGGCGTCCAGGGCGGGCACGGCGACCTCGGGGGTACCAGCGAAGACGAGCTTCACGCGGGAAAACCTCGCATCTCGGGGCGATCGGGGTACCTCCCCGTCCGGGCGGAGCCGAGAAACCCGGGGGAGGGCAGCGCACCAGTCTAGGCCGGTCCGACGGCGGCGGCGCTCCGGGTGGGCGGCGCCCTCCGCCGGTCGCTCCGAGGGGGCGTACGCGTGGGCGAGCGCCCTGTGCATATGCGTGTACGCCCCCGCAGCGTGACCCAACCCCGGGTGGCGCGTTGGTCAAGAGAGATTGACCGAATCGGGTCGCCCCTCCCCCAGCGGCCCGCCCCTTTTCACGCCGGTTCGAGAGGCTTATCCATGGCCGACCACGCAACCCACGACGCCCAGGCCCGGGCGAGTCTGCACCTGCTGGTGCGGGACATCGAGCGGGTCCGGCGGCAGGTGGACGCACTGCGCACGCTGACGGCCCAGCTGGGCAATGTCTACCGCCCTCGCCGCTCCGCCCCGTCCACGGGCTTCGTCGTCTACGGGCGCGCCCCCGCCCCGACCGTCCGCCTCGCCCAGGAGCTCCGGGACAGCGTCGAGACCCTGGTGACGGCGGCGGTGGACTTCGACCGCTCCCTCGGGTTCTCGTGGGACGCGGTGGGCTCCGCGCTCGGAGTCACCAAGCAGGCGGTGCACCGTCGCTACGGTTCCCGCCGCGCCCCGCAGCCGGGCGCCGCCCTGGAGCAGGAGCGCGCCCCCGAGGCGACCACGACCCGCACGCTGCCGGTGGTCCCGCCGGCCCGCAGCATGCCGCCCCAGCCCACCTCGGGCAGCCAGACCCTCCGCGAGGAGCACCGCCCGCCGGCCTTCCCGGCCCCGCGCAACGGCTGACCCCTCAGCACCCCGGAAGGCCGCCCGCCGCGCACGAACCGCGACGGGCGGCCTTCCGCCGTGTGCGGGGCCGCTGCCGCCGTCTCCTCAGCCGATGTCGGGCGGATCCACCCGCACCCGCACCGGCTCGCCCCCGCCCCGCGCGAGGCGGGAGGCCTGTGCCTGCTTCAGGGCCAGGGCCAGGGCCGCGCCGCTGCCCGGCGGGACGCGGATCAGGGCCCGCTCCCACTGCTCGCCCGGCGGGGTGTCGCCGGGGCGGCGGGGGCCGCCGGGACGGGTGACGGGGAGCGGGACGGGGCCGAGGATCTCGGCGTCGGGAGGGAGCGCGGCGGCGGCCAGGAAGGCCGCGAGGGCCTCCGGGGGGCCGGCGACGGCGGCCATCCGCGAGACCGGCGGGAAGCCGAGCTCGGCCCGCTCGGCGAGCTCCCGCTGGGCGTGGCCGACGGGGTCCCAGCGGACGAGGGCCTGGACCGGCCGGAGGGTGGGCTCGGCTACGACCACGACGGTGCCTCCCTCCTCCTGGCCGCGGACGAGGGAGGCCGCGTCGATCCAGCGCCGCAGCGCCTCCTCGCCCGCGCGCAGGTCGGGGCGGCCGAGCATGGCCCAGCCGTCGAGCAGCAGCGCGGCCGCGTAGCCGCCCTCGGCGACGGGCTCGGCGCCGGGCGTGCTCACGACGAGGGCGGGGCGGCCGGGCACCCGGTCGAGGACGTGGTCGCGGCCGGAGGTGCGTACGGGGACGGCGGGGAAGGCCCGGCCGAGCTCCTCGGCCGTGCGGCGGGCGCCGACGACCTGGGCCCGCAGCCGGGTGGAGCCGCACTCGACGCAGTGCCAGTCGTCGGCGCCGCGCCCGCACCAGCCGCACGTCAGCGCCTGCTGGTCGGGGGCCTCCAGGGGCCCGGAGCAGTGCCGGCAGCGGGCGGGCGTGCGGCAGCGCTCGCAGGCGAGCCGGGGCACGTACCCGCGCCGGGGCACCTGGACGAGCACCGGGCCGGTCTTCAGCCCTTCGCGGACGACCTGCCAGGCGAGCGTGGGCAGCCGGGCGGCGCGGGCGGCCTCGTCGCGGGCGAGGTCGGTGTCGCCGACGGTCCGTACGAGGGGGGCGGCGGCCCGCACCTGATCGCGGCCGGCGGCCAGCGGCCGGGCCCAGCCGGACTCGACGAGCTGGGCGGCCTCGACGGTGCAGCCGGTGGAGCCGAGCAGGAACGCGCACCGGTCGTGGGCGGCGCGCAGCAGCAGGACGTCACGGGCGTGCGGCTGGGGGGCGTGCGGCTCGCTGTGGCTGGTGTCGCCGTCGTCCCAGATGACGACGAGCCCGAGGTCGCGGACGGGCGCGAACATCGCGGCCCGGGTGCCGACGACGGCGCGGACGGCTCCGCGCCGCACGGCGAGCCACTGGGCGTACCGCTTCTCGGGCCCGGCCTCGGCGGTCAGGACGGCGTGCCGCCCCTCTCCGAGGAGCGCCGTGAGGGCCTGGTCCACACGGTCGACGGCCCGCCCGTCGGGGACGACGACGAGGGCGCCGCGCCCGGAGGCGAGGGTGGCGCCGACGGCGCGGGCGATCTCCTCGGCCCAGTGCGGCCCGGGCAGCGCGTTCCAGACGGCCCGCGGCGCCCCGCCGCGCGCCAGGGAGTCCAGGAACGCGGCCCCCCGCTCGTACCGCCCCCAGCTCCCCGCCTCGGGCGCGGCCGGGGGCGGCAAGGGGGCGGGCGAGGGCCTGCTCTCGGCGCGGGCGTTGCGCGGCGGTACGGCGAGCTGGAGCACGTCGGCGAGGCTGCCGGCGTACCGGTCGGCCACCGCGCGGGCGAGCCCGAGCTGCTCGGGGCCGAGCACGGGCTCGGGCGAGACGACGTCGGCGAGCGCGGCGAGCGGTCCGGAGTAGTCCGAGTGGGCGCGCCGCTCCACGAGGAACCCGTCGATGAGCCGCCCGCCCTCGCGCCGCCCGCCCCTGACCTGATGCGCCCCGGCCCCGAACCGCACCCGCACCCGCACCCCCGGCCGCGCGGCCTCGTCGAGCTCCTCGGGCACGGCGTAGTCGAAGAACTGGTCGAGGTGGAGCACGCCCTTGTTGACCACGACCCGCGCCACGGGCAGCTCCTTGGCCAGCGCGGCCCCCCGCCACGTCCGGGGCTTGGCCCGCGGCACCTTCGCCTGGCGCACGGTCTCCCGGATGAGCGCGAGCTGCTCGGGCTCCCCGTGCCCCTCGGGCTTCTCGGGCTTCTCGTTCTCGCTGCTCACAGCCCCATACCTACCAGACGCCACCGACAGTCAGGAGGACGAGCCGAAGGCCCGGCACCCCCCGAGGGGTGCCGGGCCTTCGGCGACTGCCGTGGGGGCCAGGGCTCAGATGCCCGCGGCCTTCTTCAGCGCGTCCACGCGGTCGGTGCGCTCCCAGGTGAAGTCCGGCAGCTCGCGGCCGAAGTGGCCGTAGGCGGCGGTCTGGGAGTAGATCGGGCGGAGCAGGTCGAGGTCGCGGATGATCGCGGCCGGGCGGAGGTCGAAGACCTCGGCGATGGCGTGCTCGATCTTCTCGGTCTCGATCGTGTTGGTGCCGAAGGTCTCGACGAAGAGGCCGACGGGCTCCGCCTTGCCGATCGCGTACGCGACCTGGACCTCGCAGCGGGAGGCGAGGCCCGCGGCGACGACGTTCTTGGCGACCCAGCGCATGGCGTAGGCGGCCGAGCGGTCGACCTTCGACGGGTCCTTGCCGGAGAAGGCGCCGCCACCGTGGCGGGCCATGCCGCCGTAGGTGTCGATGATGATCTTGCGACCGGTGAGGCCGGCGTCGCCCATCGGGCCGCCGATCTCGAAGCGGCCGGTCGGGTTGACCAGGAGGCGGTAGCCCTCGGTGTCCAGCTTGATGCCGTCCTCGACGAGCTGCTTCAGCACGTGCTCGACGACGAACTCGCGGATGTCGGGCGCGAGCAGCGACTCGAGGTCGATGTCGGAGGCGTGCTGCGAGGAGACGACCACGGTGTCGAGGCGGACGGCCTTGTCGCCGTCGTACTCGATGGTGACCTGGGTCTTGCCGTCGGGGCGCAGGTACGGGATGGTCCCGTTCTTGCGGACCTCGGTGAGGCGGCGGGAGAGCCGGTGCGCGACGTGGATCGGGAGCGGCATGAGCTCCGGGGTCTCGTCCGACGCGTAGCCGAACATCAGGCCCTGGTCGCCGGCGCCCTGCTTGTCGAGCTCGTCCTCGTCACCCTCGACGCGCGACTCGTAGGCGGTGTCGACGCCCTGCGCGATGTCGGGGGACTGCGACCCGATGGAGACCGAGACGCCGCAGGAGGCGCCGTCGAAGCCCTTCTTCGAGGAGTCGTACCCGATGTCGAGGATCTTGTTGCGGACGAGGGTGGGGATGTCCGCCCACGCCTTCGTGGTGACCTCGCCGGCCACGTGCACGAGGCCGGTGGTGATCAGGGTCTCGACGGCGACGCGGGAGGTGGGGTCCTCCTTGAGAAGCGCGTCGAGGATGGTGTCACTGATCTGGTCAGCGATCTTGTCGGGGTGACCCTCGGTGACGGACTCCGAGGTGAACAGACGACGGGACACAACGCTCCCTGGGGTTGCAGCGGCTGCTGGCTCAACGAATGCGGACCGGCAGGGGGCTGCGCCCCGCGACGTTCCGAGAACAGTCTATCGGTCACGATCGGGTATCTGGCCAGGACTCCTGGCACGTGATTCCCGGAGGAGAGTGGAAATCGCCCGTCACACGAGGGAAATTGTCCGGTATTGGTCGTTTTGGGTACGCCATCGCGACGAAAACCGGACGGTCAGTTCCCTTGACGGGTACCCCGCCCGGCCGCATCTGCCACCCACGTCACACCCGTGTCACGGCCGTCGCCCTCCCGACGCTGCCAGGAGGGCACCGAAGATGGCGAGAACACGGGAGGTCAGGACGGGTGCACGCGCAGTCGCGGCAGCACCAGGTCCCAGACCGTCTCCGCGAGCGCCTCCTTCGGCCCGTACGGGACCGGGGTCTCGGTGCCGTCGGCGGCGAGGACCACGGCCTCGTTCTCCTCGGAGCCGAAGGTCTTGCGCTCCCCCACCTCGTTGACGACGAGCAGGTCGCAGCCCTTGCGGCGCAGCTTCGTGCGGCCGTTGGCGAGGACGTCGTCGGTCTCGGCGGCGAAGCCGACGACGACCTGGCCGGGCAGGGCGCGCTCGGCGGACAGCTCGGCGAGGATGTCGGGGTTGCGGACCAGCTCGACGGTCGGGGAGCCTCCGTCGTCGGTCTTCTTGATCTTGCCGGTGGCGTAGGCGGCGGGCCGGAAGTCGGCGACCGCGGCCGCCATCACGACGGCGTCGGCGTCGGCGACGGCCTTGAGGACCGCCTCGCGCAGCTGGAGGGCGGTGCCGACGCGCACGACGTCGACGCCGGCCGGGTCGGGCAGGCCGGTGTTGGCCTCCACCAGGGTGACCCGGGCGCCGCGGGCGGCGGCGGCCTTGGCGAGGGCGTAGCCCTGCTTGCCGGAGGAGCGGTTGCCCAGGTAGCGGACCGGGTCGAGCGGCTCGCGGGTGCCGCCGGCGCTGACCACGACGTGGCGGCCGGCCAGGTCGGGGTCGGTGACCCCGCGGGCCAGCACGCTGCGGCAGATCTCGAAGATCTCGCCGGGATCGGGGAGGCGGCCCTTGCCTGTGTCGACGCCGGTCAGCCGGCCGACGGCGGGCTCGATGACGACGGCGCCGCGGCGGCGCAGCGTCGCCACGTTCTCCTGGGTGGCCGGGTGCTCCCACATCTCCGTGTGCATGGCCGGGGCGAAGACGACCGGGCAGCGCGCGGTGAGCAGCGTGTTGGTGAGCAGGTCGTCCGCGAGTCCGTGGGCGGCCTTGGCCAGCATGTCGGCGGTGGCAGGGGCGACGACGACCAGGTCGGCGCCCTGTCCGATGCGGACGTGCGGGACCTCGTGGACGGACTCCCACACCTCGGTGGAGACCGGGTGGCCGGACAGCGCGGACCAGGTGGCCGCGCCGACGAAGTGCAGGGCGGAGTCGGTGGGCACGACGCGGACGTCATGGCCGGACTCGGTCAGCCGCCGCAGCAGCTCGCACGCCTTGTACGCGGCGATTCCGCCGCTCACACCCAGGACGACCTTCGGCTTGGCCACGACTTCCCCTGCTCCCCGCACTCGGACGCGTACGACTCCATGAGACACCACAGGCCCGGCGGATGTTCCGCCGGGCCTGTGGTGACAACCGTTACAAGATCTGGTGCTCTACTGCGCCGGGTCCGCGATCTTCTCGGAGGTCAGCAGGCCCGCGTTGATCTCGCGCAGCGCGATCGAGAGCGGCTTCTCGTGGACGTGGGTGTCGACGAGCGGACCCACGTACTCGAGCAGGCCCTCGCCCAGCTGCGAGTAGTACGCGTTGATCTGGCGCGCACGCTTGGCCGCGTAGATCACGAGGCTGTACTTGGAGTCCGTCGCCTCGAGCAGCTCGTCGATCGGAGGGTTGATGATGCCCTCGGGCGCGGTGATGGAAGAGGACACGCTCTGCCTTCCGAAGATGGAAAAAAGATCAGACAACGTTCATCAACGTTAGCAGCTCGCGGGCGACGTCCTCGACGGAGGTGTTGACGAGCGTGGTGTCGAACTCCGACTCGGCGGCCAGCTCGACCTTCGCGGCCGCCAGCCGGCGCTCGATGACCTCGGGCGACTCGGTGCCGCGGCCGGTGAGCCGGCGGACCAGCTCGTCCCAGCTCGGCGGGGCGAGGAAGACCAGCTGGGAGTCGTCCATGGACTCCTTCACCTGGCGGGCGCCCTGGAGGTCGATCTCCAGGAGGACCGGCTCGCCGGCCTCCAGGCGGTCGAGGACCGCGCCGCGCGGGGTGCCGTAGCGGTTGCCCGCGAACTCGGCCCATTCGAGGAGCTCGCCGTTGGCGATCAGCTTGTCGAACTCGTCGTCCGTCACGAAGAAGTACTGGACGCCGTGCTTCTCGCCGGGGCGGGGCTTTCGTGTCGTGGCCGACACCGAGAGCCAGACCTCGGGGTGGACCTTGCGCATATGAGCGACGACCGTGCTCTTGCCCACCCCTGAGGGGCCGGAGAGCACGGTCAGCCGCGGACGTACCTCTGCTGCCATGCAGCGATTATTCCAGCTTTACCGGTGTGCCCGGGACGCGTGTCCCGGGCACGGGGTGCCGTCAGGCGCCGGTGCTGCCGAACTCGCGCTCCAGGGAGGCGATCTGGTTGGAGCCGAGGCCACGGACCCGGCGGCTCTCGGAGATGCCCAGGCGCTCCATGATCTGCTTGGCGCGGACCTTGCCCACGCCCGGGAGGGACTCGAGCAGGGCGGAGACCTTCATCTTGCCGATGACGTCGTTCTCCTGGCCCGACTTGATGACCTCGTGGAGGGAGGCGCCGGAGTGCTTGAGTCGATTCTTGACCTCGGCCCGCTCCCGGCGAGCCGCGGCGGCCTTCTCGAGCGCGGCTGCGCGCTGTTCAGGGGTAAGGGGCGGAAGAGCCACGCCTACGTCACCTCGGATGTCGAACTGTCGGATACGGACCGGTGGGAGGCTCACGCCCCACACCAGTGGAGCAGCGACCGACGTGGAGTACGTCGAACGCCGACTCTGCCCCGGAGACTAGCGGCCAAGGCCGCTCCAGTCAGCGAGAACAGACGAAAACTCCAGGTCAGCATCCATCGGATCGGTCTTTTAGGGCAAATCACCCCGGATTTCGGTAAGGATTCCGCCAAGGACTCCTCGACCGGCGTCCGGGATGTGTTCGGGAACACTCCCCTCGGGCGTCTGATCGGGCCCGGATCAGCGGTGGGCGTACCCCACCGCGTCCCGGAACGAGGCGAATCCCCGTTCCGCGAGCGCCTGGCGCAGTTCGCGCAGCACGTCGAGCGGCGCCGACGGGTTGGTGAAGATCGCGGTGCCGACCGCGACGCCCGAGGCACCCGCCAGGGCGAACTCCAGGGCGTCCGCGCCCGAGGTGATCCCGCCCATGCCGAGGATCGGCACGGTCCGGAGGCGGCCGTCCCGCATCGCCGCGTACACCTGGTGGACGCAGCGCACCGCGACCGGGCGGACGGCGGGTCCGGAGAGGCCGCCGGTGACGCCGGCGAGGGCGGGCCTGAGGGTGTCGAGGTCCATCGTCGCGCCGAGCAGCGTGTTGATCATCGACAGTCCGTCGGCACCGGCCTCGACGCAGGCCACCGCGACGTCGACGATCGAGGTCACGTCCGGCGTGAGCTTGGCGTAGACCGGCAGGGCCGGGTCGGTGGCCGCCCGTACCGCGGCCACCACCTCGTGGGCGGCCCCCGGGTCGGCGGCGAAGACCAGGCCGCGGTCGGCGACGTTGGGGCAGGAGATGTTGACCTCCACGCCGACCACCCCGGGCCGGCCGGTGAGCCGGGCCGCCGCCTCGGCGAACTCCTCGGGCCGCTCCCCCGCCACCGACACCAGCACGCGCGCCCCGCGCTCGGCGAGCCACGGCAGCTCGCGCGTCACGAGGTGGTCGACGCCCGCGCCCTGGAGGCCGACGGAGTTGAGCATGCCGCTGGGCGTCTCCGCCATGCGCGGGGTGGGGCGGCCCTGACGGGGCCGCACCATGACGGTCTTGGTGGTGAGGACGCCGAGCTCGGCCGGCGGGACGAAGGCGGCGAGTTCCCGGCCGTACCCCGCGCAGCCGGAGGCCGTGCCGACGGGGTTGGGGAGGGTGACGGACTCACCCAGCGGGGCCGACATGTCGACATCGGCGGGTTCGAGCGCGGTCATGAGCGGACTCCTTCCCGGACTTCCCGGACTTCCCAGACTTCCCGGACTTCCCGGACTTCCCGGGGCTCGACGGACGGGGAGGGCTCGGGCGGGCTCGCCTCCGGCCAGCGCACGGTCGTGCCGTCGAAGACCGGGCCCTCGGTGCAGGACCGGACCAGCCGGGTGGCCCCGTCCGCACCGGCCACCGGCAGCACGCAGCTCATGCAGACGCCGAAGCCGCAGGCCATCGCCTCCTCGACGGCGGTGTGGCTGCGGGCGCCCGCGGCGACGGCGACGTCGGTCACGGCGCGCAGCATGGGCATCGGCCCGCAGGAGTGCACGACCGTCGCGCCGACGGCCCGGATCATGGCGGCGAGCGGATCGGTCGCCCGGCCCCGCGCGCCGTACGAGCCGTCGTCGGTGACCACGGCGACGTGCGGGGTCAGGGCCCGGGCGGCCGCCACGCCGAAGAGCCGGTCGGCGGTCGCGGCGCCGAGGACGAAGCCGACCCGGCCGCCGCGGGCGAGGATCGCCTCGGCGAGGGAGAACATCGGCGCGCTGCCGTAGCCGCCGGCGACCAGCACGGCCGTCTCGGGCGCGTCGGCGACCGGGAAGGGGGTGCCGAGCGGCCCCACCAGGTCGACGGTGTCGCCGGGCCGGTGCCGGGCGAGCGCGCGGGTGCCCCTGCCGTGCTCGGCGAAGACCAGCTCGATCGTGTCGGCGACCGGGTCGGCGCGGTGGACGGAGAACGCGCGGCGCAGCGGCGTGGCGGAATCGCGGCCCCCGATGGCCAGCGTGACGAAGTGGCCGGGCAGGACGGCCTCGGCGACGCCCGGGGCTCTCAGCAGCAGCCGGTGGTAGGCCCCGGCCGGTTCGATGCCGAGGACCTCGGCAGGTGTCTGTACGGGCCGCGCCACAACCGCTCCGTTTCCGGTCCGCGCCCCGGGCGGGCGCCTCCGCCCCCCAAACTGCCTCCGCGCGGCCGACCCGGCCAGGGTCGAACGCCCTGTCCACGCAAGGCACTTCGGGCCGAGGGGCAGGGACGGGTGGGATGGCCGGGGCGGCTAGGACGGCCGAGGCGGGCAGGACCACCGGGGCAGGTCGGACGGCCGGGGCGGCCGGGCGGTGCCAGCGGCTTGCCGGCGGCTTGCCAGCGGCTTGCCGGCGGCTGTCGCCGGTCCGGGCGGAGCGGAGCGGCGGGCGCCAGGCGCACCGCCTACCGCCCGCCGCCCACCGCCCGCCGCTCCGGAAGGGAGGATCCGGGGACCCGGTCCTAGCCGCCGATCGCGGTCCGCACCTCGTCGGCGAAGCGGTCCGCCGCGGCGCGCAGCGCGGCCGCGTCCGGGCCCTCCTTCAGGACGCCCCGGCTGACGTTCGGGACCACGTTGCGGACCGCCGCGCCGAAGACGGCGGGCAGGTCCGCCGCGGTCGCGCCCTGCGCGCCGATGCCGGGGGCGAGCAGCGGGCCGTTGATGTCCAGGTCGAAGGCGGACAGGTCGCCGAGCGTGGCGCCGACGACCGCGCCGAAGGAGCCCATCGGGGTCTCCCCCGCGTTCTCCGCCGCCAGGTGGGCCAGCATGGTCGCGCCGACGGTCCGGCCGTCCTCACGCACCGCGCGCTGCACCTCCGCGCCCTCGGGGTTCGAGGTGAGGGCGAGCACGAAGAGGCCGGCGCCGGACTCGCGGGCCAGGTCGACGGCCGGCTTCAGGGAGCCGTAGCCGAGGTACGGGGAGACCGTGAGCGCGTCGGAGAAGAGCGGGGAGTCCTTGCGCAGGAAGGCCTCCGCGTAGGCGCCCATGGTGGAGCCGATGTCGCCGCGCTTGGCGTCCATGACCACCAGGCCGCCCGCCGCCCGCAGATCGGCGACGGCGCGCTCCAGGACGGCGACGCCGCGCGAACCGAAGCGCTCGAAGAAGGCCGCCTGGGGCTTGAAGACGGCCACGGTCTCGGCCAGGGCCTCCACCACGGTGTACGTGAAGCGCTCCAGGCCCGCGATGTCGTCGGCGAGGCCCCAGGAGCTCAGCAGGGCCGCGTGCGGGTCGACGCCGACGCACAGCGGGCCGCGCTCGTCCATGGCGGCGCGCAGGCGGGCGCCGAAGGGAGCCGGGTTCTCCAGGGTCGCTTCGGTCACTTCTCGGCCTTTCGGTGGTCGGCGCCGACGGCCTCGGCGAGGGTGGCGTACGGGGAGGCGGCCAGGCGCGCGGCCAGGCCCTTGTGGATCGCGCGGGCGTAGAAGGGCCCCTCGTAGATGAAGGCGCTGTAGCCCTGGATCAGGGTGGCGCCCGCGAGGATCCGCTGCCAGGCGTCCTCGGCGTTCTCGATGCCGCCGACGCCGATCAGGACGATCCGGTCGCCCACGCGCGTGTAGAGGCGGCTCAGGACCTCCAGGGAGCGCTGCTTGACGGGGGCGCCGGACAGGCCGCCGGTCTCCTTGACGAGCGCGGGGTCGGAGGTCAGGCCCAGGCCCTCGCGGGCGATGGTGGTGTTGGTGGCGATGATGCCGTCCAGGCCGAGCTCCAGGGCCAGGTCGGCGACGGCGTCCACGTCCTCGTCGGCGAGGTCGGGGGCGATCTTCACGAGGAGCGGGACGCGGCGGTCCGTGACGGCGCGGTCGGCGGCCTCGCGGACGGCGGTCAGCAGCGGCCGCAGCGACTCGGTCGCCTGGAGGTTGCGCAGGCCCGGGGTGTTCGGGGAGGAGACGTTGACGACCAGGTAGTCGGCGTGGCGGGCGAGCCGCTCGGTGGACTTCACGTAGTCGGCGGCGGCCTCGTCCTCGGGCACGACCTTGGTCTTGCCGATGTTGACGCCCACGACGGTCCGGAAGACCTCGGCACGGGCGGCCAGGCGGTCGGCGACGGCGGCGGAGCCCTCGTTGTTGAAGCCCATGCGGTTGATCAGCGCGCGGTCCGGGACGAGCCGGAAGAGGCGCTTCTTGGGGTTGCCGGGCTGGGCCTCGCCGGTGACGGTGCCGATCTCGACGTGGTCGAAGCCGAGCATGGCCATGCCGTCGATGGCGACGGCGTTCTTGTCGAAGCCGGCGGCGAGGCCGAAGGGGCCGTGCATGCGCAGGCCCAGGGCCTCGGTGCGCAGCTCCTTGTACCGGGGGGCGAGGACGGCCGCGACGAAGGTGCGCAGGACCGGGGTGCGGGCGGCCAGACGGATCCAGCGGAAGGCCAGGTAGTGGGCCTTCTCGGGGTCCATCCGCTTGAAGATCAGGTTGAAGAACAGCTTGTACATGGTCCGGAATATCCCTCGTGCGCTCATGAAGAGGGGGACACCGCGGGTGTTGCCGGTGTCCCCCTGCTTCGTTCGGGCTGCTAGTCGCGGGCCGCGGTCAGGTGCTCCGCGTGCTCCTGGAGCGAGCGGACGCCCACGTCTCCGTGGTTGAGGGCGTCGATGCCCTGGACCGCCGCCGCCAGCGCCTGGACCGTGGTCAGGCAGGGGACGGAGCGGGCCACCGCCGCCGTACGGATCTCGTAGCCGTCGAGGCGGCCGCCGGTGCCGTACGGGGTGTTGACGATCAGGTCGACCTGGCCGTCGTGGATGAGCTGGACGATGGTCTTCTCGCCGTTCGGCCCCTCGCCCTCGGACTGCTTGCGCACGATGGTGGCGTTGATGCCGTTGCGCTTGAGGACCTCGGCGGTGCCGGAGGTGGCCATCAGCTCGAAGCCGTGGGCGACGAGCTCGCGGGCCGGGAAGATCATCGAGCGCTTGTCGCGGTTGGCGACGGAGATGAACGCGCGGCCCTTGGTGGGCAGCGGGCCGTAGGCACCCGCCTGCGACTTGGCGTACGCCGTGCCGAAGACGTTGTCGATGCCCATGACCTCGCCGGTGGAGCGCATCTCCGGGCCGAGGACGGTGTCCACGCCGCGGCCGTGGATGTCGCGGAAGCGCGACCACGGCATCACGGCCTCCTTGACGGAGATCGGCGCGTCCAGCGGCAGGGTGCCGCCGTCGCCGGTCTTCGGCAGCAGGCCCTCGGCGCGCAGCTCGGCGATGGTGGCGCCCAGCGAGATGCGGGCGGCGGCCTTCGCGAGCGGCACGGCGGTCGCCTTCGAGGTGAAGGGGACCGTGCGGGAGGCGCGCGGGTTGGCCTCCAGGACGTACAGGATGTCGCCGGCCATCGCGAACTGGATGTTGATCAGACCGCGCACGCCGACGCCCTTGGCGATCGCCTCGGTGGAGGCGCGCAGGCGCTTGATGTCGAAGCCGCCGAGGGTGATCGGGGGCAGGGCGCAGGCCGAGTCGCCGGAGTGGATGCCGGCCTCCTCGATGTGCTCCATGACGCCGCCGAGGTAGAGCTCCTCGCCGTCGTAGAGCGCGTCGACGTCGATCTCGATGGCGTCGTCGAGGAAGCGGTCGACGAGGACCGGGCGGGTCGGGGAGATCTCGGTGGACTCGGCGATGTACGCCTCCAGGCGCGCCTCGTCGTAGACGATCTCCATGCCGCGGCCGCCGAGCACGTACGAGGGGCGTACGAGGACGGGGTAGCCGATCTCGTCGGCGATGGCCTTGGCGCCGGCGAAGGTGGTCGCGGTGCCGTGCTTCGGCGCGGGCAGCCCGGCCTCGGCGAGCACCTGGCCGAAGGCGCCGCGGTCCTCGGCGGCGTGGATGGCCTCCGGGGAGGTGCCGACGACCGGCACGCCGTTGTCCTTGAGCGCCTGGGCGAGGCCCAGCGGGGTCTGGCCGCCGAGCTGGACGACGACGCCGGCGATCGGGCCCGCGAGGGACTCGGCGTGGACGATCTCCAGCACGTCCTCGAGCGTCAGCGGCTCGAAGTACAGGCGGTCGGAGGTGTCGTAGTCCGTCGAGACGGTCTCGGGGTTGCAGTTGACCATCACGGTCTCGTAGCCCGCGTCGCTGAGCGCGAAGGAGGCGTGGACGCAGGAGTAGTCGAACTCGATGCCCTGGCCGATGCGGTTCGGGCCGGAGCCCAGGATGATCACCGCGGGCTTCTCGCGCGGCGCGACCTCGGTCTCCTCGTCGTACGAGGAGTAGAAGTACGGGGTCTTGGCGGCGAACTCGGCGGCGCAGGTGTCGACCGTCTTGTAGACCGGGCGGACGCCGAGGGCGTGCCGGACCTCGCGGACGACGTCCTCGCGCAGGCCGCGGATCTCGGCGATCTGGGCGTCGGAGAAGCCGTGGCGCTTGGCCTCGGCGAGGAGCTCGGGCTCCAGCTTCTCGGCGGCGGCCAGGTCGTCGGCGATCTCCTTGATGAGGAAGAGCTGGTCGACGAACCAGGGGTCGATCCTGGTGGCCTCGAAGACCTCCTCGGGGGTGGCGCCCGCGCGGATGGCCTGCATGACGGTGTTGATCCGGCCGTCGGTGGGGCGGACCGCCTCGCGGAGCAGCTCGGCCTTGTCGCCGGTCTCGCCGGTGAAGGCGAACTGCGAGCCCTTCTTCTCCAGCGAGCGCAGGGCCTTCTGGAGCGCCTCGGTGAAGTTGCGGCCGATCGCCATGGCCTCGCCGACCGACTTCATGGTCGTGGTCAGCGTGGAGTCGGCGGCCGGGAACTTCTCGAAGGCGAAGCGCGGGGCCTTGACGACGACGTAGTCGAGGGTCGGCTCGAAGGAGGCCGGCGTCTTCTCGGTGATGTCGTTCGGGATCTCGTCCAGCGTGTAGCCGACGGCCAGACGGGCCGCGATCTTGGCGATCGGGAAGCCGGTGGCCTTGGAGGCGAGCGCGGAGGAGCGGGAGACGCGCGGGTTCATCTCGATGACGATGATCCGGCCGTCGACCGGGTCGATCGCGAACTGGATGTTGCAGCCGCCGGTGTCGACGCCGACCTCGCGGATGATCGCGATGCCGATGTCGCGCAGCCGCTGGTACTCGCGGTCGGTGAGCGTCATCGCCGGGGCGACGGTGATCGAGTCACCGGTGTGGACGCCCATCGGGTCGAAGTTCTCGATGGAGCAGACGACCACGACGTTGTCGTTCTTGTCGCGCATCAGCTCCAGCTCGTACTCCTTCCAGCCGAGGATGGACTCCTCCAGGAGCACCTCGGTGGTCGGGGAGAGCGTCAGGCCCTGGCCGGCGATGCGGCGCAGCTCCTCCTCGTCGTGGGCGAAGCCGGAGCCGGCGCCGCCCATGGTGAAGGAGGGGCGCACGACGACGGGGTAGCCGCCGAGCGTCTCGACGCCCTTGAGGACGTCGTCCATGGAGTGGCAGATGACCGAGCGCGCGGACTCGCCATAGCCGATCTTGGCCTTGACGGCCTCGACGACGCCCTTGAAGAGGTCGCGGTCCTCGCCCTTGTGGATGGCCTCGACGTTGGCGCCGATGAGCTCGACGCCGTACTTCTCGAGGACGCCCTGCTCGTGCATGGAGATCGCGGTGTTGAGCGCGGTCTGGCCGCCGAGGGTGGGCAGGAGGGCGTCGGGGCGCTCCTTGGCGATGATCTTCTCGACGAACTCGGGGGTGATCGGCTCGACGTACGTGGCGTCGGCGATCTCCGGGTCGGTCATGATCGTGGCCGGGTTGGAGTTCACCAGGATGACCCGCAGGCCCTCGGCCTTGAGGATGCGGCACGCCTGGGTGCCGGAGTAGTCGAACTCGGCGGCCTGGCCGATGACGATCGGGCCGGAGCCGATGACCAGGACGGACTGGATATCGGTGCGCTTAGGCACGCTCGGCCTCCATCAGGGATACGAAGCGGTCGAAGAGGTACGCGGCGTCGTGCGGGCCCGCGGCCGCCTCGGGGTGGTACTGGACGGAGAAGGCCGGCTGGTCGAGCAGCTGCAGGCCCTCCACGACGTTGTCGTTCAGGCACACGTGGGAGACCTCGGCGCGCCCGAAGGGGGTCTCGGAGACCTTGTCGAGGGGCGCGTCGACGGCGAAGCCGTGGTTGTGCGCGGTGACCTCGACCTTGCCGGTGGTGCGGTCCTGGACGGGCTGGTTGATGCCCCGGTGGCCGTACTTCAGCTTGTAGGTGCCGAAGCCGAGCGCGCGGCCGAGGATCTGGTTGCCGAAGCAGATGCCGAAGAGCGGCGTCCTGCGCTCCAGGACGGCGCGCATGACGGCGACGGGGCCGTCGGCGGTGGCCGGGTCGCCCGGGCCGTTGGAGAAGAACACGCCGTCGGGGTTGACGGCGTAGACGTCCTCGACGGTGGCGGTGGCGGGCAGCACGTGGACCTCGATGCCGCGCTCGGCCATCCGGTGCGGGGTCATGCCCTTGATGCCGAGGTCGACGGCGGCGACGGTGAACTTCTTCTCGCCGATCGCGGGGACGACGTACGTCTCCTTGGTGGCGACCTCGGCGGAGAGGTCGGCGCCCTTCATCTCGGGCTGCTGGCGGACCTCGGCGAGCATGGTGCCCTCGTCGGGGAGCGCGCTGCCGGAGAAGATGCCGACGCGCATGGCGCCGCTCTCGCGCAGGTGGCGGGTGAGAGCGCGGGTGTCGATGCCCTGGATGCCGACGACGCCCTGCTGCCGCAGCTCCTCGTCGAGCGAACGCTGGGCGCGCCAGTTGGAGGAGACGCGTGCGGGGTCGCGGACGACGTAGCCGGCGACCCAGATGCGGGCCGACTCGGGGTCCTCGTCGTTGACGCCGGTGTTGCCCACGTGCGGGGCGGTCATCACGACGACCTGGCGGTGGTACGACGGGTCGGTGAGGGTCTCCTGGTAGCCGGTCATGCCGGTGGAGAACACGGCCTCGCCGAAGGTCTCCCCCACGGCCCCGTAGGCGCGGCCGCGGAAGATGCGGCCGTCCTCCAGGACGAGTACGGCGGGAACCTTGGCAGCTCCCCTTGTGGAGGTCGTCATCGTGCGGTGCCTTCCGTCGTGCTTGCGTGGTTCGTGGTGCTCATGGAGTTGATGGCCTCGACCCAGGCGGCGTGGTCGGCCGCGCGGTCGGAGCGGAAGCCGGAGTCGAGCAGCGTGTCGCCGTGCGTCCAGGTGACGACCAGCAGGCCGCCCTCGGTGAGGACCTTGCCGGCGATGCCCTTGTCCAGGCGGGCCTCGCGCAGGGCGTCGGCCGGGATGAGGAAGTCGTGCGCGCCGGGGCGGACCACCGCGACGCCCTGGTCCGTCAGGGTGAGCTCGGCGCGGCTGCGGACGCCCAGGCCGTGGGCGACGATCCGGTCGAGCCACTGCCCGGCGGTGGTGGAGCCGTGGTAGCGGCCGGCCAGCGTGAGCTTCGCCTCGCCCTGGGTCTCCGGCAGCTCGTGCAGGGCCGGGAGGCCGGACTGGAGGCTGCCGCGCCACTTCCATCCCTGGCGCATCAGCCAGTAGACGAAGACGACGAACAGCAGGAGTCCCGCGACCCAGCCGATGCGGCCGGCCCAGTCGGTGACCTCGGCCGACTTCTGCTCGGCCAGTTGAATGAGTGGTGTCACGCCAGCTTCCCGTCGACGAGCGTTGCCCGGCCCCGCAGGAACGTGTGGGTGACGCGCCCGGGCAGCTCGCGGCCCTCGTAGGGGGTGTTGCGGCTGCGGGAGGCGAAGTCGGCGGGGTCCACCACACCACGGTAAGCCGGATCGACCAGCGTCAGGTTGGCGGGCTCACCTGCCGAGACGGGGCGGCCGTGCTCAGTGGCCCGCCCGATGGCGGCGGGCTTGACGGACATCCGGTCGGCGACGCCGGCCCAGTCGAGGAGGCCGGTCTCGACCATCGTCTGCTGGACCACCGAGAGGGCGGTCTCCAGGCCGACCATGCCCATGGCGGCGGCGGCCCACTCGCAGTCCTTGTCCTCGTGCGGGTGCGGGGCGTGGTCGGTGGCGACGATGTCGATGGTGCCGTCGGCGAGGGCCTCGCGCAGCGCCATGACGTCCCGCTCGGTGCGCAGCGGCGGGTTCACCTTGTAGACCGGGTTGTACGACCGTACGAGCTCGTCCGTGAGGAGGAGGTGGTGCGGGGTGACCTCGGCGGTGACGTCGATGCCGCGGGACTTGGCCCAGCGGACGATCTCGACGGAGCCGGCCGTGGAGAGGTGGCAGATGTGGACGCGGGAGCCGACGTGCTCGGCGAGCAGGACGTCGCGGGCGATGATCGACTCCTCCGCGACGGCCGGCCAGCCGCCGAGGCCGAGCTCCGCGGAGACGACGCCCTCGTTCATCTGGGCGCCCTCGGTGAGGCGGGGCTCCTGGGCGTGCTGGGCGACGACGCCGCCGAAGGCCTTCACGTACTCCAGGGCGCGGCGCATGATCACGGCGTCGTCGACGCACTTGCCGTCGTCGGAGAAGACGGTGACGCCGGCGGCGGAGTCGTGCATGGCGCCGAGCTCGGCGAGCTTCTTGCCCTCCAGGCCGACGGTGACGGCGCCGATGGGCTGGACGTCGCAGTAGCCGTGCTCGCGGCCGAGGCGGTAGACCTGCTCGACGACACCGGCGGTGTCGGCGACCGGGTGGGTGTTGGCCATGGCGAAGACGGCCGTGTAGCCGCCGGAGGCGGCGGCCCGGGTGCCGGTGAGGACGGTCTCGGAGTCCTCGCGGCCCGGCTCGCGCAGGTGGGTGTGCAGGTCGACGAGACCGGGCAGCAGGATCTGCCCCTCGGCCTCGATCACCTGGGCGCCCTCGGCCGACAGGCCGGTGCCCACCTCGGCGATGGTCTCGCCGTCGATCAGGACGTCCTGGGCCTCGCCGCCGAGCACCTTCGCACCACGGATCAGGATCTTGCTCATGGGGTTCAGTTCTCCTCGGTGCGGGGGGTGGCGGGGGTGGCGGGCTCGTAGCCGCCCAGCAGCAGGTAGAGCACGGCCATCCGGATGGAGACGCCGTTGGCGACCTGCTCGACGACCGTGCAGCGGTCGGAGTCGGCGACCTCGGCGGTGATCTCCATGCCGCGGACCATGGGCCCGGGGTGCATGACGATGGCGTGCTCGGGCATCTTCGCCATCCGCTCGCCGTCCAGCCCGTACCGGCGCGAGTACTCGCGCTCGGTCGGGAAGAAGGCGGCGTTCATCCGCTCGCGCTGCACACGCAGCATCATCACCGCGTCGGACTTCGGCAGCACGCCGTCGAGGTCGTACGAGACCTCGCAGGGCCAGGTCTCGACGCCGACCGGGACCAGGGTGGGCGGGGCCACCAGGGTGACCTCGGCGCCGAGGGTGTGCAGCAGGTCGACGTTGGAGCGGGCGACCCGGCTGTGCAGGACGTCGCCGACGAGCGTGATGCGCTTGCCGGCCAGGTCCTTGCCGAGACCGGTGTCGCGGCCGATCAGGCGGCGGCGCATGGTGAAGGCGTCGAGCAGGGCCTGGGTGGGGTGCTGGTGGGTGCCGTCGCCGGCGTTGATGACCGGGGCGTCGATCCAGCCCGAGGTGGCCAGGCGGTACGGGGCGCCGGAGGCGCTGTGCCGGATGACGACGGCGTCGACGCCCATCGCCTCCAGGGTCTGCGCGGTGTCCTTGAGCGACTCGCCCTTGGAGACGCTGGAGCCCTTGGCCGCGAAGTTGATCACGTCGGCGGAGAGGCGCTTCTCGGCGGCCTCGAAGGAGATCCGGGTCCGGGTGGAGTCCTCGAAGAAGAGGTTGCAGATCGTGCGGCCGCGCAGGGTCGGCAGCTTCTTGATGGGCCGGTCGGCCACCCGGGCCATCTCCTCGGCGGTGTCGAGGATGAGGACGGCGTCGTCGCGGGTGAGGTCGGCGGCCGAGATGAGGTGACGCATCATCGGGTTTCTCTCCGTGGTGGGGAGGGCGAGGGCATGCGGGTGCGCAGGGCTGTGCCCCGGACCCGTCGGGGGCCGGTCCGGCTAGGAGGCGGGCTTGCTGCCGAGCAGCACGGTGTCGCGACCGTCCTCCTCGGCGAGCTGGACCTTGACCGTCTCCCGCAGCGACGTGGGGAGGTTCTTGCCGACGTAGTCGGCGCGGATCGGGAGCTCGCGGTGGCCGCGGTCGACGAGGACGGCGAGCTGGACCGCGCGGGGGCGGCCGATGTCGCCGAGGGCGTCGAGGGCGGCGCGGATGGTGCGGCCGGAGAAGAGCACGTCGTCGACGAGGACGACCAGGCGGCCGTCGATGCCGTCGCCGGGGATCTCGGTGCGGCCGATGGCGCGCGCCGGCTTCATCCGCAGGTCGTCGCGGTACATGGTGATGTCGAGGGAACCGACCGGGACCTTGGCGCCGGTGATCGATTCGAGCTTCTCGGCGAGACGGCGGGCGAGGAAGACACCGCGGGTCGGGATGCCGAGGAGGACCACGTCGTCGGCGCCCTTGGCGCGCTCGACGATCTCGTGGGCGATGCGGGTCAGGACCCGCGCGATGTCCGGGGCCTCGAGAACGGGCCGGGCATCGGTCTGCTGCTGTGCGTGCTGCTGTGCGTCCATATGAAAACGGACCTCCTTCTCCGCCTCACGGGACGGACCTTAAAGGACGTCGGAATTGCGCGGTCCAGCCTACCAGGGGCGGGCAGGTGCCCTGCTCACCACCCTCGCGCCACTCCGGGCGCCGTCCCCCGGGAGGGGGCGGTATGGACCATTCGGCTTGACGGGAGAGTGTCACGCTGCGTAACCTCACAGTGAGTTACCAGCCGCGCGGCACCGCCGCAATCGTCACAGCGTCCGGGAGCGTTATGTCCAGCGAATACGCAAAGCAGCTCGGGGCCAAACTCCGTGCGATCCGCACCCAGCAGGGCCTTTCCCTCCACGGTGTGGAGGAGAAGTCCCAGGGCCGCTGGAAGGCGGTCGTGGTCGGTTCGTACGAGCGCGGCGATCGCGCCGTGACCGTGCAGCGTCTGGCCGAGCTGGCGGACTTCTACGGGGTCCCGGTGCAGGAGCTGCTGCCGGGCACCACGCCGGGCGGGGCCGCCGAGCCGCCGCCGAAGCTGGTCCTGGACCTGGAGCGCCTCGCCCACGTCCCCGCCGAGAAGGCCGGCCCCCTGCAGCGCTACGCGGCGACGATCCAGTCGCAGCGCGGCGACTACAACGGCAAGGTGCTGTCGATCCGCCAGGACGACCTGCGCACCCTCGCCGTCATCTACGACCAGTCCCCCTCGGTCCTCACCGAGCAGCTGATCAGCTGGGGCGTCCTGGACGCCGACGCGCGCCGCGCCGTCGCCCACGAGGACAACTGACCCCCTCCGGGTCGGATGCCTCGTACCAGCGCAGAAACGTGCCGCCGGGCCCCCGGGAGTCTCTCCGACTCCCGGGGGCCCGGCGCTTTCGTGCCCGCCCTCCAGGGGGTCCTCCAGGGGTACGGCGAAGGGGCCCGCAGCACGAGTGCTGCGGGCCCCTTCGCATGCCGTACGAGCGGCGGCCGGACGGACTAGACGTCCGCGTCCCGGCGCAGGCGCGGCTTCAGGTCCTTGAAACGACCCAGCAGACCGTTGACGAAGGTCGGCGACTCGTCCGTGGAGAACTCCTTGGCGAGCTGCACCGCCTCGTCGATCGCCACGGCGTCGGGTGTGCCGTCCTCCCAGATCAGCTCGTACGCGCCGAGGCGCACGATGTTCCGGTCGGCGGCGGGCATCCGGTCGAGGTCCCAGTCCACCGCGTAGGTCGCGATGAGCTCGTCGATGCGCGCCACGTGGGACGCGTACCCCTCGACCAGCTGCATGGTGAACTCGTTGACCGGCGGCTGTCGCTCGTCCGAGCGGGCATGCCGGACCTGGTCCGCGAGGACCTCCTGGACCGAGGTGCCGCGCTGGTCGGCCTCGAACAGGATCTGGAAGGCCCGCCTGCGGGCCTTGCTCCGGGCGGCCACGGTTAGTCGTTCACCCGGCCGAGGTAGTCGCTGGTGCGCGTGTCGACCTTGACCTTCTCACCGGTGGTGACGAAGAGCGGGACCTGGATCTCGTGACCGGTCTCCAGCTTGGCCGGCTTGGTGCCACCGGTGGAGCGGTCGCCCTGGACGCCCGGGTCGGTGTGCTCGATCGTCAGGACGACGGCGGCCGGGAGCTCGACGTAGAGCACCGAGCCCTCGTGCTGCGCGACCGAGGCGGTGAAGCCCTCGATGAGGAAGTTGGCGGCGTCGCCGACGGCCTTGCGGTCGACCATGAGTTGGTCGTACGTGTCCATGTCCATGAAGACGAAGTACTCGCCGTCCATGTACGAGAACTGCATGTCGCGGCGGTCGATGGTGGCCGTCTCGACCTTCACACCGGCGTTGAAGGTCTTGTCGACGACCTTGCCGGAGAGCACGTTCTTGAGCTTGGTGCGCACGAAGGCCGGGCCCTTGCCGGGCTTGACGTGCTGGAACTCGACGACGGACCAGAGCTGGCCCCCGTCGAGCTTGAGCACCATGCCGTTCTTGAGGTCGTTCGTGGAAGCCACGGTTGCGGAATCTCCTGGACTGACGTGGACCGGGGAGGCGTACGCGCTCTACAGCGCGAGCAGCTCCTTGGTCGTGATGGTGAGTAGCTCGGGTCCGCCGTCCGCCTCCTGGCGTACGACGAGCGTGTCATCGATCCGGACCCCGCCCCGGCCCGGGAGGTGGACCCCCGGTTCGACGGTGACCGGCACACAAGCGTCCAGTTTACCCATGGCCGCGGGTGCGAGCTGCGGGTCCTCGTCGATTTCCAGGCCCACACCGTGCCCGGTGAGGGGTGCGCTGACGTCTCCGTGGCCCGCGGCGGCGAGAATCTGCCGGGCCGCGCGGTCGATGTCGCGGTACTCGGCGCCGGGGGCCAGCGCCTCCCGGCCGGCCCGCTGAGCGGCGAAGACGAGGTCGTACAGCTCGATCTGCCAGTCGGCGGGAGTGGTGCCGATCACGAAGGTCCGGCCGATCTCGCAGCGGTACCCGCGGTAGTTCGCGCCGAGGCAGACGGAGAGGAAGTCTCCCTCCTCGACCCGCCGGTCGGTGGGCTTGTGCCCGCCCCGCCCGGAGTGGGGGCCGGTGGCCACCGAGGTGGCGAACGCGGGGCCGTCGGCGCCGTGGTCCACCAGCCGCCGTTCCAGCTCCAGCGCCAGGTGCCGTTCGGTCCGGCCGACCAGGATCGACTCCAGGAGCTCGCCGAGGGCCTGGTCGGCGATCTCGGCCGCGATCCGCAGACAGGCGATCTCGTCCTCGTCCTTGACGATCCGCAGCTGCTCGACGGCGCTGGACAGGTCGGCGAGGCGCAGCCGGGGCGCGACCGAGCCCATGGCCCGGTGCCGGGCGACGGTCAGATGGTGCTCCTCGACGGCGAGGGCGTCCGCCCCGGCCTTCCGGGCGAAGTCGACGGCGGCGACCGCCGGATCACCGCCCCCGGCGGGCAGCAGCAGCTGGCGGAGCAGCTCGTCGACCCGGCCGTCGGCCGGATCGGCGCCCGGGACGGTCGGGCAGAGCAGCACGTCCTCCTCCGGGCCGAGCAGCAGCACGGCCCCGGCGGGTGAACCGCCGGTGAGATAGCGGACATTGGCGGGGCGGGAGACCAGGGCAGCCGGGCTGCCCGCGGCCGCGCAGCGGTCGCGCAGCCGCACCCGGCGGTCCGCATACACCTCTGACATGTTCCGAGCGTACGAGGGGCCGCGCGCCCTGGCCTGTTCAGCGGGTCCGACCGGGCGGGGCGGCAGGTCAGCCGGCCGGCGGGCCCGCGATCGCCCGGGCCAGGACCTCGTCCAGGACCCGGGCGGTGGTCTCCACGTCGTACGTGGAGTTGTCGATGATCGGCAGGCCGGAGCCGTACCAGCCGGCCATCCGGCCGTGGATCGCCGCGACCTCCTCGTCCGACAGGCGCCGGTTGCCGCTGCGCTCGGCGTTGCGCTCCAGGACCACGTCCAGTCCGGGCAGCAGGACGACGGGGAGCAGGCCGGGGCCGACGTGGCGCTTCCAGCCGCCGAGGCCCACGACGGGCCAGTCGGGGAAGACGGCGTCGTCGAGGATGCAGGAGATCCCGTTGGCGAGGTAGTTGCGGGCGGCGAAGCCGCAGGTGCGGCGGGCCAGGCGGTACTGGGCCTCGGAGTGCTCGTTCCAGCCTGCCTGCGGGTCGGCGAAGCCGGAGCAGACCCATTCGCGGACGTCGTCGAGGCTGACGTGGGCGGTGGGGACGGGCCGGCGCCGCGCCCAGTGGCGGGCGACGGTGGTCTTGCCCGCGCCGGCCGGGCCGATCAGCAGCACGGCGAGGGTGGCGGTCCCGGTGCCGGCCACCGCGGGGGGCATCGCCCTGGGGGCCGTGACGGGGGCGCCCGTCCAGCCGGGCGCGGGCTGCGGCGGTCCCTGGGGCGCGGGATAGGGGTGGTGCGGTGGGGCGGGCGGTACGGGAGGGGGCGCGCCCTGGGCGGCTCCGGGCGCGTGGGCCCCGGGGCCGTGCGCCCAGGCCGAGAGGTCGGCGGGTTCCTGTCGTGGCGACGGAGCCCCCATTCCGTGCTGCATCCCGGTGCCCACTCCGTCCCGTACGCCTTTTGCTTCCACTGTTGCCGGAACGTTACCGCCCCCGGCTTCCCGAGGGGAAACGGCCGGGGGCGGCGGGAGGTGCCCGGAGGGTTTCCGGGCTCCGCTCAGGCGGTCAGCTCCTCCGCGAGCGCGCGCAGGGCGAGCCGGTAGGAGCCGATGCCGAAGCCCGCGATGGTGCCGGTGGCCACGGCCGCGACGACCGAGGTGTGCCGGAACTCCTCGCGCGTGTACGGGTTGGAGATGTGCACCTCGATGAGCGGCGCGGTGCGCTGGGCGGCCGCGTCGCGCATCCCGTACGAGTAGTGCGTGAAGGCGCCGGGGTTGAGCACGACCGGGAGCGAGCCGTCCGCGGCCTCGTGCAGCCAGCGGATCATCTCGCCCTCGTCGTTGGTCTCGCGCACCTCGACGTCGAAGCCCAGCTCCTCGCCGAGGGTGCGGCAGGAGTCCACGAGCCCCTTGTAGGAGGTGGCGCCGTAGATGTCGGGCTCGCGGGAGCCGAGCCGGCCGAGGTTCGGGCCGTTGAGCACGAGGACCCGGCGCGGCTCGCTCACGCGGACACCTCGCCGTAGGCCGCGACCAGGACGGCCGGGTCGGGGCCTTCCAGGACCGTCGGCTTGCCGATGCCGTCGAGGACGATGAAGCGCAGCAGGTCGCCGCGGGACTTCTTGTCGACCTTCATGGTCTCCAGCAGCTTGGGCCACTGGTCGCCGCGGTAGGTCAGGGGCAGTCCGACCGACTCCAGGACGGCGCGGTGCCGGTCGGCGGTGGCGTCGTCGAGCCGGCCGGCGAGGCGGCCCAGCTCGGCGGCGAAGACCATGCCGACGGAGACGGCGGCGCCGTGGCGCCACTTGTACCGCTCGTTCTTCTCGATGGCGTGGGCGAGGGTGTGCCCGTAGTTGAGGATCTCGCGGCGGCCGGCCTCCTTGAGGTCGCCGGAGACGACCTCGGCCTTGACCTGGATCGACCGCACGATGAGCTCGGCGGTGTGCGGCCCGGCGGGGGTGCGGGCGGCCTCCGGGTCCCCCTCGATCAGGTCGAGGATGACCGGGTCGGCGATGAAGCCGGCCTTGATGATCTCGGCGAGTCCGCTGACGTAGTCGTTCACCGGCAGCGAGTCCAGCGCCGCGAGGTCGCACAGCACGCCGGCCGGCGGGTGGAAGGCGCCGACGAGGTTCTTGCCCTCGGCGGTGTTGATGCCGGTCTTGCCGCCGACGGCCGCGTCGACCATGGCGAGGACGGTGGTCGGCACGGCGATCCAGCGCACGCCCCGCAGCCAGGTCGCGGCGACGAAGCCGGCCAGGTCGGTGGTGGCACCGCCGCCGACGCCCACGATGATGTCGCTGCGGGTGAAGCCGGTCTGGCCGAGCGCCTTCCAGCAGTAGGCGGCGACCTCGGCGGTCTTGGCCTCCTCGGCGTTGGGCACCTGGATGGCGACCGCCTCGTAGCCCTGGTCCGCGAGGTCGGCGCGCAGCGCCTCGCCGGTCTCGGCGAGCGCCTCGGGGTGGATCACGGCCACCCGCTTGGCACCGGGGGCCGATGAGGGCGGGCAGCTCGCCGAGCAGCTGGCGGCCGACCAGCACCTCGTACGGGTCGGTGCCCGCCGAGCCGCCGACCTGGATCCGGGTCACTTCCTGGTGCGTCATGTCTCCTTCTTCAGGTCCAGAGCGTCGAGGACCGCGTCCGCGACCTCTTCGGGGGTGCGGTCGTCGGTGGCGACGACGACGCGGGCGACTTCGGTGTAGAGGTGGCGGCGGGCCTCCATCAGCTCGCGCCACTGGCGGCGCGGGTTGACGGCGAGCAGCGGCCGGGCGGCGCCGAGCCCGACCCGGCGGACCGCCTCCTCGACGTCCATCGAGAGGTACGCGACGGGCAGCCCGGCCAGCAGCGCGCGGGTGCCGTCGTCGAGCACGGCGCCGCCGCCGAGCGCGAGGACGCCCTCGTGCTCGGCGACGGCGGTGCGCACGGCCTCGCGTTCGAGGGCGCGGAAGCGCTCCTCGCCGTCCTCGACGAAGATGTCGGAGATCTCGCGTCCCTCGGCGGCGACGATGTCGGCGTCGGTGTCGCGGTAGGCGGCACCGAGCCGTCCGGCGAGGAGCGCGCCCACCGTGGACTTGCCGGAGCCCATCGGGCCGACGAGGACGACCAGGGGGCCGCCGGTCACCGGATGTGGAGGTTGTCGAGGTAGGACTGCACGTTGCGGCGGGTCTCGGGGACGCTGTCGCCGCCGAACTTCTCCACCACCGCGTCGGCCAGGACCAGCGCGACCATGGCCTCGGCCACGATGCCGGCGGCCGGGACGGCGCAGACGTCGGAGCGCTGGTGGTGCGCGGCGGCGGCCTCGCCGGTGGCGACGTCGACGGTGGCGAGCGCGCGGGGCACGGTCGCGATGGGCTTCATCGCGGCGCGGACGCGCAGCAGTTCGCCGGTGGTCAGGCCGCCCTCGGTGCCACCGGCGCGGCCGGTGGAGCGGGTGATGCCGTCGGGGCCCTTGACGATCTCGTCGTGGGCCTGGGAGCCGGGCACGCGGGCGAGGTCGAAGCCGTCGCCGACCTCGACGCCCTTGATGGCCTGGATGCCCATGAGCGCGGCCGCGAGCCGGGCGTCCAGGCGCCGGTCCCAGTGCACGTGGGAGCCGAGGCCGACGGGCACGCCGTAGGCCAGGACCTCGACGACGCCGCCGAGGGTGTCGCCGTCCTTGTGGGCCTGGTCGATCTCGGCGACCATCGCCTTCGACGCGTCGGCGTCGAGGCAGCGCACCGGGTCGGCGTCCAGCTTCTCGACGTCGGCGGGGGTCGGGTAGACGCCGTACGGCGCCTTGGCGGCGGCGAGCTCCACGACGTGGGAGACGATCTCGATGCCGGCCGCCTCCTTCAGGAAGGAGCGGGCGACGGCGCCGAGGGCGACGCGGGCCGCGGTCTCCCGGGCGCTGGCGCGCTCCAGGATCGGCCGGGCCTCGTCGAAGCCGTACTTCTGCATGCCGGCCAGGTCGGCGTGGCCGGGGCGGGGCCGGGTCAGGGGCGCGTTGCGGCCCGTCTCCTTGAGCTCCGCGGGGTCGACGGGGTCCGCCGACATGACCTTCTCCCACTTGGGCCACTCGGTGTTGCCGACCATGACGGCGACGGGCGAACCGAGCGAGAGGCCGTGGCGGACGCCGCCGAGGAAGGTGACCTCGTCCTGTTCGAACTTCATCCGGGCTCCGCGCCCGTAGCCGAGGCGCCGCCGCGCGAGGTGGTCGGCCACCAGTTCCGTGGTGACCGGCACGCCTGCGGGAAGTCCTTCGAGGGTTGCAACCAGCGCGGGTCCGTGGGACTCCCCCGCCGTCAGCCAACGCAGCCTGCTCAACGATGCTCCTCATGCTCGCGCCTGGGCTCTGCTCCGGCGCGACCTGGGTGCGCGGCCCTGGTCCGCCTCCCCTGATCCTCCCACGTCCCGACGGCTGATCGATCGCCGGTCCACAGGCCGGGACGCTTATGTCAGGTGTCGGGTGTGGTTTCGGCCATCTCCCGGGAGGCCGTCTCCGCCGGGGCGTTCCGCCGCTCGCGCCACCAGTCCCGGCAGCGGGTCGCGACGCAGTAGAGGACGACCGCACACCCCAGACCGACTACTGGATACCGGATCCAATCCGGCAGGGCACCGAAGGCGACCCGAAACAGCCCCACCGCCAGGCGGACGATGTCCTCGCCCGCCTCCCACCTGGACGCGAGCAGCACGCCTTCCCCCACCGTCTCCCCCGTTTCCCTTCCCGTCCCCGTGACCGCGTGGCTCAGCGCTCGGCGAGCGCCCTCTCCCCCGCCGCCCGCATCGCGGCCAGCGGCCCGGGAGCCCGCCCGGTCATCTGCTCGACCTGCAGCACCGCCTGGTGGACCAGCAGGTCCAGGCCGCCGACCACCTTGCCGCCGCGCGCCGACCAGGCGGACGCGATCCGGGTCGGCCACGGGTCGTACAGCACGTCGAAGAGGGTACCGGGGGCGTCGGGTACGGCCGCCGCCAGCGCGTCCGTCGTCCCGGCCGGGGTGGTGGCGACGACCAGCGGGGCCGCGAAGGCCTCGGCGGCGTCGTCCCAGGCGGCGGTGCGCACGTCGACGCCCAGGCGTTCGCCCCAGCCGCGCATCTCCTCCGCGCGCGCCTCGCTGCGCACGTACGCGGTGACGGGACCCGAACAGATCCGGGCCAGGGCGGCCAGCGCCGAGGAGGCGGTGGCGCCCGCGCCGAGGATCGCGGCCGAGTCGACCTTCTCGACCGCCCGCTCCCGCAGGGCGGCGACGATGCCGGGGATGTCGGTGTTGTCGCCGATCCGCCGGCCGTCCTCGGTGAGGACGACCGTGTTGACCGCCTCGACCGAGGCCGCCACGTCGGTGACCTCGTCGAGCAACGGGATGATCGCCCGCTTGAGCGGCATCGTGAGCGAGAGCCCCGCCCACGAGGAGTCGAGCTCGCCGACGAACCCGGGGAGCGCGGCCTCGTCCACCTCGAAGCGGTCGTACGACCAGTCGTCGAGGCCGAGCTCCCGGTACGCGGCCCGGTGGAGCACCGGGGAGAGCGAGTGGGCGATGGGCGAGCCGAGCACGGCCGCCCGTCGTCGGAAGGTCATCTCAGGTCCCCGCATTGAACTTCTGGACGAGCCTGTCGTGCTCGGCGAGCGTCTTGGCGAATTCGGTCTTGTTCATGCCGTCCGTGGCGACGAAGTACATCCAGCCGTCCTTCGTCGGGTTGAGGGCGGCGGTCACCGCCTCGACGCCCGGGTTGCCGATCGGTCCCGGCGTCAGACCCGCGTGCTTGTACGTGTTGTACGGGTCCGGGTTGGTGAGGACTTCCTTCCGGGTGATCTTGATCTTGCTCTGACCCATCAGGTAGTTGTACGACGAGTCGAACTGGAGCAGCTGGAAGGTCTCCTTGTTGTCCGGCTGGAGACGGTTGTAGATGACCTCGGCCATCTTCGTGAAGTCGTCGTGGGTCTTGCCCTCGGCCTGCACGAGGCTCGCGACCGTCAGCAGCTCCCACGGACCCTTCAGCCCGAGCTGCCGCGACTTCGCGTCGAGGTCCAGCTTCAGGTACTCCGCGTTGGCCCGTCCGACCATCTTCCGCAGCACGTCCTCGGGTTTGTTGCCCTTGGCGACCGGGTAGCTGGCCGGGAAGAGGAAGCCTTCCAGCGGGTCCTTGACGTCGGCGTGGTTCCTCGCCCAGTCGGGCAGGCCGAGCGAGCCGGCCTGCTTGAAGGCGGTCTCCTTGGTGGTGCCCGGTTTGAGCTCCAGGCGCTTGTCGATCTCGGCGTAGACCCAGGAGTTGCGCTTGCCCTCGGGAATGACGAAGTTGGCCTTGCTGAGCGGGCTCAGCATGAGGGTGACGGCGCTCTCGGCCGACATCCCCTTCTTCAGGGTGTAGGCGCCGGCCTGGATGGCGATGCCCTTGGGGTTCTTCTGCTGGGCCGAGACGAAGGCGTCGACGCTCTTGACGACCCCGGCCTTCTTGAGGATGTTGCCGATCTCGTAGCCGCCGGCCTGGTCCGGGATCACGACCTGGACGTCGCCGCTGCCCTCGCCGACGAAGTCGGGCGCCGCGCCGAACTGTCCCTGCCAGAACTGGTAGCCGAAGTAGCCGATGCCGCCGACGCCGCCCACCAGGACCAGCGCCACGACCATGCAGGCCATGCCGTTCTTGGCCTTGCGGCCCTTCTTCGCCTTGCCGCCCCGGCGATTGCCGCGACGCCCGGCGGGCTCGTCGTCGTACTCGTCGTGGTCGTCGCGCTCGTCGTACTCGTCGCGGCCGTCGCGCTCGTCGGCGTACGCGGTCCCGTCACCGTCACCGTCGCCGTCACGCTCACGGGCGTCGTCCACGCGCCCGCGGCGTCCGCGCCGCCCGGCCGGCTCGGGCCGGGCGTTCCGGTCGTCGGGGAGGCCGTCCTCGCCGGTGAAGAACGGGTGGTCCTCCTCCGGCTCCCGCTGCGCCTCCGCCTCCCAATCGGTCACCGGCTGGGGCGGCACCTGGCGCCGGCCCGGAGGCTGCGGCGGCGGGTAGGCCTCGGGGGTGCCGTAGAGGTCGGGCTGCTGGCCGCCGTACGGATCGGCCGGAGGGGCGTTGTACGGCATCGCCGCCTGGCCCGTCTCCCAGGTGCCGTCGTACTGCTGTGCGGGATACCCGGGCGTGTCGTACCCGCCCGGGTTCCCGTACTGCTGTTCTCCGTACCCCTGCGGGTACTGCTGCTGGTAAGGCTGCTGCCCCTGGTTCTGCTGGTGCTGCTGCGGCTGCTGGTGCTGCTGATACGCGCCGCCACCGTAGATCTGCCCGTACGGATCCTGCTGCCCCTGCTGTCCCTGGTACTCCTGCTGCCCCTGGTACTCCTGGTATCCCTGATGACCGGGATGGCCCTGGTGCTGCCCGTACTGCTGCGCCTGCTGCGGGTACTGCTGCTGGCCTTCCCACCCCTGGTCCCCGTACAGCGGGTCCGTGGGGTGCCACGGTTCGGAGCCCGGGCTCCGGCCATACTCAGTCATCGATCCCCAAACAGCCGCGAGGCTTCCGGACGATCCGCCTCTACGTAGTGCGGCAGCTGTTCGAACACCGCCGCATCGCGCGGAACGTTACCGTATCGCGATCAGATGACCACTTCGACGCCCTCGCCGGGCGGATTACCTGATACCCGTTCGGACTCAAGAGCGTTCTGCAGGATGATCACAGCGGCGGCCTGGTCGATGACGGACCGCCCCTTCTTGGACTTCACCCCGGAGGCCCGCAGCCCCTGGGTCGCCGTCACCGTCGTCATCCGCTCGTCGACCAGCCGGACCGGCACCGGGGCGATGCCCTTGGCCATCTCCCGGGCGAAGGCCCGGACCTTGGTCGCGGCCGGGCCCTCCCGCCCGCTGAGCGAGCGGGGCAGGCCCACGACGACCTCGATCGGCTCGTACTCCTCGACGATCTGGCGCAGCCGCCGGTGGGCGGCCGGGACGTCACGTCCCGGCACGGTCTCCACCGGCGTGGCGAGGACCCCGTCGGGGTCGCACGAGGCGACCCCGATCCGGGCGTCCCCGACGTCGACCGCGATACGGCGTCCGCGACGCATCGTCACGCGGTCTCCACCACGAGACGCTCGACGGCCTCGATGGCCTCGCCGACGGCCTGCGGGTTCTGACCGCCACCCTGGGCGACGTCGGGCTTGCCGCCACCGCCGCCGCCGAGGGTCTTGGCCGCGGTGCGGACCAGCTCGCCGGCCTTGAGACCGCGCTCACGGGCGGCCTCGTTGGTGGCGATCACCGTCAGCGGCTTGCCGTTGGCGGTGGTGAACAGGGCCACGACCGCCGGGCGGTCGGCGGGGATGCGGCCGCGGACGTCGAGGACCAGCCTGCGCAGGTCGTCGGCGCCGGTGCCGTCCGGGACCTGGCCGGTGACGAGGGCGACGCCGCGGATGTCCGTGGCGGAGTCGACCAGGCCGGCGGCGGCCTGCAGGACCTTCTCCGCGCGGAACTTCTCGATCTCCTTCTCGGCGTCCTTCAGCTTGCCGAGCATGGTGGAGATCTTCTCCGGCAGCTCCTCCGGGCGGCCCTTGACCAGCTCCTGGAGCTGGGCGACGACCGTGTGCTCACGGGCGAGGAAGTTGTACGCGTCGACGCCGACCAGGGCCTCGATGCGGCGCACGCCGGAGCCGATGGACGACTCGCCGAGCAGCTTCACCAGACCCAGCTGGGCGGTGTTGCCGACGTGCGTGCCGCCGCACAGCTCCTTGGAGAAGTCGCCGATGGTGACGACGCGCACCCGCTCGCCGTACTTCTCGCCGAACTCGGCGATGGCGCCCTGGCGCTTGGCCTCGTCGATCGGCATGACCTCGGCGTGGACCTCCAGCTCGCGCGAGAGGACCTCGTTGATCTTCTGCTCGACGTCGGTGAGGACGGTGCCGGGGACGGCGTTCGGCGAACCGAAGTCGAAGCGGAAGCGGCCGGGCTGGTTCTCGGAACCGGCCTGGGCGGCCGTCGGACCGAGGGCGTCGCGCAGCGCCTGGTGCGTGAGGTGGGTGGCCGAGTGGGCGCGGGCGATGGCCCGGCGGCGCTTCACGTCGATGGTCGCGTAGGCGGTGGCGCCGACGGTCACCTCGCCGACCTGCACGGAGCCCTTGTGCACGGAGACGCCCGGGACCGGCTGCTGGACGTCGCGGACCTCGATGACCGCGCCGCTGTGCAGCTTGATGCGGCCCTGGTCGGCGATCTGGCCGCCGCCCTCCGCGTAGAACGGGGTGCGGTCGAGGACGACCTCGACCTCGTCGCCCTCGGAGGCTGCCGGCGAGGAGACGCCGTTGACCAGGAGGCCGACGACCGTGGTCTCGCCCTCGGTGTTGGTGTAGCCGGTGAACTCGGTGGCGCCGTTGCCGTCGGCGATCTCCCGGTACGCCGTCATGTCGGCGTGGCCGGTCTTCTTGGCCTTGGCGTCGGCCTTGGCGCGGTCCCGCTGCTCCTTCATCAGGCGGCGGAAGCCGTCCTCGTCGACGGAGAGGCCCTGCTCGGCGGCCATCTCCAGGGTGAGGTCGATCGGGAAGCCCCAGGTGTCGTGGAGCAGGAACGCCTTGTCGCCCGACAGGATCGAGCCGCCGGCGGCCTTGGTCTCGGTGACCGCGGTGTCGAGGATGTTCGTGCCGCCCTTGAGGGCCTTGAGGAACGCGGCCTCCTCGGCGAGCGCGACGGTCTCGATGCGCTTGCGGTCGGTGACCAGCTCCGGGTACTGCTCGCCCATCGTCTCGATGACGGTGTCGACGAGGTCCTGCACGACCGGGCCGGTGGCGCCGAGCAGACGCATGTTGCGCACGGCGCGGCGCATGATGCGGCGCAGCACGTAGCCACGGCCCTCGTTGCCGGGGGGTGACGCCGTCGCCGATGAGCATCACGGAGGTGCGCATGTGGTCGGCGACCACGCGCAGCGAGACGTCGCTGTCGTGGGCCTTTCCGTAGGCGACGCCGGTGAGGGCGGTGGCCTTGTCGATGACGACCTGGAGGGTGTCCGTCTCGTACATGTTCTGGACGCCCTGGAGGATCATCGCCAGGCGCTCCAGGCCGAGGCCCGTGTCGATGTTCTTCGACGGCAGCTCGCCGAGGATCGGGAAGTCGTCCTTGCCCGTGCCCTCGCCGCGCTCGTACTGCATGAAGACCAGGTTCCAGATCTCCACGTACCGCTCGTCGTTGACGGCCGGGCCGCCCTCGACGCCGAACTCGGGACCGCGGTCGTAGTTGATCTCGGAGCACGGGCCGCAGGGACCGGGGACGCCCATGGACCAGTAGTTGTCCTTCTTGCCGAGGCGCTGGATGCGCTCGGCCGGGACGCCGACGACGTCGCGCCAGATCTGCTCGGCCTCGTCGTCCTCCTGGTAGACGGTGATCCAGAGCTTCTCCGGCTCCAGCCCGTAACCGCCGTGCTCCACCGGGGTGGTCAGCAGCTCCCAGGCGAGCTTGATGGCGCCTTCCTTGAAGTAGTCGCCGAAGGAGAAGTTGCCGCACATCTGGAAGAACGTGCCGTGCCGGGTGGTCTTGCCGACCTCCTCGATGTCCGGCGTGCGGACGCACTTCTGCACGCTGGAGGCGCGCGTGAAGGGCGGCTTGACCTCACCCAGGAAGTAGGGCTTGAACGGCACCATGCCTGCGGGGACGAGCAGCAGAGTCGGGTCGTCCGCGATGAGCGACGCCGAAGGGACGACGGTGTGACCGCGCTCCTCGAAGAAGCTCAGCCAGCGGCGGCGGATTTCAGCCGACTCCATCAGTGGTCCTCATTCCGGTTGTACGAAAACGAATACGGGGTGGTCGTGCCGGGGTCCGCGAGCGGCCCGAGCGCGGGCCTGCGGCGCGGTGCCGGGAGTTCACGGGGGTCCTGGTCCGCCGGGGCGTCCAGGCCGAGGGCCGAGCCGAGCTCGGCCTCCCGCTGCAGCATGCCCGCCCTCACGTCGAGGGCGAAGTCCTTGAGCCGGTGGCCGGTCTCGATCGCCTTGTCCGCGGCCTGGGCGGCGAGGCTCTCGGGGGTCAGCTGCTTGAGCTTGCGGTTGACCTTGGTGGTGGCCCAGACGCCGGCGGCCGCGCCGGCGGTGAACCAGAACGTACGGCGGAACATCCTGCTCAGCCCTTCTGCTTCCGGCGCCTCGCGGACGGCACGGTACGACCGACGATCACAGTACGCGGGTCCGTCGCGGGCGGCGCGTCCTGCCGGCCGCGGCCCAGCGCCCGGCGCACCCCGTAGCCGAAGGCCGCGACCTTGACCAGGGGGCCGCCGAAGGTGGAGGCGACGGTGGTGGACAGCGCGGAGGCGTTGGAGGTGACCTCCTGGACGTCCGAGGCGATGGCGTCGACCCGGTCGAGCTGGGTCTGCGCGGAGCGCACGGTCGCGGAGGCGTCGGCGAGCAGCGGGACGGCCTGTTCGGTCACGTCCGCCACCAGCTTGGTGGTGGCCTTGAGCGTCTGCGCCAGCCTCACCAGCACCACGGCGAGGAAGGAGACGAGGATCGCCCAGAACACGGCCACCAGGATCCCGGCAACCTCTCCACCGGTCACTCTGCACCGCTCTCTGCTGTCGCTCTTGCCGTCGGGCCTCCGACGGACGTCGGACCCTTGTACATCAGTCCTCCGACCCTATCGCGCCGGAGGTCTCCAGCCGTACCGCATTAGCGCTTGTGGGAGGGGAGTTGCGCCGGTCCGATTGTACGGAGCGCGCGCGGGTGAGTACGCTCCGTGTCCCATGCGACGGAGCAATCTCCCTGCGGAGCTCAACCGGTTCGTGGGCCGGGCCGCGGAGCAGGACGAACTGGCCCGCCTCCTCGAGGAGTTCCGCCTGGTCACGGTCGTCGGTGTGGGCGGGGTCGGCAAGACGCGACTGGCCCTGCGCGCCGCCTCGGCCGTGCAGAAACGCTACGCCGACGGGGTCCGGCTGGCCGAGCTCGCCGCCCTGCGCGACCCGGAGCTGGTGGCCCACGCCCTGGTCGAGGCCCTCGGGCTGACCGACCACACCCTGCGGAGCCCCCGGGAGGTGCTGACCGAGCACCTGGCGGAGCTGCGGCTGCTGCTCGTGGTGGACGGCTTCGAGCACCTGGTCGAGGAGTGCGCGCGGCTGCTGCGCGAGTTGCTGCGCGGCTGCCCCGGGCTCACGGTCCTGGCGGTGGGCCGCCGCCCGCTGCGGGTGGACGGCGAGGCCGTGCTCGCCCTGGCGCCGATGGGCGAGGCCGACGCGGTGGCGCTGCTCACCGAGCGGGCGGCGGAGACGGTGGGGCGGCACGCCCTGGGCAGCCCCGGGCCGGTGCGGGAGCTGTGCCGACGCCTGGACGGGATCCCGCTCGCGCTGGAGCTGGCGGCCGGGCGGCTGCCGCTGCTGTCGGTGGCGCAGGTGCTCCAGCGGCTCGACGACCGGTTCCGGCTGCTGGACGGCGGTCGGCGCGGGGCGCTGCCCCGGCACCGGACGCTGCGGACGGCGATCGGCTGGAGCCACGAGCTGTGCACCCCGGAGGAGCGGCTGCTGTGGGCGCGCCTCTCGGTGTTCGCGGGCCCCTTCGACCTGGAGGCGGTGGAGTACGTATGCTCCGGCCCCGAGCTGCCGGCGGACCGGGTGCTCGACGTGCTCGGGGAGCTGCTGGCGCAGTCGCTGGTGGCGCGGGAGGAGTCGGCGGCGGGGCCGCGCTACCGGATGCTCGACACCGTCGCCGCGTACGGGGCGGAGTGGCTGGCGGCGCTGGGCGACACGGAGCGGATGCGCCGGCGGCACCGCGACTGGTACATGGGGCTGGCCACCTGGTGCGAGCTGGAGTGGTTCAGCCCCCGGCAGGCGGAGGTGGCGGCGGCCACGGACGTGGCGCTGCCGAATCTGCGGGCGGCGCTGGAACTGTGCCTGGAGTCGGCCGAGGACGCCGCGCTCGCCCAGCACCTGGCGGGCACGCTCTGGTTCTACTGGGCGGGGTGCGGGCGCCTGTCGGAGGGGCGGCACTGGCTGGACCGGGCGCTCGGGGCCTTCCCGGTGGCCGCGGAGCACGAGGACGCGCGGCTGAAGGCGCTGTGGGTGCTGGGCTACGTGGCGATCCTGCAGGGGGACCCGACGGCGGCGGTGGCGGCGCTGCACGAGTGCCGGGAGCGGGCCCGGGCGGCGGGCAACGAGGTGGCCGGGGCGTACGCGACGCACCGGATGGGATGTCTGGCGCTGCTGTCGGACGACCTGCCGCGGGCCGAGGAGCTGATCGGGCGGGCCCTGGAGTCGTACCGGGAGCTCGGCGAGCTGAACAGCAACGTGCTGATGGGGCAGGTCGAGCTGGCGATGGTGCGGGCCTTCCGGGGCGACCTGGAGGGCGCGGTCGCGCTGTGCGCCGAGGTCCGGGAGGTCTGCGAGGAGCGGGGCGAGCGGTGGACCCGCGCGTACGCGCTCTACGTGCTGGCGTACGCGGCGCTGACCGAGGGGGAGTACGCGCGGGCGCGGGGACTGCTGGCCGAGTGCATCACCATCGACCACGCCTTCCACGACCTGGTGGGCCTGGTGCTGGCGATCGAGCTGCTGGCGCTGGTGAGGGCGGCCGAGGGGGACGTCCGGGAGGCGGCGGTGCTCCAGGGCGCGGTGACGCCGGTGTGGGACTCGGTGGGGCTGCAGCTGTTCGGCTCGGGTTACTTCAACGGGCCGCGCGCGCTGTGCGAGCGGCAGGCGGCCGAGGCGCTGGGCGAGGAGTGCTACCGGGCCGCGTACCGCGAGGGGCAGGCCCTCTCCCTGGACGCGGCGGTGGACCGGGCGCTCGCCGAGCGCCGGGATCCGGCCATCCACGGGAGCCCGGGCGGGCCGGCGGCGCCGCGGCCGTTCCGTACCGCCCGGACCTGCCGGACACCGGTCCCGGACACGCGGAAGCCCGCCGGCTCCCCCACCGGAAAGGGCGGGGAAGCGGCGGGCTGAACACCGCGGGGGCGGTACTACTGCCGTGCTGGGATCAGCGGGCGTAGTACTCGACGACCAGCTGCTCGTCGCAGATGACCGGGATTTCCTTGCGGTTCGGGTCGCGGTCGAGGCGGAAGGCCAGGGCCTTCAGGTTGACCTGCAGGTAGCGCGGGGTCTCACCGTCGGCGGCGAAGCCACCCTCACGGGCGACCTCGAACAGCGGCTTGGTGCGGCTGCGCTCGCGGACCATCACGACGTCGTCGGGACGGACGCGGAACGACGGCTTGTCGACCTTGGTGCCGTTGACCTGGATGTGGCCGTGGACGACCATCTGACGGGCCTGGTAGATGGTGCGGGCGATGCCCGAACGCAGGACCAGGGCGTCGAGGCGACGCTCGAGCTCGACGACCAGCGCCTCGCCCGTCTTGCCCTCGGCCTTCTTCGCGCGGTCGTAGGCGCGGGCCATCTGGCGCTCGCTGATGTCGTACTGGGCGCGCAGACGCTGCTTCTCGAGCAGACGGACCTTGTAGTCCGAGTTCTGCTTGCGGCCACGGCCGTGCTCGCCCGGCGGGTAGGGGCGGGCCTCGAAGTACTTGACGGCCTTCGGCGTCAGCGCAATGCCGAGCGCACGGGACTTCTTGACCTTGGGACGCGACTGGTTAGGCACGTTCTCCAGACCTCCGTTGTAGGTTAGGTTAGGCTCACCTTACTCAAGGAGATCGCATGTCTCGCCCGGGGAACACCACACGCATCACGGACGGCAGCACAAAGACCGATGCACTTTCATCCACGGAAGCCGTGGAGGGCATCGATGCGACGGAGGTCCGATCAGCTCATGGTCAGCCGCGTCCAAACGGGCTTGATCTCGCACGGATGCCGTCAGCAGCCGAGCGCACACGAACTCTCGTACAGAGTACATGCTCCGCGGTGCTGCTGATTCCGGGGGCCTCCGGGCACCGTCCCGAGCAGCTCTCCCCCGAGGCCCGCGCGGTCGGACCCGACGGCGAGGTCTTCCTGCTCTTCCCGGCGGACGCGCCGCCGGTACGGGCGGCCACCCACGCTCAGGACGACGAGCTGCCGGTCGTGCTGGAGCTCACGGACGTCGCCCCCGTCTCGGTCCCCCACCGTATCCGCGGCCGGGCCTGGATCTCCGGCTGGCTCACCTGCGTGCCCGGGATCGCGGAGCCCGGCCGGATGATGCTGCGCCTGGAGGTCGGCGCGGCCGACGTGGACGACCTGTGGGGCTGCGGCGAGGTCGACCCGGAGGAGTTCGCGGCGGCCGTCCCCGATCCGCTGCGGGTCCACGAGACCGAGCTCCTGCAGCACCTGCACGCGGCCCACGACGACCGGATGCGCGAGCTGACCGCGCTGCTCGGCGCGCACGCCGCCACTCTGGTCCCCACCCGTGACGTCGCCCCGCTCGCCCTGGACCGCTTCGGGCTGCGGGTCCGCTTCAGCGCCGGCCCCGACGCCTGCTTCGACGCGCGCTTCGACTTCCCCCGGCCGGTCCAGGACCTCTCCGGACTGCGCCGAGAGATCCACCGCCTCTTCGAGGCCGCCCGCTCCTGACCCCCGGTCACGGACAGGTGGCCAGCAGCTCCTCCACCGCCTTCTTCTCCGGCGGCGAGACCGTCAGACCGTACTTGGCCTTGATCCCGGTCCACCGCCGGCCGTACTCGCACCAGTACTCCCGGCGCGGCGGCCGCCACTTGTCGGGCGTCTTGGAGCTCTTGTCCAGGTTGGTCGGCTTGTCGGTGGCGAGCAGCACGTCCAGGTCGTTGGCGTACGCGAGCCGGCGCGCATCCGTCCACGCCCAGGCACCGGCCCGCCAGGCGGCAGCGAGGGCCACGACGTGGTCGGTCTGGATCTGGGAGGCCTTGCGGTACGCGTACGGCAGCCGCTTGCCGGTGTACGGGTCGACCAGGACGCCCGAGAGGACCACGCACGGGTCGCGGTCCCCCGTGCGGAGCTCGCCCAGGTCCCGGCGCAGCACGTCGTCGCGGGTGTCGCAGCCGTTGCGGCCGCCGGGGGCGTCGGTGTCGTCGGACCAGCTGCCGCCGAAGCGGACCCGCTCGTAGGTCTGCCAGTGTTCGCCCCAGGCCACCGGGAGCCGCGCCAGCTGCCGGCGGGCCTCCGCGGCGGCGGGCGGGAAGCCGGGCGAGCCGACGACCGGCACCGGCGACGCGCGGCCCGCGTCGGCCGGGGGGCCGCACCCGGTGAGCGCGGCGCCCGCCAGCACGAGCGCACAGACCGTACGGATCATGGTCCGAGCGTAGGAGCGCTCAGCCGCCCTCGCCCTTCAGGCGCTCCCGCACCTTCTCCACCACGTCCGCGTACCGCGCCTCCGCCCCGTAACGGGTCGGCTCGTAGTAGCGCTTGCCGTGGACCGGATCCGGGGCGTACTGCTGGGAGGCGATCGCGCCCGGGACGTCGTGGGGGTACACGTACCCCTGGGCGTGGCCCAGCTTGGCGGCGCCCTTGTAGTGGCCGTCGCGCAGATGCTGCGGGACCGGACCCGCGAGGCCGTTGCGGACGTCGGCCTGGGCGGCGAAGATCGCGTTCGTCGCCGCGTTCGACTTCGGGGCGAGGGCCAGGGCGATGGTGGCGTGGCTGAGGGTCAGCGCCGCCTCAGGGAAGCCGATCATCGCGACGGCCTGGGCGGCCGCCACCGCGAGCGGCAGCGCGTTCGGATCGGCGAGGCCGATGTCCTCGCTCGCCGAGATCATCAGCCGCCGGGCGATGAACCGGGGGTCCTCCCCCGCCTCGATCATCCGGGCCAGGTAGTGCAGCGCCGCGTCCACGTCCGAACCGCGGATCGACTTGATCAGGGCGCTGGCCACGTCGTAGTGCTGGTCGCCGTCCCGGTCGTACTTCACGGCGGCCCGGTCGACGGTCTCCTCGACCGTCTCCAGGGTGATCTCCGCCTCCTGCTTGGCCAGGGCGGCGCCCGCGGCCGCCTCCAGGGCCGTCAGGGCGCGCCGGGCGTCGCCGCCGGCGATCCGGAGCAGATGGGCCTCGGCGTCCTCGGGCAGGGTGACGGCCCCGCCGAGCCCGCGCTCCTCCTCCAGGGCCCGGCGCATGAGCCCGCTCAGGTCCTCGTCGGTGAGCGGCTCCAGGGTGAGCAGCAGCGAGCGGGAGAGCAGCGGGGAGATCACCGAGAAGTACGGGTTCTCCGTGGTGGCGGCGATGAGGGTGACCCAGCGGTTCTCCACGGCAGGCAGGAGGGAGTCCTGCTGGGCCTTGGAGAAGCGGTGGATCTCGTCGAGGAAGAGGACGGTCTCCTTGCCGTAGCCCCCGACGGCGCGCCGGGCGCCGTCGATGACCGCGCGGACCTCCTTGACGCCCGCGGTGATCGCGGAGAGCTCGACGAAGCGCTTGTTCGTCGCCTTCGAGACCACGTACGCGAGGGTGGTCTTCCCGATGCCGGGCGGGCCCCACAGGATCACGGAGGAGGCGCCGGCCGGGCCTCCGTCACCGTCGCCGACGAGTCGGCGCAGCGGCGAGCCCGGCTTGAGCAGGTGCCGCTGGCCCACGACCTCGTCGAGGGTGCGCGGGCGCATCCGGACGGCCAGCGGGCTGCTGGCCGGATCCTTCTCCTGGCGTTCTTCGGCGGCTGCGGTAAAGAGATCGGGCTCCACGGTCATGAAGCCTAGGTCACCGCACCGACAGCGCGGCCGGCGTCAGCTGGTCCAGAAGTCCCACCAGCGGGTCAGGATCAGCATGCCGATGATCCCGATGTGCAGCACCGGCAGCACCCAGGTGAACTCGTCGAAGAAGGTGCGCACGCCGCCCGGGGCGCGGATCACGCCCTGGCGCACGTTGTGCGAGGTGGTGTACCAGAACATGACGATGGTGGCGACCCAGGCCAGGCAGCACCACAGGCAGAGCGAGTTGATCTCGTACAGCGACTGGTACATCAGCCAGGTGCAGAAGCCGACCCCGAAGAGCGTGCCCGCGTTGAGGCCGAGCCAGTACCAGCGGCGGTAGCGGGCGCCGGCCAGCAGGCCCACGCCGATCGCGATCACCATGGCGTACGTGACGAGGCCGAGCATCGGGTTGGGGAAGCCGAAGACCGAGGCCTGCTCGCTCTTCATGATGTTGCCGCAGGAGACGATCGGGTTGAGGCTGCAGCCCGGGGTGAAGTTCGGGTCCTCCAGCAGTTTGATCTTGTCGATCGTGATGACCCACGCGGCGAGCAGGCCGGCCGCTCCGGTGACCACCAGGAGCCAGGCGAAGGCGCGGCTGGCGCCGATGGTGCGGGGTTCGTCCCGCACGGCGGTCTCGTTCGCGGCCGCTGCTTTCGTCATGTCGCTCTGCTCGCTCTTCTCGTGCGCTGGGCTCGTTCGGCTGACCGTGGCACGGTCATTGTGCCGCACAGGGTGTCACGGGCCGCGTTCGCGCCGGGTAAGCGAGCGGGCCCGTGACCGAGCGCGGAGAGGAACACGGAACGGAGACGAGCACACGGACGGAGACGAGCCGGGGCCCGGTCCGCGTGACGCGGACCGGGCCCCGGCTCGGCACGGTGGGCGGTCAGGCCAGCTTGGCCTTCACCGCGTCGACCAGAGCGTCGAGCGCGACCGGACCCTGCTCGCCGGACTCCATGTCCTTGAGCTGGACGACGCCCTCGGCCAGGTCCCGCTCGCCGGCGACGACCGCGAAGCGGGCGCCGGAGCGGTTGGCGTCCTTCATGGCGCCCTTCAGGCCCTTGCCGCCGAAGGCGAAGTCGGCCGCGACGCCGGCCTTGCGCAGCTCGGTGACCTTGCCGAAGAGGACCCGGCGGGCCTCCTCGCCGAGGGCCACCGCGAAGACGCTGGTGGCGGCCGGGAGGTCGAGCTCCACGCCCTCCGCCTCCAGGGCGAGGACGGTGCGGTCGACGCCGAGCGCCCAGCCCACGGAGGGGAGCACCGGGCCGCCGATCATCTCGGAGAGGCCGTCGTAGCGCCCGCCGCCGCCGACCGCCGACTGCGAGCCGAGACCGTCGTGCACGAACTCGAAGGTGGTGCGGGTGTAGTAGTCCAGGCCGCGCACCAGCTTGGTGTCGTCCTCGAAGACCACGCCCGCCGCGGTGATCAGGGCGCGCACCTCCTCGTGGTACGCCTTGCACGCGTCGCACAGGTAGTCGCGCAGCAGCGGGGCGTCGGCCAGCTGCTTCTGCACGGCCTCGCGCTTGTCGTCCAGGACGCGCAGCGGGTTGATCTCGGCCCGGCGCAGGGTCTCCTCGTCCAGGTCGAGGCCGCGCAGGAAGGACTGCAGGGCCTCGCGGTAGACGGGGCGGCACTCCTTGTCGCCGAGCGAGTTCAGCAGGATGCGGAAGTTCCGCAGGCCGAGCGAGCGGTAGGCCTGGTCGGCCAGGATGATCAGCTCGGCGTCGAGCGCCGGGTCCTCGGCGCCGATCGCCTCGGCGCCGACCTGGGAGAAGTGCCGGTAGCGGCCCTTCTGCGGGCGCTCGTAGCGGTAGTACGAGCCGGAGTACCAGAGCTTGACCGGCAGGTTGCCCTGCTTGTGCAGGCTGGCCTCCAGGGCCGCGCGCAGCACGGAGGCGGTGCCCTCGGGGCGCAGGGCGAGCTTGTCGCCGCCCTTGGTCTCGAAGGCGTACATCTCCTTGGTGACGATGTCGGTGGACTCGCCGACGCCGCGGGCGAAGAGGTTGACGTCCTCGAAGCCGGGGGTCTCGACGTAGCCGTAGCCGGCCGTGCGCAGCGGGCCGGAGATGGCCTCGCGGACCGCGAGGTACTTCGCCGAGTACGGCGGGATCAGGTCGTACGTGCCCTTGGGGGCCTTGAAGGTGCTCACGTGGATCTCGTCACATTCCTCGTCGGGGAGCTTCGGCACTCCCGAGGCCGGCCGCCACCTGCCGCAGATAGGGGTTGGTGGCGCGCTCTTGGCCGATGGTCGTCTGGGGACCGTGCCCCGACAGCACCACGGTCGAGTTGTCGAGCGGCAGGCACACGCGGGCCAGCGAACCGAGCATCTCGTCCATGTCACCGCCGGGCAGGTCGGTGCGTCCGATGGAGCCGGCGAACAGCAGGTCCCCGGAGAAGAACACGGAGGGGATCTCCGTGGTCTCGGGGGTCCGGAAGGTCACCGACCCCTTGGTATGACCGGGCGCGTGCGCGACGGAGAGCTCCAGTCCGGCCAGCTTCAGCAGGGCGCCGTCGGTGAGCTCGCGCACGTCGTCCGGCTCGCCCACGGTCAGCTCGCCCATGAGGGGCATCCCGATGGAGCGGCCGAGGGCCTTCTCCGGGTCGCTCATCATGTACCGGTCGTCGGGGTGGATCCACGCGGGCACGTCATGGGCGCCGCAGACCGGGACGACGGAGGCGACGTGGTCGATGTGGCCATGGGTGAGGACCACGGCGACGGGCTTGAGCCGATGCTTCCTGAGCGTCTCCTCGACTCCCTGGGCGGCCTGGTGGCCCGGGTCGATGATGACGCACTCCTCGCCTGCGGCGGGGGCGACCACGTAGCAGTTGGTGCCCCAGGCCCCGGCGGGGAACCCGGCAATCAGCACGATCGTCCTTATTTGTCGTCCGGCAGAAGGCTGCGGCGAAACGGAATGCAGCGGGTCAGAGCCTACCGGCGCTGCGTATTCCACAGCCAACCCGTATACGGTACGGGCACACCCGGCCAGGACAGAACAGACGATCGACAAGGAGCGGACCCGGTGGTCACCAGCGATCAGCGGCGGCGGCAGCTCGCCAGGGACAAGTACCAGCGTCAGCAGCAGCGGCGTGCGGACGCGCGGCGCAGGTCGCGCCGGAACAGCGTCATCGCCGCCTCGCTCGCGGTGGTGATCGCCGCGGGCGGTGCGGTCTACCTCTCGGTGGCGCTGTCCGGCGACGACAAGAAGAGCGACAACGCGGCGACCGAGCCCACCAACACCCCGAGCCCGGAGCAGAGCACGTCCTCGCAGCCCGAGCCGGCCATGTCGGTGGACAAGAAGGCCTCGTACACGATGGCCCTGAAGACCAACCAGGGCGACATCACGATCACGATGGACGCGGCCAAGGCCCCGCACACCGTGAACTCCTTCAAGCACCTCGCGGACAAGAAGTACTTCGACGGCACCAAGTGCCACCGCCTCACCACCTCGGGCATCTTCGTGCTCCAGTGCGGCGACCCGAAGGGCGACGGCACCGGCGGCCCGGGTTACGTGATCCCGGACGAGAACCTGAACGGGCTCGGCAAGGCGGGCGCGGACGGCTCCGTCACGTACCCGAAGGGCACGGTCGCCATGGCCAACGCGGGTGCGAACACCGGCGGCAGCCAGTTCTTCCTCGTCTACAAGGACACGAAGCTGCCGCCGAACTACACCCCGTTCGGCACCTTCGACGCGGCGGGCCTCAAGGTCGTCGAGGACGTGGCGAAGGCCGGCGTCCAGGGCGGCGCGGGCGACGGTGCGCCGCAGAAGGGCGTCACCATCGAGAAGGCCGTCGTCAGCAAGAAGTGACGCGACGGCGGCCCGGCGGCCGCACCCGCGCGTGACCGTTGAATTTCGGTCGTGCTGAGTGCGGACAGCCGGGCCGCCGTTCGCCTAGATTGGCGTTGTGCAGCGCCGGCCGTCGGCCGGGCTGTGGAGGGCGGGCGAGACCCGCCGGGAATCCGTGGACGATGCCAGGGGGCGGAGCCCCCGCGACGGCATCATGGTGAGGAGGCGCTGTGAGCAGCGACCCGTGGGGCCGCGTCGACGAGACGGGCACCGTGTACGTGCGTACGGCCGAGGGCGAGCAGGTCGTCGGATCGTGGCAGGCCGGCACCCCTGAGGAGGCGCTGGCCTACTTCGAGCGCAAGTACGAGGGCCTGGTGGTCGAGATCGGCCTCCTCGAGAAGCGGGTGAGGACCACCGACCTCTCGGCGAAGGACGCCCAGGCGGCGATCGAGCACATCCGCGAGCAGGTCCGGGAGCACCACGCGGTGGGCGACCTGGCCGCGCTGTCGACCCGGCTCGACAAGCTGACCGAGGCGGTCGAGTCCCGCCGCGAGGAGCGGAAGGTCCAGAAGGCGAAGCAGGCCGACGAGGCGCGCTCCGCCAAGGAGACCCTGGTCACCGAGGCCGAGGAGCTGGCGCAGAGCGAGCAGTGGCGCGCCGCGGGCGAGCGGCTCCGCGCGCTCGTGGACACCTGGAAGGGCCTGCCCCGCCTGGACCGCAAGTCGGACGACGAGCTGTGGCACCGCTTCTCGCACGCCCGCTCGGCCTTCTCCAAGCGCCGCAAGGCCCACTTCGCGGCGCTCGACGCGCAGCGCGAGGACGCCCGCAAGGCCAAGGAGAAGCTGGTCGCCGAGGCCGAGGCGCTCTCGAACTCGACCGACTGGGGGACGACGGCCGCCCGTTACCGCGAGCTGATGGCGGACTGGAAGGCGGCGGGCCGCGCCCAGCGCGAGCACGAGGACGAGCTGTGGAACCGCTTCCGCGGCGCCCAGGACGTCTTCTTCGCGGCCCGTGGCGAGGTCTTCGCCGAGCGGGACGCGGAGCAGACCGAGAACCTCAAGCTCAAGGAGGAGCTCGCCGTCGAGGCCGAGAAGCTGGTGCCGGTGTCGGACCTGAAGGCGGCCCGCGCGGCCTTCCGTTCCCTCAACGAGCGCTGGGAGGCCATCGGCCACGTGCCGCGGGACGCCCGCCCGAAGGTCGAGGGCCGGATGCACGCGGTGGAGCGGGCGATCCAGGAGGCCGAGGAGGCCGAGTGGCGCCGCACCAACCCGGAGGCGCGGGCCCGCGCCGCGGGTCTGACCGGCCAGCTCCAGGACGCGGTCGACAAGCTGCAGAAGCAGATCGACACGGCCCGTGCCGCCGGCAACGACGCCAAGGCCGACAAGCTCGCCCGCGAGCTGGAGGGCCGCCAGGCGCTGCTCGACCAGGCCCTGAAGGGTCTGCAGGAGTTCGGCGGCTGACGCCCGTGTGAAGCGGTACGAGGAAGGGCCCCCGGCCGGAGCCGGGGGCCCTTCCTCGTGCGCGTGGTGCCTGTGCGGCGCGTGGCGCCCCGTTCTCAGGGGCGCCGGGCGCTGGTGACACGGTAGACGTCGTAGACGCCCTCGACGCCCCGGACGGCCTTCAGGACGTGCCCCAGGTGCTTCGGGTCGCCCATCTCGAAGGTGAACCGCGAGGTGGCCACCCGGTCGCGGGAGGTCTGCACGGCCGCCGACAGGATGTTGACGTGCTGGTCGGACAGGACGCGGGTGACGTCCGAGAGCAGCCGGGAGCGGTCCAGCGCCTCGACCTGGATGGCGACGAGGAAGACCGAGGACTGGGTGGGGGCCCACTCGACCTCGAGGATCCGCTCGGGCTCCCGGGACAGCGAGTCCACGTTGACGCAGTCGCTGCGGTGCACCGAGACGCCGCTGCCACGGGTGACGAAGCCGATGATCGGGTCGCCGGGCACCGGGGTGCAGCAGCGGGCCAGCTTGACCCAGACGTCCTCGACGCCCTTGACGACGACACCGGGGTCGGCGTTCGAGCGGCGCTTGGAGCGGCCGCGGGCCGGCGGCGCCGCCTCCTCGATGTCCTCGGTGGCGGCCTCCTCGCCGCCGAGCGCCTGGACCAGCTTCTGCACGATGGACTGGGCCGTGACATGGCCCTCGCCGATCGCCGCGTACAGCGAGGAGATGTCGCTGTAGCGCAGCTCGTGGGCGAGGGTGACGAGCGAGTCGCCGGTGAGGATCCGCTGGATCGGCAGGTTCTGCTTGCGCATGGCCCGCGCGATGGCGTCCTTGCCCTGCTCGATGGCCTCGTCGCGGCGCTCCTTGGAGAACCAGGCGCGGATCTTGTTCCGGGCGCGCGGGGACTTGACGAAGCCGAGCCAGTCCCGGGAGGGTCCGGCGCCCGCGGCCTTGGAGGTGAAGACCTCGACGAGGTCGCCGTTGTCGAGGGTGGACTCCAGCGGCACGAGCCGGCCGTTGACCCGGGCCCCTATGGTGCGGTGGCCGACCTCGGTGTGGACGGCGTAGGAGAAGTCGACCGGGGTGGCGCCCGCGGGCAGCGCTATGACGTCGCCCTTGGGGGTGAAGACGAAGACCTCGTTGCGGGAGAGGTCGAAGCGCAGCGACTCCAGGAACTCCGAGGGGTCCTCGGTCTCCTTCTGCCAGTCGAGCAGCTGGCGCAGCCAGGCCATGTCGTTGAGGTGGTCGTCCTTGCCGGCCTTCTTGGGCACGTCGGCGCGGACCTTGGAGGCGCCGGCGACGGCCTCCTGCTTGTACTTCCAGTGCGCGGCGATGCCGTACTCGGCGCGCCGGTGCATGTCGAAGGTGCGGATCTGGAGCTCGACGGGCTTGCCGTTGGGTCCGATGACCGTCGTGTGCAGCGACTGGTACATGTTGAACTTCGGCATCGCGATGTAGTCCTTGAACCGGCCGGGGACCGGGTTCCATCGCGCGTGGACGGTGCCGAGGGCCGCGTAGCAGTCGCGGACGGTGTCCACGAGGACGCGGATGCCCACCAGGTCGTAGATCTCCGCGAAGTCACGGCCGCGGACGATCATCTTCTGGTAGACGCTGTAGTAGTGCTTGGGCCGGCCGGTGACGGTGGCCTTGATGCGGGCGGCGCGCAGGTCGGCCTGGACCTCGTCGGTCACTATGGCCAGGTACTCGTCGCGCTTGGGGGCGCGCTCGGCGACCAGCCGGACGATCTCGTCGTACATCTTGGGGTAGAGGATCGCGAAGGCGAGGTCCTCCAGCTCCCACTTGATGGTGTTCATGCCCAGCCGGTGCGCCAGCGGGGCGTAGATCTCCAGGGTCTCGCGGGCCTTCTTCTCCTGCTTCTCCCGCTTGAGGTAGCGCATGGTGCGCATGTTGTGCAGGCGGTCGGCCAGCTTGATGACCAGGACGCGCGGGTCCTTGGCCATGGCGACGACCATCTTGCGGACGGTCTCGGCCTGCGCGGCCTCGCCGAACTTGACCTTGTCCAGCTTGGTGACGCCGTCGACGAGCAGGGCGACCTGGTCGCCGAAGTCGCGGCGCAGGGTGTCCAGGCCGTACTCGGTGTCCTCGACGGTGTCGTGGAGCAGGCCGGCCATCAGCGTCGCCGGGTCCATGCCCAGCTCGGCGAGGATGGTGGTGACCGCGAGCGGGTGGGTGATGTACGGGTCGCCGCTCTTGCGCTTCTGGCCGCGGTGCCAGCGCTCGGCGACCTGGTAGGCCCGCTCGATCTGGCGCAATGTCGCCGTTTCGATCTTCGGGTCGTTGGAGCGGACGATCCGCAGCAGCGGTTCGAGGACCGGGTTGTACGGGGAGGAGCGCTGGACGCCCAGGCGGGCGAGCCGGGCCCGGACGCGGCTGGAGGAGCCGCCCGAGCGGCTCGGCGAGGCGGGGGTGGGCCGGACAGCAGGGGCAGGGGCCGCCGGCCGGATCTCCGCGGGCTGGTTCTGGGGCGCGGCTGTTCCCGACGCGGCCTGGTCGGCCTGCTGCTCGGGCTGCGCGGCGGAGAGTGGCTGGGCCTCGTCTGGCAAGAGCGCTCCTCTGGCGGTACCCCCGGACGGGTCTGGGGGATTTTCCGGGTCCCCCGGTCAGGCCCGGAAAGGCCATCGTATCGACCTGGCAGCGCCTGTGCGCACGCGCCTGCGGGCTGAGACGTCCGCACCGGCTCACCGGGACCCCGTTCCGGGGCGTGTCCGGAAAACGACGGGGGCGGCCCGGGGAATTCCCCGGGCCGCCCCCGTGTCCGTCGGACCTGGGTGTCAGACGGTGATGAGCGCGGTGAGCGGAGCGCCGGACAGGGCCGGCTCCAGGCGGGCCCGGCCGGGCAGGAAGCCCAGCTCCATCAGGACGGCGACCCCGGCGACCTCGGCCCCGGCACGCCGGATGAGCTCGATGGACGCCTCGGCGGTGCCGCCGGTGGCGAGGACGTCGTCGATGACCATGACCCGGTCGCCCGGGGCCAGGTCCTCGGCGTGCACCTCGATCTCGGCGGTGCCGTACTCCAGCTCGTACGCCTGCCGCAGGGTGGCCCCGGGCAGCTTCCCGGCCTTGCGGACCGGGATGAAGCCGAGACCGGCGCGGACGGCGACCGGGGCGGCCAGGATGAAGCCGCGGGCCTCCAGGCCGACGATCTTCGTGGCGCCCTGGGCCGCGCACAGCCCGGCGAGGGCGTCGGTGAGCGCGGTGAACGCCTCCGGGTCCGCGAGCAGCGGGGTGATGTCCTTGAACAGCACCCCGGGCTTCGGGTAGTCGGGGACGTCACGGATGCGGCTGAGCAGCAGCTCCGTGGTGTTCCCGTACTCCGCGGTCATCCGCGGTTCTCCGAGGAGCGGCCGCGGCGGCCCTGGCCGACGACGGCGGCCTCGCCCGCGAGGGCGCCCTCCGCGAGGTCGGTGCCCTCGTCGAGGGACTCGCCCTTGGCGGCCGCGGCGGCACGCTTGGCCAGGACGCGCTTCTTCAGGGCCTTCATCGCCGGCTCGCGCTCCTTGAGGTCGGCGACGAGCGGGGTGGCGATGAAGATCGAGGAGTACGCACCGGCGGCGAGACCCACGAACAGCGACAGCGAGATGTCGTTCAGCATGCCGGCGCCGAGGACGCCGCCACCGATGAAGAGCAGGCCGGCGACCGGCAGCAGCGCGACGACGGTGGTGTTGATCGAACGGACCAGGGTGCCGTTGATCGAGCGGTTGGCGATCTCGCTGTAGGTCCAGCGGGTCTGCTTGGTGATGCCCTTCGTCTGCTCCTTGAGCGAGTCGAAGACGACGACCGTGTCGTAGAGCGAGTAACCGAGGATGGTCAGCAGACCGATCACCGTGCCGACCGTGACCTCGAAGCCCACCAGCGAGTAGATGCCGACGGTGATGGTGAGGTCGTGGATCAGCGCGATGAGCGCCGCGACGGCCATTCTCCACTCGAAGGCGATGGCGAGGTAGATCACCACGAGGATCATGAAGACGGCGAGGCCGGTCCATGCCTTCGTGGCGATCTGCTCACCCCAGCTGGGGCCGACGAGCTCCGCCGCGATCTTGTTCTCGGGGACGTTCAGGTCCTTGGAGAGCTGCGCGCGGACCTGGTCGGACTTCTCGGTGTCGAGACCGCCGACCTGGATGCGCAGGGAGCCGCTGCCGAGCTCCTGGACGATCGCGTCGTGGCCGGAGGCCTCTTCCGCGTACTCCTGGGCCTGGGTGACCGAGACGTTCGTCTTCGGGGTGGTGAAGACGGCGCCGCCCTGGAACTCGATGCCCATGTTGAGGCCGCGCACCGCGAGGGCCACGATCGCCGTGATGGTGATCAGGATCGAGATGCCGTACCAGATCTTGCGGTTGCCGATGAAGTCATAGCCGACCTCACCGCGGTGGAGCCGGGCGCCGAGATCTCCGAGCTTCGACATCTCACGCCTCCTTCGGGTCGACAGGGCCAGCGGCGGAAACGGACTGACGGCGGGTGCGGCGCAGCGGCGGCTGGGCACCGAGGCGCTTCGGGTCCAGACCGGACCACTTGTGGCCGTTGCCGAAGAACTTGGTGCGCGCGAGGAGCGTCATCACCGGCTTGGTGAAGAGGAACACCACGACGATGTCGAGCAGCGTGGTCAGGCCGAGCGTGAACGCGAAGCCCTGGACCTTGCCGACGGTGACGACGAAGAGCACCGCGGCGGCGAGGAACGACACGAAGTCGGAGACCAGGATGGTGCGCCGGGCGCGCGGCCAGGCACGCTCGACGGCCGGGCGCATCGTGCGGCCTTCGCGGATCTCGTCGCGGATGCGTTCGAAGTACACGATGAACGAGTCCGCCGTGATGCCGATGGCCACGATGGCGCCGCAGACGGCCGGCAGGTTCAGCGCGAAGCCGATGGCCGGGCCGAGCAGGGCCATGATCACGTAGGTGAGCAGGGCCGAGACGCCGAGGCTGAGGATGGCGATCAGCGACAGGCCGCGGTAGTAGACCACCAGGTAGATGATGACCAGGCCGAGACCGATGGCGCCGGCGATCAGACCCGCCTCGAGCTGCTCGCCGCCGAGGGCGGCGGTCACCGTGTCGACGCTCTGCGTGTCGAAGGTGAGCGGCAGGGCGCCGTAGGACAGGATGTTGCCGAGGTCCTGGGCCGACTCCTGGTTGAAGCTGCCGGAGATCTCCGCGTTGGCGCTGAGCGTGGTGCGCACGGACGGGGCCGAGACGACCTCGCCGTCGAGCACGATCGCGAACTGGTTCTGCGGCTCCTGCTGCTGCGACAGCTTGCCGGTGATCTTCTGGAACTTCTTGGCGCCACCGCTCGTGAAGTCCATGGTGACGATCCACATGCCACGCTGCTGGTCGAAGACGCCCTTGGCGTCGTCGACGTCCTTGCCGTCCACCTCGGCCGGGCCGAGGAGGTACTTCTCCCACTGGCCGATGGCGTTCTTGCCACAGGCGACGGTGGTGTCGGTCGGCAGGACGCCCTTGCTCGCGGCCGTGCGCTGCTTCGGGTCGAGGCAGTTCAGGGTGGCGAACTTCTGCTGCAGGGCGGCGGTGGCCGGGTCGGCCGGCGTGTCCGTCTTCGGCGACCCCGTCGACTTCGGCGTGGTCGTCGAGGTCGGCGTCGGGCTCGGGGCCTTCAGCGCCTCGGTGACGGCGCGGCCCTGGGTGGACGCGGTGGCCGTCGGGGTGGCGGACTTGTCGGTCTTGCCCTTGTCCGCGGTGGCGCCGGAAGCCGAGGGCTTCGGCGTCGGCGAGGTGGTGGCGTTCGGCGTCGCCGGCTGCTCGGCGGCGGCGACGGCCAGGACCGGCCGGAAGTACAGCTGGGCGGTGGTGCCGACCTGCTCGCGGGCCTGCTTCTCGTTCGTCCCCTTGGGGATGTTCACGATGATGTTCTCGCGGCCCTGCGTCTGGACCTCGGCCTCCGAGACACCCAGACCGTTGACACGGCGCTCGATGATGCCGACCGCGGTGTTCATGTTGGTCTCGTTGACGGCGGACTCCTGTCCGGGCTCCGCCTTCGCCTTGAGCGTGATCGACGTACCGCCGGCGAGGTCGATGCCCAGGCGCGGGGTGGTGTGCCCCGACCAGAACATGCCGCCGGTGAGTGCGACCATGGCGATCAGAATGAGTGCCAGGGCGCGGCCCGGCCGGCTCTGTCCCCCCGCCGGCCTTCGGCCCTTCTTCGGTGCTGCCACCTGTCGTTTCTCCCTGTCCAAACCGCCCCGCGCCGGTTGGGCGCGAGACGGCCACGAAGTGTGTGGTGGGGACCTGCCCCCGCAGACGTGGAACCGTCGCCGGAGCCGCGCGCGCCGGGTGGGCGGACGCGCGGCTCCGGCCGCGAACTACTTCGCCTCGGTCCCGCCGTCGGCCTTGCCGTCCTTGTCGCCCTCGGCGGCGTCCGTCTTCTTGGTGAGGTCGGCCTTGACGTCCTCGGTCGACTCCTCGGCGGCCTCGGTCAGCGAGGAGGCGTCGTCGGGGACGACCTCGCCGGGCTCGTCGCCGTGGACGATCCGGTTGTACTCGGAGTCCTCCAGGACGGCGCCGATGGAGTTCTTCGCGTAGACCGCGTGGACGCCGGGCGCGACCTCGAGAAGGACGGTCTCGTCGCCGATCTCCTTGACGGTGGCGTACATCCCCCCGATCGTGCGAACGCCGGTACCGGGTGCCATCTGGTTGCGCATCTCCGCCGCCTGCGCCTGCTTCTTCTTGGCAGAGCGGGTCATGAGGAACATGGCCCCGATGAGCACGATGAACGGGAGGAGCATGCCGATGTTATTCACGGGACGGAATTTCCTTCGCAAGGCCGCCGAGAAGTCGCGGCCTGATTCGGGGGTGGGTGCGCCGACCGTAAGGAGCGGCACCGGCGGAGTCTAGGCGAGTCCGCATCGATGGAACAACGCCCAGCATCGCACCCCGGTTCCCATACGGGCGAGTCTCCGCGCCGTCACGCCCCGAAGAGCCCCTGTTGTCCGCTTCCTGCCGCCCCCGGGCCCGCTGCCTGCGGCGGAACCATTCCGAGGTGGCTCCACGCCGCCGGAGTGGCGACCCGGCCACGGGGCGTGCGCGCCAGCAGTCCCTCCCGTACGAGGAAGGGCTCGGCGACCTCCTCGACGGTCTCGCGCTCCTCCCCCACGGCGACCGCGAGGGTGGACAGGCCGACCGGGCCGCCGCCGAAGAGCTTGAGCAGCGCCTGGAGGACGGCGCGGTCGAGGCGGTCGAGACCGCGGCTGTCGACCTCGTACACCCCGAGGGCGGCGGCGGCGATCTCGCGGGTGATCACGCCGTCCGCCCTGACCTGGGCGTAGTCCCGCACCCGGCGCAGCAGCCGGTTGGCGATCCGGGGGGTGCCGCGGGAGCGGCCGGCGATCTCTGCGGCGCCGTCGGTGTCGATCTCGACGTCGAGGAGTCCGGCGGAGCGGCGCACGACCCGCTCCAGCTCGTGCGGCTCGTAGAACTCCATGTGCCCGGTGAACCCGAAGCGGTCGCGCAGCGGCGGCGGCAGCAGGCCGGCCCGGGTGGTGGCGCCGACCAGGGTGAAGGGCGGCAGCTCCAGGGGGATGGCGGTGGCGCCGGGGCCCTTGCCGACGATGACGTCGACGCGGAAGTCCTCCATCGCCATGTAGAGCATCTCCTCGGCGGGCCGGGACATCCGGTGGATCTCGTCGAGGAAGAGGATCTCGCCCTCCTGGAGGGAGGACAGGATGGCCGCGAGGTCGCCGGCGTGCTGGATGGCGGGGCCGCTGGTGATCCTGATCGGCGCGTTCATCTCCGCCGCGATGATCATCGACAGGGTGGTCTTGCCGAGGCCGGGGGCGCCGGAGAGCAGCACGTGGTCGGCGGTGGCGCCGCGCTGGCGGGCGGCCTTGAGGACCAGGTCGAGCTGCTGGCGGACCTTCTCCTGGCCGACGAACTCGCTCAGGTCCTTCGGCCGCAGCGCCGCCTCGACGGCCTGGTCGTCGCCCTCGGCGGAGGCGTCGACGATGCGCTCCTCGGCGGCCGGTGCCGTCTCGTCGTCCCAGTTCACGGTGGTTGGTTGCCTTCTCTTCGTACGGGAGGTCAGCGGGCGCGGTTGAGCGTCTGCAGGGCGGCGCGCAGCAGCTGCGGGACGGGCGCGGAGCCGGTCTCGGCGAGCGCGGCCTCGGCCTGCGGGGTGACGGCGGCGACGGCCTCCTCGGCCTCGCGGCTCGCGTAGCCGAGTCCGACGAGGGCGGCGGCGAGCTGCTCGGTCCAGGGGGCGGGGCCGGCGGCGACGGCGCGCTGGGCGCCGACCAGGCCGCTGCTGCCGAGCGGGCGGCCCAGCTTGTCCTTCAGTTCGAGGAGGAGCTTCTGGGCGCCCTTCTTGCCGATGCCGGGGACGGCGGTCAGCGCCTTCTCGTCGCCGGTGGAGACGGCGAGGCGCAGCGCGTCGGGCGAGTGCACGCCGAGCATCGCCTGGGCGAGCCGGGGGCCGACGCCGCTGGCGGTCTGGAGCAGCTCGAAGACCTGCCGCTCGTCGTCGTCGGCGAAGCCGTACAGGGTCAGCGAGTCCTCGCGGACGACCAGCGAGGTGGCGAGGCGGGCGTGCTCGCCGACGCGCAGTCCGGCGAGGGTGTCGGGCGTGCACTGGACGGCCATGCCGACCCCGCCGACCTCGACGACGGCGGTCGTGGGGGCGAGGGCGGCCACCGGGCCGCTGACGAAGGCGATCATCGGGTTCGGCCTTTCGAGGCGTGCAGGGCGACGGCCTGCTGGAGGCGGTTCTGGGCGGGGGCGCGCCAGATGTGGCAGATGGCGAGCGCGAGGGCGTCGGCGGCGTCGGCCGGCTTGGGCGGGGCGGAGAGCCGGAGCAGCCGGGTGACCATGGCGCCGACCTGTGCCTTGTCGGCGCGGCCGCTGCCGGTGACGGCGGCCTTGACCTCGCTGGGCGTGTGCAGGGCGACGGGCAGGCCGCGGCGGGCGGCGCAGAGCATGGCGACGGCGCTGGCCTGGGCGGTGCCCATCACCGTGCTCACGTTGTGCTGGCTGAACACCCGCTCCACGGCGACGAGTTCGGGCTGGAAGCGCTCGATCCACTCCTCTATGCCGCGCTCGATGCCGACGAGCCGGATGCCGATGTCGGCGTCCGCGGGGGTCCGTACGACACCGACCCCGAGCATGGTCAGCGGCCGCCCGGCGACCCCCTCGACCACCCCGACGCCGCACCGGGTCAGTCCGGGATCCACCCCCAGAACGCGCACCGCGCCCTCCCTGTTCGCTCACCTGTTTGTGCAGGCTATCTGCTGCCACCGACAACGCAGCGGGCCGACGGGGGTGTGTCCCCGTCGGCCCGCTGCGGTGAAGGACGCGCTCAGGCGTCGACCTTCTCCATGACCTCGTCGCTGACGTCGAAGTTGGCGAAGACGTTCTGCACGTCGTCGCTGTCCTCCAGGGCGTCGATCAGCTTGAACATCTTGCGCGCGCCCTCCTCGTCGAGCTCGACCTGCATGGTCGGGACGAAGCTGGACTCGGCCGAGTCGTAGTCGATGCCGGCCTCCTGGAGCGCGGTGCGGACCGCGACCAGGTCGGTGGCCTCGCTGATGACCTCGAAGCTCTCGCCGAGGTCGTTGACCTCCTCGGCGCCCGCGTCGAGCACGACCTCGAGGACGTCGTCCTCGGTCTGGTCACCCTTGGGGAGCACGACGACGCCCTTGCGGTTGAACAGGTACGAGACCGAACCCGGGTCGGCCATCGAGCCGCCGTTGCGGGTCATGGCGACGCGCACGTCGGAGGCGGCGCGGTTGCGGTTGTCGGTGAGGCACTCGATGAGCACCGCGACACCGTTCGGGCCGTAGCCCTCGTACATGATCGTCGCGTAGTCGACGCCGCCGGCCTCGAGGCCGCCGCCGCGCTTGACCGCGGAGTCGATGTTCTTGTTGGGAACGGACGACTTCTTGGCCTTCTGGATGGCGTCGTAGAGCGTCGGGTTGCCCTCGGGGTCGGCGCCGCCGGTGCGGGCCGCGACCTCGATGTTCTTGATCAGCTTCGCGAAGAGCTTGCCGCGCTTGGCGTCGATCACGGCCTTCTTGTGCTTCGTCGTAGCCCATTTAGAGTGGCCGGACATCTGCCTGTCTCCTTCGCGTAACCCATTACTGAACGAACCCCAGAGATCCTACAAGGATCAGGTCACCGCTCGGCGCGCACCATGTCCACGAACAGCTCGTGGATCCGGTGGTCACCGGTCAGCTCGGGGTGGAACGAGGTCGCGAGGGCGCGCCCCTGGCGGACGGCGACGATGTGGCCGTCGTGCTCGGCGAGCACCTCGACCTCGGCACCGACCGACTCCACCCACGGGGCACGGATGAAGACGCCCTCGACGGGGGTGTCGATCCCCGCCACGGTCACGCCCGCCTCGAAGGACTCGTTCTGCCGCCCGAAGGCGTTGCGGCGGACGATCATGTCGATGCCGCCGAAGGTCTCCTGGCCCGAGCGCGGGTCGAGGATCTTGTCGGCGAGCATGATCAGGCCGGCGCAGGTGCCGTACACGGGCATGCCGCCCGCGATCCGCTCCCGGAGCGGCTCCATCAGGCCGAACAGCACGGCCAGCTTGGAGATGGTGGTGGACTCACCGCCGGGGAGGACGAGACCGTCGACCTCGGCGAGCTCCTCGGGGCGCCTGACGGGCCTGGCCACGGCGTCGGCCGCGGCCAGGGCGATCAGGTGCTCCCGTACGTCGCCCTGGAGAGCCAGGACCCCGATGACAGGGCTGACGGGAGTGCTCATGGGTGCTTACCAGCCCCGGTTCGCGTAGCGCTCGGCCTCGGGCAGGGTGTCGCAGTTGATGCCGACCATGGCCTCGCCCAGGTTGCGGGAGGCGTCCGCGATGACCTTCGGGTCGTCGTAGAAGGTGGTGGCCTTCACGATGGCGGCGGCGCGCTTGGCCGGGTCGCCCGACTTGAAGATGCCGGAGCCGACGAAGACGCCCTCGGCACCGAGCTGGCGCATCAGCGCGGCGTCGGCCGGGGTGGCCACACCACCGGCGGAGAACAGCACCACCGGCAGCTTGCCGAGCTCGGCGACCTCCTTGACGAGCTCGTACGGGGCGCGCAGCTCCTTGGCGGCGGCGTACAGCTCGTTGTTGTCGAAGCCGCGCAGCTTGGCGATCTCGTTCTTGATCTGGCGCAGGTGGCGGACGGCCTCGACGACGTTGCCGGTGCCGGCCTCGCCCTTGGAGCGGATCATGGCCGCGCCCTCGGCGATGCGGCGCAGGGCCTCGCCCAGGTTGGTGGCGCCACAGACGAAGGGGGTGGTGAAGGCCCACTTGTCGGAGTGGTTGACCTCGTCGGCCGGGGTGAGGACCTCGGACTCGTCGATGTAGTCGACGCCGAGCGACTGGAGGACCTGGGCCTCGACGAAGTGGCCGATGCGGGACTTGGCCATGACCGGGATGGAGACCGCGCCGATGATCTCCTCGATCATGTTCGGGTCGGACATCCGCGCGACGCCGCCGTCCTTGCGGATGTCGGCCGGAACCCGCTCCAGGGCCATGACGGCCACGGCGCCGGCGTCCTCGGCGATCTTCGCCTGCTCGGCGTTGACCACGTCCATGATCACGCCGCCCTTGAGCTGCTCGGCCATGCCGCGCTTGACGCGGGAGGTGCCGATCGCGTCGGCGGACTGCGGGGTGCTGGACATGGGTACCTCACTCGATGACAACGGGGATTGTTGACGAGACGAGGAAACCGGCCACCAGGGGGCCACAGCAAGGGCCAATGTGTACCCGGTGGATCGTTTTCGCAGCTTACGAAGGCCACAGGCCTCAGGCAGGGCGATCCGCAAGGGCTACGGGCGGCTCGTCATCCATTTCGAAGGCGAGCGGGAACGGAGCGTGGCCGGCGAGGCGGAACCAGCGCACCTTGCGATGGCGTCGCAGCGCCCGCGCGGCCCGCACCGCGTCGTTGTGGAAGCGGCGCGCCATCGGCACCCGGCGCACGGCCGCGGCCAGCTCCCCCGCGGCCTCCTCGCCGCCGGGCGCCTCGCGGACCAGCTCGACCTGCTCGGTCTCCCCGAAGACGGCCCGGAGCGCCTGGCTGAGCTCGCTCTCGGCGACCTCCCGGTGGTCCTCCTCGGCCTGCCGGGCCGCGTGCGCCGCCTCGTAGAGCACGATCGAGGCGGCGGGATCGAGCACGCCCGAGGTGGCGAGCTCCTGGGCGACCGAGGCCCGCCGGAGCAACTGCGCGTCGAGCGCGGCCCGTGCCGCGTCGATGCGGGTGTGCAGCCGGTCGAGCCGGCCGGCGGTCCAGCTGAGGTAGACGCCGATGAGGATGAGCGCGGCGACGGTCCAGATCAGGGTTTCGGTCACGGGCGCACAGGCTACCGGGGCGGCGGCAGCACCCCTTCCCAAACCTCCCGGTCATGGGCGAACAGGACACGCGCCGGCCGCCCTCCGGCGAGCTCCCCGAGCCGCTCCAGCCAGGGCCGGTACGGCCTCCCGAACTCCCCCGCGAAGTCGTACGCCTGCCCCGCGAGCACCGTCACCCGGTCCCCGTGGTCGAGCACGAGCGACTGGTGCCCGTCGGTGTGCCCGGGCGTGGGCACGACCCGGACCCCCTCGGCGAGCTCGCGCTCCCCGTCGATCTCCTCGTACCGCACGCCGTCCAGCAGCGGGTCGATCGTGTACCCGCCGGCCCGCGCCGCGGCGAGCTCCTTCCGCTGCACCAGGACGGGGCGGCCCAGCGCCCGGTTGCCGCCGATGTGGTCGAAGTGCAGGTGGCAGTTGACGACGAGATCGACGTCGACGTCCAGGGCCCGCCGCACGGGCCGGTAGTGGGCGTCGGTCTCGGGCGACCCTTCCCCGAGCCCGCTGTCGAACAGCAGACTGCCACCGGGATACCGCACCACATAGGCCAGCACGGGCTCCTCCCGGTCGTGATCACCGCCCCACTCCTCCGCAGGCCGGACGAAGTATCCGAGGTCGAGCGTCTCCACAGAGATCATCGCCCCACGCTGCCACGACGGCGGGGCGGCCGACAACGGCGGGGAGGCGCCCGGTGCCGGAGCGTGGGGGGTGTCCGGACGTGGCGGCGCCCGTAACGAGCGGAGCGAAGTGAAGGTCGCAGTCCGGACACCCCCCACGCGGAGGTACCGGGCGCCGTCGGGTCCACGCACCGCCGTCGTGGGCACCGCACGAAAGGCAGCGGAGGCACCCGCAGGAGGCGCCGTCCCGTCGCACCCACCCTCCCCCGGCCCCGGCGGGACGAATGCCCACAACGGGACGCAGGGCCCACGACGAGCGGGCGGGGCACCCGCCGCCTCCTACAACCCCAGCCGAGCCCGCAGCCCCCCGCCGCCCGCGGCCCGCTCGTCCGTGGCGACCGAGGCCGCGCCGTCCGTCACCGTCTCGTAGACGGCCAGGATGTCCGCGCCCACCGTCGACCAGTCGAACCGCCGCACGTGCGCGGAGCCGCGCTCACGCAGCTCCTCCCGCCGGGCCTCGTCGCCGAGGAGCCGGATCGCCTGGTCGGCGAGGTCGTCGGCGTCCTCGTTGGCGAAGAGCTGGCCCGCCGCGCCCTGGTCGAGGACCTGCGCGAAGGCGTCGAGGTCCGCGGCGAGGACGGGCGCGCCCGCGGAGAGCGCCTCGACGAGGATGATGCCGAAGCTCTCGCCGCCGGTGTTGGGCGCCACGTAGACGTCCACGCTGCGCAGCAGCCGCGCCTTGTCCTCGTCGCTGACCATGCCCAGGAACTCGACCCGGGACCGCATCTCGCGGGGCAGCGAGGCCACGGCCTCCTCCTCGTCGCCGCGCCCGGCGACGAGGAGCCGCGTGTCGGGCCGCTCGGCGAGGATCTTGGGCAGGGCCCGCATCAGCACGGGGAGTCCCTTGCGGGGCTCGTCGATGCGCCCGATGAAGCCGAGCGTGCCGCCCTGCCACTCCTTCTTGGGCTCGGCGCGGGCGAAGAAGTCGACGTCGACCCCGTTGGGGATGACGACGGCGTCGCCGCCGAGGTGCTCGACGAGCGTGCGCCGGGCGTACTCGCTGACCGCGATGCGCGCGCTGATCTTCTCCAGGGCGGGCTGGAGGATCGGGTACGCGGCGATCATGGCGCGGGAGCGCGGGTTGGAGGTGTGGAAGGTGGCCACGATCGGCCCCTGCGCCGCCCAGCAGGTGAGCAGCCCGAGCGAGGGCGAGGTGGGCTCGTGGATGTGGACGACGTCGAAGGTGCCGTCGTGCAGCCAGCGCCGCACCCGGGCCGCCGAGAGGAAGCCGAAGTTGAGCCGCGCGACGGAGCCGTTGTACGGCACGGGGACCGCGCGGCCGGCGGAGACGACGTACGGCGGCAGCGGGGTCTCGTCGTCGGCGGGTGCGAGGACGGAGACGTGGTGGCCGAGCCGGATGAGGTGCTCGGCGAGGTCGCGGATGTGGAACTGGACGCCGCCCGGCACGTCCCAGGAGTACGGGCAGACGATGCCGATCCTCACGCCGTCCCGTCCTCCCGCCGCTCCTCCAGGTCAGCGAGCCACAGTCGCTGCAGCATGTGCCAGTCCTCCGGGTGGTCCGCGATGCCCCCGGCGAAGACGTCGGCGAGGGCCTGTGTCATGGAGGACGTCTTTTCGGCGCGGGTGCCTGACTCGGGCACCTCGAGGGGCGGGTGGATCTGTCCGCGCATGACGTCGCTGTCGTCGTACCAGAGGGTCACGGGCAGCAGCAGCGCCCCGGTCTGCTGGGCGAGGATCGCGGGCCCCGCGGGCATCCGGGCCGGTTCGCCGAAGAAGGAGACCTCGACGCCGGAGGAGGACAGGTCGCGGTCGGCGACGAGGCAGACGAGCCCGCCGGCCCGCAGCCGCCGCGCCAGGGTCCCGAAGGCGGAGCCGCCGGTGTGCGGCAGCACCTCCATGCCCAGGGACTCGCGGTAGGCGACGAACCGGTCGAAGAGCGATTCGGGCTTGAGCCGCTCGGCGACGGTGGTGAAGGGCACTCCGAGGGCGCGGGTGACCCAGACGCCGGCCAGGTCCCAGTTGCCCATGTGGGGCAGGGCGAGGACGACGCCGTGCTCGGAGGCGAGGGCGTCCTTGAGGTGGTGGACGCCCTTGGGGTCGAAGCTGGCGGCGGCGCGCTCCTTGCTCCAGGTGGGCAGCCGGAAGGACTCCATCCAGTAGCGCATGTACGAGCGCATGCCGGCCTGGGAGAGCTCCCGCAGGCGCTCCGGGGAGGCGTCGGGGACGACGCGCGCCAGGTTGGACTCCAGACGCAGGACGCTCTTGCCGCGCCGCTTCCAGGCGGTGTCGGCGACCTTGCGGCCGAGGGCCTTGGCGACCGGCTCGGGGAGCTTCTTCACGGTGGCCCAGCCGAGCCCGTACAGACCGTCGGTGACGGTGTCCTTGAGACTGTTCCCGCTCACGACGCGGCCTCGCTCCCCCTGGCGGCGGCGTCCGCCTCCGCCGATTCCCTGCGTACCGTCACGACCCGCTGCCCCAGGGTGACCGCCGAGCCGACGGCCACGATCCACAGGGCGATCGGCAGCAGGACCTGGACGCCGGGCACGCCGAAGGCGTGGAGTCCGGCGAGGCCGGCCGCGACCAGCGAGATCACCAGGCGTTCGGCGCGCTCGATCAGGCCGTTGACGGCCACCGGCAGGCCGATCGATTCGCCTCGGGCCTTGGTGTACGAGACGACCTGGCCGCTGGCGAGGCAGAAGATCGCGACCGCGCACAGGACGTTGTCGTCGCCCTTGCCGGCGTAGTAGAGCGCGAAACCGCCGAAGATCGCGCCGTCGGCCACCCGGTCGAGGGTGGAGTCGAGGAAGGCGCCCCAGCGGCTGGAGATGCCGGCCTGGCGGGCCATGTTGCCGTCGACGAGGTCCGAGAAGACGAACAGCGTGATGACGATCGTGCCCCAGAAGAACTCCCCGCGGGGGAAGAAGACCAGCGCGCCGGCCACCACCCCGGCGGTGCCGATGAGCGTGACGGCGTCGGGGCTGACGCCCCGGCGGAGCAGAAACGCGGCGAACGGTGTGAGGACACGCGTAAAAAAGGCACGCGCGTACTTGTTCAGCATGGCCTTCCCGAGGTTCGGTGGGCCGCGCGGCCCCTACGACCACCGGCTCACCCATCGTAGCCACGCGCGCCCCCGCGGGAGCGTCGGCACCCGCCCGCGGCGCCCGTGCCGCCGCATCCGGGTCGCCCGAAGGCCGCGTCCAGACCGCGTCCAGGCCGCGTCCGGCCCCCGTCCGGGCCCCGGCCGGGCCGCGTCCGGCCCGCGGAGCGCCCGCGCGGGTACGACGTATGGACGCACCGTGACGTCGGTGCAAAGCTCGAAGGACGACCGCGGGCACCGCCGGAGCCGTACGCGGCAGCGACACGCCGCACCACTCCCCCGCGCCCGCGCCCCACCTCACCGTACGAGCAGTCGGGAGGAAGACATCATGGGCGACAAGGCGAACGCGCACTCCGGGGCCGCCGGCAGGGCTCCAACGGCCGACCGGCCCTCGGCCGTGCGGAACGTGGTGCTGGTCGGCCACAGCGGATCGGGCAAGACGACCCTCGTCGAGGCCCTGGCCCAGACCGCGGGGGCGGTCAACCGGGCCGGGCGCGTCGAGGACGGCGGGACGATCTCGGACTACGACGAGATCGAGCACCGCCAGCAGCGTTCCGTACAGCTCTCCCTCGTCCCGGTGGAGTGGGGCGGGTACAAGATCAATCTCCTCGACACCCCCGGATACGCCGACTTCGTCGGTGAGCTGAGGGCCGGTCTGCGCGCGGCGGACGCGGCCCTCTTCGTCGTCTCCGCGGCGCAGGAGGCCGACGCCGTCGCCGCCTCGACCCGCGCGGTGTGGGAGGAGTGCGCCGCCGTCGGCATGCCCCGGGCGATCGTGGTGACCCACCTCGACACGGCGCGCACCGACTTCACCCCGCTCACCGAGCTGTGCGCCGGACTGTTCGGCGGCGACGACCCCGACGCCGTACTCCCCCTGTACCTGCCGGTGCGCGGCGCGGAGGGCGCCGACGGGCACGCCCCGGCCACGGGGCTCGTGGGACTGCTCACGGAGCGGATCTTCGACTACTCGACCGGGGTGCGGCGGGAGGACCCGCCCGACGAGGCGCAGCGGCCGCTGATCGCGGAGGCCCGTGCCCGGCTGATCGAGGGGATCATCGCCGAGAGCGAGGACGAGACCCTGATGGACCGCTATCTCGGCGGCGAGGAGATCGACCTCGGGACGCTCGTCGAGGACCTGGAGAAGGCGGTCGCGCGCGGCAGCTTCCACCCGGTGCTGGCCGCCGCCCCGGCGGCGGACGGCGGGAAGCAGGGGCTGGGCACGGTCGAGCTCCTGGAGCTGATCACCGGCGGCTTCCCCACCCCGCTGGAGCGCGCGGCCCCCGCCGTCACCAGCCCGGAGGGCGCGTCGCGCCCGGAGCTGGCCTGCGACCCGGAGGGGCCGCTGGTCGCCGAGGTGGTGAAGACCTCCTCGGACCCGTACGTGGGCCGGATCTCACTGGTGCGGGTCTTCTCGGGGACCCTGCGCCCGGACGAGACCGTGCACGTGTCGGGGCACGGGCTCACCGACCGCGGCCACGAGGACCACGACGTCGACGAGCGGGTCGGGGCGCTGAGCTCCCCGTTCGGCAAGCAGCAGCGGCCCCTGGCGCAGTGCGTGGCGGGCGACCTGGCCTGTGTGGGCAAGCTGGCCCGCGCGGAGACCGGCGACACGCTGTCCGCGAAGGACGCGCCGCTGCTGATGGAGCCGTGGGCGATGCCCCAGCCGCTGCTGCCGCTGGCGATCGAGGCGCACAGCAAGGCCGACGAGGACCGGCTGTCGCAGGGGCTGGCCCGGCTGGTGGCCGAGGACCCGACGATGCGGCTCGAACAGAACCAGGACACCCATCAGGTCGTCCTGTGGTGCCTGGGCGAGGCGCACGCGGACGTGGCCCTGGAGCGGCTGCGCGGCCGGTTCGGCGTGCAGGTCGACACGGTCCCGCACAAGGTGTCGCTGCGCGAGACCTTCGGCGGCGCGTCCGCGGGGCGCGGCCGGCACGTCAAGCAGTCCGGCGGGCACGGCCAGTACGCGATCTGCGAGATCGACGTGGAGCCGCTGCCGGCGGGCAGCGGCATCGAGTTCGTCGACAAGGTGGTCGGCGGCGCCGTGCCGCGCAACTTCATCCCCTCGGTGGAGAAGGGCATCCGGGCGCAGGCGGCCCGCGGGGTCGCGGCCGGCTATCCGCTGGTCGACATCCGGGTGACCCTGCGGGACGGCAAGGCGCACTCGGTGGACTCCTCCGACGCCGCCTTCCAGACGGCGGGCGCGCTGGCGCTGCGGGAGGCGGCGGCCGAGGTGCCGATCCACCTCCTGGAGCCGGTGGCGGAGGTGGCGGTGCTGGTCCCGGACGACTACGTGGGCCCGGTGATGAGCGATCTGTCGGGGCGCCGCGGCCGGGTGGTCGGCACCGAGCAGGCGGGGCCGGGGCGGACGCTGGTGCGGGCGGAGGTGCCCGAGATCGAGATCGGGCGGTACGCGGTCGACCTGCGGTCGGTCTCGCACGGCACGGGCAGCTTCGACCGCACCTACGCGCGGCACGAGGCGATGCCGCCGCAGCTGGCGGACCGGATGCGCGGACAGGAGCGCAGGGCCTCGTGACCGACGGCCCGCCGACGGGTGGTGACGGCCCGTCGGCCGGGTGATGCCGAGGGCCGCCCGCCCAACTCCCCTCCGGCGGGCGGCATTCGGACGCCTTCGTCCGGTCCGGTGACGCATCCGGCGTCCCCCGGTTACGCTGTGGTGCCCAGCTCAGAAGGTGTGCGGGGCGCGGCAGTTGGGAACAGCCCGCACAGGGACCGTGGTGATGGGGGCGGCAGTGACGATCGGCAGTTTCGGCATCGGGGCGCAGATTCCCCTGCAGGGCTCGGACGCGCAGACGGCGGCGACCCACGCCCTCGCCTCCGCCGCGTACCGCGACAGCCCGGTCGGGGCGATCCTGGACGCCAACAGCGAGTGGCACAAGTCGACGGTCAAGGAGGGCAAGTGGCACAAGCTGTTCCGCCCCGACCTCGGTGAGGCCTTCTCCCGCGCGGTGCAGGTGCGGATGCTGGGCGGTGCCCGCAAGCCGCTGATCCAGTCCTTCGGCGCCGACCCCCAGCCCGTGGTGGAGCACTGCCTGGCCGCCACCGGCATCCGCAAGCAGCGCGACGTGAAGCTGACCCTGGTGACGCTGGTCTTCGGGCTGCTGTTCCTGCCGGGCACGCTGCTGTGGCTGGGCGTGATCCAGCTGCGCAGGGTCGCGGCCGGCTCCGACAACCGGCGGACCAGTGCCGTCGGCACCGCCCTGCTGGTCGCCGCCGGCATCGTCGCGTTCCTGGTGCTGCTGAAGCTGCCCTTCGACGGCGTGCTGCCCAACTATCTGCGCGCCATGGCGGTGGCGCCGGTGGCCGGCTGGTACCTGGCCCGCCGGATCTGCGAGAACACCGCGCAGGACCTGCGCGAGCGCTGGACCGCGCTGCTCAGCGGCGGCGGCATCGGCGCCAAGATCCCCGAGGCCGTGCCGCAGGACCCGGGCGAGAAGACCGCCGAGGAGCTGCGGCAGAACCTGGAGAAGCTCGCCGCCGAGCAGCAGTCCAACGTCGTCTTCTACGCGGGCCCCAAGGGGATACTGGGCATGGGCACCCGCTGGGGCAGCTGGACCCTCGCCGAGGAGCTGATCCCCAAGAACGGCAAGGAGATCCACGACTTCCGCGCCTGGGACGTGGTCCGCGAGATCCACACCCAGCTGACGCTGCTGGAGCGCGGTTCGCTGAAGACGGGCTTCCCCAAACCGACGGTCAAGCACTGGGTCGTGTCGCCGGTCGGCGAGGGCGCCGACGAGGTGAGCCGCCCCGAGGGCGAGAACATCGTGGCCTTCCAGGTGAAGCCGCACGAGATACAGCGCATCTGCAACGACCAGCAGTTCGGCAGCGGCAACCGGCACTACCTGGGCGTCCAGTTCACGCTCTGGGACGGCCAGCTCGTGCTCACGATGATGGTGACGGTCACCTCGCTGCACCACACGCTGCGCGTCGAGGTCACCGGCCACGCGCTCGGCCCGGTGCACGGCCTGTTCACCAGCAAGCCGAAGGCGAAGACGAAGGAGGTCTCCAAGACCGTCAGGTTCTGGGAGACCCGGGAGATCAAGCTGCCGCTGACGGACACGGACGAGGTGGTGCGGCAGGCCGTGCGCGCACCGCTGACCTGGTTCCCGCCGGTCCTCGACTTCCTCGGCGGCAAGCTGGTCCTGCCGGAGCCCTTCGGTCTGCGGCACCCCTGGGCGAGCCCGCCGTGGAAGAACCGCTTCATGGCCGACGACGCCATCCGCGCCGCGACCCCCGTCCTGCGGGCGGTCCACGCCGCGACCATCAAGGTGCTCGACGATCACGGCGTGGACACGGAGCGCTTCACCAACCGCTCGCTGGTCCTCAGCGGCGGCGTCCAGGACCCGGGCCCGAAGAAGGCCGACCTCTACGACGCGTAGCGGACGCGCGGGGCGGGCGCCCGGCCGGGAGCGGGCTCAGACGCCGGCCGGCCAGGCGTCGGCCAGCATCTTCCGGGTGTCGGCGAGGAGCTGCGGCAGCACCTTCGTGTGGCCGACCACCGGCATGAAGTTGGTGTCCCCGCCCCAGCGGGGCACGACGTGCTGGTGCAGGTGGGCGGCGATGCCGGCACCGGCGACCGTGCCCTGGTTCATCCCGATGTTGAAGCCGTGGGCACCGGAGGCGGCGCGCAGCGCGACCATCGCCCGCTTGGTGAACTCGGCGAGCTCGGCGGTCTCGGCCGGGTCGAGGTCGGTGTAGTCGGCGACGTGACGGTACGGGACGACCATCAGGTGGCCGCCGTTGTACGGGTAGAGGTTGAGGACCGCGTACACGCTGCCGCCGCGTGCGATCACCAGACCGTCCTCGTCCGACTTCGAGGGGATCGTGCAGAAGGGACAGCCGTCGTCGGCGCCCGGCCCGGTCGGCTTGTTCTCGCCCTGGATGTAGGCCATCCGGTGAGGCGTCCACAGGCGCTGGAACGCGTCCTGCGTCCCCACTCCGATCTGCTGCTCCGGCTCAGTCGTCATGCTGTGCAGCATATTGCTTCGCCCGTTCGGATCGTGTCGCCGGGGCGGAAGATCCGTGCAGGGGCCATGCTGAACCGATGAGAGACAGGCCCTCGGTCCCGACCGCGCAGGAGCGCTGGGACAACGTCATGGAGACGCCGCTGACCGTGATGGCCCTGGTCTTCCTCGCCGGCTACGCGGTCCGGATCCTGGGGCACCACCTGCCGACGGCGCTGCTGGACCTCTGTCTCGCCCTGACGTTCGCCGCCTGGGCGGTCTTCCTCGTGGACTATGTCGTCCGGGTCAGGCTGAGCGGGATCGGCCTGCTGCGCTTCGTGCGCCACCACCTCCTCGACACGGTGGTGGTGGTCCTGCCGCTGCTGCGCCCGCTGCGGGTGGTGAGCGTCTACGACCGGGTGCAGCGCCGCCGCGACAAGCCCCGGCTCTCGCTCTACGCCCGGGTCATGGCGTACGGGGGGATGACGGCGGGGCTGCTCGGCTTCGCCGGGGCGCTGACCGTCTACCACTTCGAGTACACCGCCCCGGGCGCGACGATCCTCACCTTCGGCGACTCGGTGTGGTGGGCGTGCGCGACGCTGGCGACGGTGGGCTACGGGGACGTGACCCCGGTGACCCCGATGGGGCGCCTCACGGCGGTGGGGATGATGGGGGTCGGCCTGGCCCTGCTCGGCGCGGTGACGGGTTCCTTCTCGTCCTGGCTGATCCAGGCCTTCACCCGGGAGGACGAGAAGGGGCCCCCGGGGAACTCCCCGGGGGCCTCCTGACCGTTCCTCAGCGTCCTCAGACCTGGACGCGGTCCTCGACGATCTTGGCGATCTTGGCGATGGCCTCGTCGACGGGGATGCCGTTCTCCTGCGAACCGTCGCGGTAACGGAAGGAGACGGCGCCGTTGGCCATGTCCTCGTCACCCGCGATGATCATGAACGGGACCTTCTGCTTCTGCGCGTTGCGGATCTTCTTCTGCATCCGGTCCGCGGAGGCGTCGACCTCGACCCGCAGGCCCTGCTTCTTCGCCTTGGCGGCGAACTCCTGCAGGTACGGGATGTGCGCGTCGCCGATCGGGATGCCGGTCGCCTGCACCGGGGCCAGCCAGGCCGGGAAGGCGCCCGCGTAGTGCTCCAGGAGCACCGCGAAGAACCGCTCGATCGAACCGAACAGGGCACGGTGGATCATGACCGGGCGCTGCTTGGTGCCGTCCGGGGAGGTGTACTCCAGGTCGAAGCGCTCGGGCAGGTTGAAGTCGAGCTGCACGGTCGACATCTGCCAGGTGCGGCCGATGGCGTCCCGCGCCTGCACCGAAATCTTCGGGCCGTAGAAGGCGGCGCCGCCCGGGTCGGGGGTCAGCGGCAGGCCCTGCTTCTCGGCGACCTGCTGGAGGACCGAGGTGGCCTCCTCCCACACCTCGTCGGAGCCGACGTACTTCTCCGGGTCCTTGGTCGACAGCTCCAGGTAGAAGTCGGTCAGACCGTAGTCGCGGAGCAGGTTGAGGACGAAGGTGAGGGTCTTGTCGAGCTCGTCCGCCATCTGCTCGCGGGTGCAGTAGATGTGCGCGTCGTCCTGGGTGAAGCCGCGGGCCCGGGTCAGGCCGTGCACGACGCCGGACTTCTCGTACCGGTACACGGTGCCGAACTCGAACAGGCGCAGCGGCAGCTCACGGTAGGAGCGCCCGCGCGCGTCGAAGATCAGGTTGTGCATCGGGCAGTTCATGGGCTTGAGGTAGTAGTCCACGCCCTCGTCGAGCTGCATGGGCGGGTACATGCCCTCGGCGTACCAGTCGAGGTGGCCGGACTTCTCGAAGAGCTTGCCCTTGGTGGCGTGCGGCGAGTAGACGAACTCGTAGCCCTCCTCCTCGTGCCGCTTGCGCGAGTAGTCCTCCATGACCCGGCGGATGATGCCGCCCTTGGGGTGGAAGACGGCGAGGCCGGAGCCGATCTCGTCCGGGATGGAGAAGAGGTCCAGCTCGTTGCCCAGCTTGCGGTGGTCGCGCTTCTCGGCCTCGGCGAGGAAGTCCAGGTGGGCCTTCAGCTCGTCCTTCGACGGCCACGCGGTGCCGTAGATGCGCTGGAGCATCGGGTTCTTCTCGCTGCCGCGCCAGTAGGCGGCGGCGTTGCGCATGAGCTTGAACGCCGGGATGTTCCGGGTGGTGGGCAGGTGCGGACCGCGGCAGAGGTCCTTCCAGCACAGCTCGCCGGTCTTGGCGTCCAGGTTGTCGTAGATCGACAGCTCGCCGCCGCCGACCTCGACGTTGGCGCCGTCGTCGGTCGAGGCCGCGCCCTTGATGCCGATGAGCTCCAGCTTGTACGGCTCGGCCGCGAGCTCCTCGCGGGCCTCCTCGTCGGTGACGACGCGGCGGGAGAAGCGCTGGCCCCGCTTCTGGATCTCCTGCATCTTCTTCTCGATGGCCTTGAGATCCTCGGGGGTGAACGGCTTCTCGACGTCGAAGTCGTAGTAGAAGCCGTCCCGGACCGGCGGGCCGATGCCCAGCTTGGCCTCGGGGAAGAGCTCCTGCACGGCCTGGGCCATGACGTGCGCGGTGGAGTGGCGCAGGATGTCGAGACCGTCCGGCGAGGAGATCTCCACCCCCTCGACGACATCGCCCTCGGCGAGCTCGTAGGACAGGTCCCTCAGCTCGCCCGCGACACGGGCGGCGATCACGGTGCGGTCGTCGGCGAACAGGGCGCCGGCCGTGGTGCCCGCGCTCACCGCCCTCTCCTCAGATCCCGAGGCGGACTGGACGGTCACACGGACTTCGGACACGGTTACTCCATACATAAGGGCGCAGGCAGACACGAGGTGCCGGCGCCGGCGGTGCGCGACAGAGACGAGGTGCCGCGCGGACCACGATCTTACCGGGGACCCGTGTCCGGCCGCTCAGTCCTCCCCGCCGCACGCCTCCTCGAAGAAGTCCGCGTTCCCGATCGCCTCCCGGGCCTCCTGGACCGACTTCATCAGCCGGTCCCTGACCGCCTCGTCCACCTGGACGGGCGCGACCCCGCTCGCGTCGGTCAGCCGCCGGAAGCCGCCCCGGCTCTCCAGCCGGCCCGTGACCCGGATCGGCAGCCCGGCCAGATGGGCGTGGCCCGCCGTCCGGTACGCGTCCTCGTCGAGGGCCACCCGGACGTGCCGTACGTCCGCCCCGGCGAGCACCCGCAGCCGTACGGTGCCCTCGCCGCGCGGGCCCGAGCGGCGCATCCGGACGACGCTGCCGGTGATCCGCACCGGTACGGAAGGCTCGTCGGCCAGGTAGCGGGCGGCGGCCTCGCGCAGCGCGGGCAGGTCGCCGGGCGAGAACTCGACGGGTTCGGGGCGGGCGGCGCAGCCCGGCGGGGTGCCGGCCGCCGGGGACCACTCCAGGGCGACGCCCGCGCCCTCGGTGCCCCGCACCAGCGCGACCAGGGCCTCGGTGAGCTCGCGGCTGACCCCGGCCTCGACCGCGGTGTCGAAGGCCTCCATGCCGCCGGTCGCCCGCCGGTAGTCGACGGCCTCCCGGGCCGCGTAGAGCGCGTGGTAGAGGCGTACGGAGACGGCCCGGCCCGGGTCGACGGGCAGGAACGCGGTCAGCCCGCCGCCGGGGGCGCCGTCGACGACGACGCTCTCCAGGGAGGCATGGGCCTGCCTGCGGTGCCGGGCCCCGTGGTACCCGGCCCGGCCGCGCACGGCGAGCGCCCCGGCCAGCAGCATCCCACGGGCGGCGGACCTCAGCTGCTCCTGCACGGGCCAGGCCGTGCCCCCCGCCGGGCCCGGCGGGACGTCGCGCCACCAGCGGATCTCGTCGCTCGGGACGGCGAGCCCGGTCAGCACCTCACGGGCCGAGGGCGTGCCGCTGCGGGCGAGCGCGGTCAGGGCCTCGCCGATCAGGTCCTCGCAGTCCGGGAAGGCCCGGCTGTCCGGCACCAGCAGACTGGTGCCGCGACCGGCCGGCTCGGGTCCCGGCGGGGCCCAGCGGGTGTAGCGGCCCGCGGCGCCGCCGTGCCGCCGCCAGCCGTGCCGGGCGAGCAGCGCGCCGAGCACGCGCGGGTCGACCCCGCCGGGGTCGGGTTCGTCGATCGGCCGCATCAAGGTCTCCCTCCCACGCCGACCCGGGCCATGATCTCGCAGAGCGCCCGGTCGTCGAAGATCCGTGCCGTCGGAATGCGGACGGTGGTCCTGCGCCGTCCCGTGACCGGGTGGCCGGCCAGGTTGATCCAGTAGCAGCAGTGCCGCAGGTCCAGCCGGTCGTGGCCGGCCCGCAGCCAGTCCTCCCGGTCCCGCGGCACCAGCATCACGACCAGGATCTTGTGCACGGCCACCGGCGTGCGCGCGAGCTTCACCAGGTGCTCGTTGTCGAGGGTGAACGAGAACGAGGACGCCGAGGCCCCGGGCGTGCGCGGCGGCAGTTGGTAGGTGCACTTCAGCTGCACCTTGATGGTCACTTCGTCGTCGACCGTGTGCCCGGGGGCACCGTGGCTGACGTGCCAGTCGATGCCGTTGTCCGGGAACGGCTGCGACAGCGAGCAGCCCGCCGCCGCCGCGACCGCGTGGAGGTACCCCACCTGGAGGGTCTCCATGCAGGCGGTGGTGGCGAGCGAGCCGCGCAGCGGTGCCGCCCGCTGGGGCGGCGGCCCTCCCCATTCGGGCTGGGCGATCGCCATGTCAATTCCCTTCCCCGTCAGCTCTGTTGTGACCGGTTTGCGTACGGTGCAAACAGCCCGGGTATCACCGTTTCGGGCAGGGGGTTGGCCATCTGCCGCGGGCGTGCGAGGAGTTCGGGGATGACGACGCACTGGTACGAAGGGCCCCTGGCCGCATTCGACACGGAGACCACGGGAGTCGACGTCGAGGAGGACCGGATCGTGTCCGCCGCCCTCGTCGTCCAGGACGCCTCGGGGATGCGGCCACGGGTGACACGCTGGCTGGTCAACCCCGGCATCCCGGTGCCGGCCGAGGCCACCGCCGTACACGGACTGACGGACGATCACCTCCAGCGGAACGGGCGCTGGCCCTCGCCCGTGGTCGAGGAGCTGGCCCGGGCGATAGCCGAGCAGAGCGCGGCGGGGCGGCCGCTGGTGGTGATGAACGCGCCCTTCGACCTGACGATCCTGGACCGCGAGCTGCGCCGGCACCGCGCCTCCTCGCTGGGCACCTACATGGACGGCGTCCCGCTGTGCGTGCTCGACCCCCGGGTCCTGGACAAGCACCTGGACCGGTACCGCAAGGGCCGCCGGACCCTGACGGACCTGTGCGAGCAGTACGGGGTGGTGCTGGACGGCGCCCACGACGCGGCGGCGGACGCCTCGGCCGCGCTCGAGGTCGTGCGGTCGGTGGGCCGCCGCTTCGCCTCCCGGCTCGAACGCCTCTCGCCGTCGGAGCTGCACACGCTGCAGGCGGTGTGGCACGCGGCGCAGGCGCGCGGGCTGCAGGCCTGGTTCGCCCGGCAGGGCACCCCGGAGGCGGTGGACCCGGCGTGGCCGCTGCGTCCGGAGCTGAGGACGGCGGCCTAGGCGGCGCGAGGGCGCCGGAAAAGGCTGAGGCCGGTCCGTCTGCTGACGGACCGGCCTCTCCCGGTGGGCGATACTGGGATCGAACCAGTGACCCCTTCGGTGTGAACGAAGTGCTCTCCCGCTGAGCTAATCGCCCGGGAACGGGTTGAACCATACAGGGCTTTCGGGGTCTCGTTCAAACCGCGCGCAGCAGGGCCGCCAGCCCGCGTCGTCCGCCGCGCATCATCAGGGCGTGGTTGGCGCGGAACACGGGCCGCCCGGGGACGGCGAGCGCGCGCATCAACCGGGCGCGGACCTCGACCTCCTGCTCGTAGAGGGCGCGGGTGCCGGCCCCGTCCGGGGCGAGGGTCCAGCGGGCCCAGCCGGCCAGGTCCCCGCTCAGTACGACCTCCAGGACCCGCGCGCCGGGGTCGCGGCGCCGGGCCCGGGCGGTGACGACGAGGTCGTACGGGAGGAGCGAGCGGAAGCGGGCGGTGCCGGTGCGCCCGTCGAGCGGGACGACCTCGCGGACCTGGGGCCACCAGCGGGGGTACTCCTCGGCGCGTTCGAGCACGGCGTAGACCGCGTCGGGCGGGGCGGCGAGGCGCCAGACGCTGCGGAAGCGGTAGCGGCACCAGTCCATGCCCCCAGTGTGGGCTACTCAGGCCCGGATCTGAGTAGCCGCACCCATCCCCCGGCCCCCGGTCCGGCCGCACACTCCGGCTATGGACTCCTCCCTGCCTCCCGCGGAAGAGCTGGTGCTCGTCGACCGCGAACTGGCCCGACTCGACGCCCGCCGGGCCCAGTTGCTGGCCCGCCGGGACTGGCTGCTGCGGGTGCTGTACGCGCCGGTGGCCGCTCCCGCGGCGCCGCGGCCCGCCGCCGAGGCGACGCCGCGCAGCGCGCAGAACGTACTGCTCACCCTCGGCGGCGTGCTGCTGACCGTCGCGGCCGTCGCCTTCACCCTGGTGAGCTGGGGTTCGATGGGCATCGGCGGCCGGGCGGCCGTCCTCGGCGTCGTGACCTCGGCGGCGCTGCTGGCGCCGGTGGCGCTGCTGCGCAAGGGGCTGCGTTCCACCGCGGAGTCGGTGGCCGCCCTCGGCCTGGTCCTCACGCTGCTCGACGCCTACGCCCTGCACCGGGTGGCCCTCCCGGAGACGGACGCCCTGGGCTACACGGCGAGCGCCGCCGCGGTGCTGGCCGCCGTCTGGGCCGCGTACGGCGCCGCCCTGACCGGGCTGCGGGTCCCGCTCCCGGCGGCCGTGGCCGCGGCCCAACTGCCGCTGCCCCTCGGGGTGCTGGCCGCCGGCGGCGGGGTGCTGTCCTTCGCGTGGGCGGCGCTGGCCACGGCCGTCCTCGACCTGGCGCTCGCCCGCCGCACCGGGCCGGCCCCGGTCCGGATCAGCGCCTTCGTCACGGCCGGTGCGCTCGGCGGCTGGGCGCTGCTCACCGGCCTCGCCCTGTCGGCCGGGACGCCACTGCGCGCGGCCCCGCTGCTGCTGGCCTGCACGGCGGTCCTGCTGTACGTGGCGGTCCGCACCGCCCCGGCGGCGCTGCCCACGGCCGCGCTGGCCGGTCTGGCCCTGATCGCCGCGGCCGGCGGTCCGCTGCGCACGGCGCTCCCCGAGGTCTGGGCGGTGCCGGGGTACGCCCTGTGCGCGGTGGTCCTGGCCGCGGTGGCCCTGCGGGTCCGGGTCGGGTCCGCCGCCCTGCGCGCCGTGGCGCGCTCCTCGGCCGCGGCCGTGCGACGGGGTCTGGCCGGCGCCGGCGGCGGCGTGCTCGCCCTGGCGCTGGCCTGGGCGCTGCCGCCGGTGGCGACGGGGCTCCTGGCGCCGCTCGCGCGCACGACGGCGCCCTGGTCGGGTGAGCACGCGGATCCGCTCCTGGACGGCTACCCCGCCACGGCCCCGCTGGTCCTGCTGCTCGCGGCGGCCGCCCTGGCGGCGGTCCCCCGCCGCTGGGCCCGCTGTGGCGCGCTCGCCCTGGCCTGGGCGCTGCTCACCGCCCTGCCGGTGTCCCTGGAGCTCCCGTACCCGGCGACGCTCGCGCTCCTGCTCCTGACGGCCGGCGCCGCCCTGGGCACGGCCGTGCGCCCCTCGCTCGCGACCCGCGGGCTGCCCGCGCCGGCGGAGGACGCCGCGCCCGCCGAGGCCGTGGCGTGGCTCGCGTTCGCCGGCGGGCTCGGGTCCGCCCTCGGGGCCGTCGCCCTGGGGCTGGACGTGCGGGCGGCGACGTTCGCGGTGCTCGGAGCGGTCCTCGCGCTGTTCGCCGGGGCCGCGGTGCTCGGGACCGGTGCGCGGCGGATCGTCGCGGCCTGCGGCGCGGTGCTCGCCGCGGCCGGCCTGGTCGGCGCGGGGGCGGTGGCCGCGCACGCGTCCGCCGCGGTGACCGGGCTCGTGCTGCTGACCGTGCCGGCCGCGACCGCCGGGGTCGGGGCGTGGCTGGGCCGCCGGCCGGTGGCGCCGGCGGTGGAGGGCGCGGGGGCCGCCGTGGCGCTGTGCGCGCTCGGGCTGACCGTGGAACGGCCCGCGCTGTCGGCGCTCGCGCTCGCCCTCTGCGGGGTGCTCGCCGCGGCCACGGCGGTCCGGCCCGAGCGGCGCCCGGTCGCCTCGTGGGCCGCCGCGGTGCTGTTCCTGCTCGCCGCCTGGGTGCGGCTCGCGGTCTGGGAGGTGACGACCCCGGAGGCGTACACGCTGCCGGTGACCGTCCCGGCGCTGGCCGTGGGCGTGCTGCGGCGGCGCAGGGACCCGGAGGCCTCGTCCTGGACGGCGTACGGGCCGGGTCTCGCCGTGACGCTGCTGCCGAGCCTCCTGGCGGCCTGGACGGACCCGCAGTGGGCGCGCCCGCTGCTGCTGGGGCTCGGGGCGCTCGCGGTGACGCTGCTCGGCGCCCGGTTCCGGCTGCAGGCGCTGCTGGTGCTCGGCGGCGCGGTGCTGGCCCTGGACGGGTTGCACGAGCTCGCGCCGTACGTGGTGCAGGCGGTGGGCGCGCTGCCCCGCTGGCTGCCGCCGGCCCTCGCGGGTCTGCTGCTCCTCGCGGTGGGGGCGACCTACGAGCAGCGGCTGCGCGACGCCCGTCGGCTGCGGGAGCGGCTGGGGCGGATGCACTGAGCGGCCGCCGGGCCGGTGCGCCGGCCCGGGGGAACGCCGAAGGCCCGGAGACGGTGTCGTCTCCGGGCCTTCGGGCCGGGTGGTGGGCGATACTGGGTTCGAACCAGTGACCCCTTCGGTGTGAACGAAGTGCTCTCCCACTGAGCTAATCGCCCGGGCGCACCGCAAACATTACCCCATGTCAGCGGGGCTCCCGCACCATCCGCGGGTCACTCGTCGATCTTCCACGGCATGACGAAGCCGAACTTCCAGAGGTAGACGGCGCAGAGTGCCGCGACGATCACCAGACCGACCGTGGTGAGGATGATGTTCCGGCGCCGGACCTTGGGGTCGAGGGCCCGCTGGGCCGCCTCGGTGACCTTCCGCTTGGTCCAGCGGAGCACCAGCTGGGCCCAGACGAACTCGGTCGCCCAGATCGCCATGCCGGCGAAGATCACCAGCCAGCCGGGGCCGGGCAGGGGCAGCATCACGATGCCGGCGCCGACGACGGCGAGGCCCACGACGAAGACGCCGACCTGCCAGCTCAGGTGCAGGGTCCGGCGGGCCTTGATGAACTCGGGGGCCCTGGACCCCAGCTCGGCCTCGCCACCGCCGCCTCCGGGCTTCTCCGGACCGCGCTCGCCGTCCACCGCGGACTCCCCCGTGCGCTCGTCACTCTCCGCATTCATGGCCCCAACCTACCGGACGGGCCGACCTTGCCGGAATGGCTGTATTACCCAAAGTTACACGCGTCCATACGAGCTACCTGAACGATCACAAAACAGACAGAGGGGTTTACAACGGCACTGTAGGTGGCATGTCGATTTCGCCGACGTGCGAATCCCCGAGCGCACACTGAGCGAAAGGCCCTGGCGCTTATGAACACCACGGTCAGCTGCGAGCTGCACCTGCGCCTCGTTGTGTCGAGCGAGTCATCACTGCCTGTACCCGCGGGCCTGCGGTATGACACGGCCGATCCGTATGCCGTGCACGCCACCTTCCACACCGGAGCCGAAGAGACGGTCGAATGGGTCTTCGCCCGCGACCTTCTCGCCGAGGGGCTGCACCGGCCCACCGGCACGGGCGACGTCCGGGTCTGGCCGTCCCGTAGCCATGGCCAGGGCGTCGTCTGCATCGCGCTGAGCTCTCCCGAGGGCGAAGCCCTGCTCGAGGCCCCTGCGAGGGCCCTGGAGTCGTTCCTGAAGAGGACCGACGCTGCCGTGCCACCGGGCACCGAGCACCGGCACTTCGACCTCGACACGGAGCTCTCCCACATCCTGGCCGACAGCTGAGCCAGGCCGAGAGCCGCACGGCGCCGTCCGACTCGGGGAGACGGCGCCGCGCGGGCAGTCGCATACGTACGACATCGGCGCCTCCCACCGCGCAGCCGGCGCGGTGCGGGGCGCCGATGCCCGTTTCCGGGTCGCGCTAGAGTCAGCGCAATTCGCGGGCACCCGCCCGCAGCCGGCCAGGGAGCGAAGCGTGCTCATCCCCCACGACACCCGGATCGCCCTCGACACCGTCGTCGATCTGATGAACACCGCCCCCCAGGGCGACCGCGAGGACGAGCTCGACGACATCCCGGCGCTGCGGACCTTCGTGCGCGCCCACAAGATCAGCGACGTGGGCGAGCTGGGGGCCGGGGACCTGCGGGCCGTACGGGACGTGCGCGACCGCTTCACCGCGGTCTTCTCCGCCCCGGACGCCCGGATCGCGGCCACCCTGATCAACCAGCTGGTCGCCTCCGCGGGCACGACCCCGCAGCTCACGGACCACGACGGCTACGACTGGCACGTGCACTACTTCGCGCCGGGCGCCTCGGTCTCCGACCACCTGGCGGCCGACTGCGGCATGGCGCTGGCCTTCATCGTCGTGGCGGGCGAGCAGGAGCGGCTGCGCCGCTGCGAGGCGCCGGACTGCGGCCGGGCCTTCGTCGACCTCTCCCGCAACCGCTCCCGCCGCTACTGCGACAGCCGGACCTGCGGAAACCGCCTCCACGTCGCCGCCTACCGGGCCCGCCGCAAGGAAGCCGCGGGCTGAGCCGGCCCGGAGCCGGCCGCGCCGCCGGTCTCACAGCAGGAACAGATCGTGGAGGGCGGCCATCAGCAGCAGGGCGCCGATGACCGCGAGGAAGATCATCAGCGGCGGCTGGGAGAGCGCGAACAGACAGCCGCGCGGCTCCTCCGGGGCGCTCGCCGCGGGCGTGGGGGCAGGGGCGGAGGCGGGGGCGGGGTCCCGCGAGGTATCCAGCATCTCGGGGGGATGATGGCGCACCGCCGACCCCGAAGATCGCGCAACACACCCCACGGCAGGGCCCGTTCACCCCATCCCGTGGACGCCGGGATCGAGAAGCGCCGAGAACCGCCAGAAGCAGTCAGCTCACCGTCGGATCCCGGTCAAATTCCGTGCTTCTTCAGAATCGCCTCGATGTCGCTGAAGTCCTCGTCGGCCGGCTTCGCCTGCGGCTTGGGGGCCGCCGCGCGCTGCCCCGCGCCGATCGAGGGCGCGGACGCCCGCGGCGCCACGGCCTCCGGGGTATCGCCCCGGCCGGTCACCCCGCGCCCGGCCCGCCGCCGCTCGACCGCGCGCGTGGTCGAAAGCATCAGCCAGGCCGCGCCCAGCACGCCGAAGCCGGCCCAGGCGGTCGGGCTGAACGCCGTGTCCGCGAGCCAGGCCACGGCACCGGTCATCACGAGCCCCAGCGGCACCAGGGAATAGGCGGCCACGCGGGCCGCCGACAGGAACCGCTTGCGGTACGCCGTGACCGCGGCGATGCCGAGGCCCGCCACGGACACCGCGGAGCAGATGGTCTCGGCGAGCATGCGGTCCTCCAGATCCCGGGTGATACGTCCCTTCCATCCTGCACCGCCGCGGCCCCTTCCGGCCATGCCCCAGGGCCCGGATCAGGGAGATCTCCGGGTCGTCCCCCAGGGAGGGGCGGATGGGAGACTCTTCCCATGAGTGAGTCCACCACCCCCGCCTCCCCCGTCGTCCTGGAGGCCTGGTTCGACCTCCAGTGCCCCGACTGCTTCAAGGCGCTCGACGACGTGCGCGCGCTGCGCGAGAAGTACGGCGAGCGCATCGACGTACAGCTGCGCCACTTCCCGCTGGCCAAGCACAAGCACGCGTACGCCGCCGCCCAGGCCGCCGAGGAGGCGACCGAGCAGGGCAAGGGCTGGGAGTACACCGAGGCGCTGCTGGCCAGGACCGAGGAGCTCGGCGAGCGCGGCGAGCCGGTCCTGCTGGAGGTGGCGGGCGAACTGGGCCTGGACGCCGAGGAGTTCGACACCGCCCTGATCGACGGCCGGCACCTGCTGACGGTCGACGCGGACGAGGCCGAGGGCAAGGCGATCAAGGTCACCGGCACCCCGACCTACGTGATCGACGGCGAGCGGCTCGACGGCGGCCAGAGCCAGGACGGCCTGCGCGAGCGCATCGAGGAGATCACCGACCGCCTCCTGAAGGGCTGAGCCCCCGCTCCCCCACGGCCTACCGCAGCGTCTTGGCGCTGTTGACGTGGGTCGTGCGGTAGCCCAGCGACTCGTAGAGCCGGATCGCCGGGGTGTTGCCCGCGAAGACGTGCAGTCCGAGCAGGCTCTCCCCGGCCGCCAGCGACAGGCGCTCGGCCAGCACCATCAGGCCCCGGCCGTACCCCTTGCCGCGCTGCTCCTCGGCGACCTCGACCTCGAAGACGAAGCCCGCGCGGTCCCCCGGCTCCAGCTCGATCCCGCCGGTCCAGAGGTACCCCACGACGTCCCCGTCCCGCACGGCGACGACCACCGAGACGCCCGGGGTCGCGAGACCCTCCGGCAGGAACCTGCGGCGGCTGTCCTCGGCCTTGGCGAAGGCCAGCTCCGCCGGCATCCCCCGGTCGATCCAGCTCTGCGCGAAGGCGGCCATGGACCGCGCCGACCACTCCGCGAACTCCGGCTCGGTGACCGGCCGGAACGCGAAGCCCCGCGGCAGCTCCGGCATCTCGCCGGCCAGCTCCTTGACCATGTTCCGGCTGCGCTCGGTGTAGCCGAGCGCGCCGGCCAGCCGCAGCGCGGGCGCCGCCGCCGTGGGCACCGAGATCCGCACCTCGCCGCAGCCCCAGCCGCGCAGCACCTCCTCCGAGGCGAGCGCCGCCACCGTGCCGCGCCCCCTGCCCCGGTCACGCTCGTCGACCGCGAGGTCCTCGATCACGCCCACGGCGCCGCCGAAGGCCGCGTCGGTGGAGAGCCGGACGGAACCGACCCGGCGGCTGTTCACACAGATGTCGTAGCCGCGCGAACGGCCGCCGTCGGCGGACTGCTGGAGCGGCTCGGACGGCCGCAGGGTGGTGGTCATCACGGGAGTTGTACCCACCGGACGCCCACCCGTCATCCCGTTTTGCGCGCCGGCGCTATCCGAGGCGCGGATCCCGGTCCTGGGCGGCCCGCTCGTCGAAGACCCGCATCGCCTTGGCGGTGACCGGCCCCGGTGCCCCGGCGAGCTCCCGGCCGTCCACCCGGTGGACGGCCTGGACGTCCCGCAGCGTCGAGGTCAGGAAGATCTCCTCGGCGCTCTCCAGCACCTCCAGCGGGAGGTCGGTCTCCACGGCCCCGGTCCACTCCACGGCGAGCGCGCGCGTGATGCCCGCGAGGCAGCCGGAGGAGACCGGCGGGGTGTGGACGCGGCCGTCGAGCACCACGAAGACGTTGGAGCCGGTGCCCTCGCAGAGCTGCCCGACGGTGTTGCCGAAGAGCGCCTCCGAGGCCCCCCGCTCCCGCGCCCTGGCGAGGGCCACGACGTTCTCCGCGTACGAGGTGGTCTTCAGGCCCGTGAGCGCGCCGCGCTCGTTGCGCGTCCACGGGACGGTGATCACCGCGGTGGAGTCGGGGCGCCGGCTCGTCCCGCCGAGGGCCACGACGAGGCTGGGGCCCGCGTCGCCGCGCTCGGAGCCGAGCGGGGAGAGGCCGCCGGTGTACGTGATGCGGAGCCGGCCGAGCTCCATCGGGTTCGCCTCCAGGACGGCGGCGCAGGCCCGGCGGACCTCGTCGAGGTCCGGGTCGGGCAGCCCGAGGCCGCGCGCGGAGCGGGTGAGCCGCTCCAGGTGGAGGGTGAGAGCAAAGGTTTCGCCGCGCTCGGCCTTGACCGTCTCGAAGATGCCGTCGCCCACGGTCAGACCGTGGTCGAGGACGGACACCTGCGCGGTCTCGGCGTCGTGCAGTGCGCCGTTGACCCAGAGTTTCATCGAGATATGGCCCTTCCGCTCGCCTCGTACGCGCCCGACGCTATCGCGACCAGGCGCGAGGCCTTCAGCTCGGTCTCCGCCCACTCGCCCTCGGGGTCCGATCCCCAGGTGATCCCGGCGCCGGTGCCGAAGCGGAGCGCGCCCTCGGCCCGGTCGATCCAGAAGGTGCGTATGCCGACGGCGAGCTCGGCGGTGCCCGCGTCCGCGTCGACCCAGCCGATGCCGCCGCAGTAGGGGCCGCGCGGGACGGTCTCCAGGGCCTCGATGATCCGCAGGGCGCTGGACTTGGGCGCGCCCGTGACGGACCCGGGCGGGAAGGCTGCGGCCAGCAGCCCGGGCCAGCCCGCGTCCTCGCGCAGCAGCCCGCTGACGGTGGAGACCAGGTGGACCAGGCCGGGGTGCTCCTCGACCGCGCACAGGTCGGGCACGGTGACGCTGCCGGTCTCGCAGACCCGGCCGAGGTCGTTGCGGACCAGGTCGACGATCATCACGTTCTCCGCGTAGTCCTTCGGGAGCAGATCGTCGGCCGTGCGCCCGGTGCCCTTGATCGGCCCGGAGGTCACCAGAGCCCCCTCGCGGCGCAGGAAGAGCTCCGGGGACGCGGTGGCGATCTCCACCCCGTGCGCCGGCAGCCGGATCGTCCCCGCGTAAGGGGCCGGGTTGCCGCGGGCGAGGAGGGCGGTGAGCGCGTCCACGTCGGCGAGGGCCGGATCGGGCAGCGGCGCGGACATCACCCGGCAGAGGTTCGCCTGGTACACCTCCCCGCGCGCGATGTGCTCGCGCACGCGGCGCACGCCCGCCGTGTACGCGGCGCGGTCCAGGGAGGACGTCCAGTCGCCGGCCGCGGGCCCCCGCCAGGCGCCGGGGACGGGTGCGGGGACCGGGTCCGGCCGCACGTCGCCGAAGCGGGCGCAGGTCAGACGGCCCTCGAAGTCCGCGCAGACGGCCCAGAAGCCCGAGGAGTCCAGTGCCTCGGGGTCACGGGTGACGTCCCGCAGGTCGGTGGCGAGGAGGCCGCCGAAGCGGGCCATGGGAGCGAGGGGGTGCACGGTTGCGAGTCTAGGCGCGCGGGGCACGGCCCGGCGGGGAGAGGGAGCGGGGCCCCGGGGACGGGCGCCGGGGGGCCGCTGGGCGCCACTCGGGGAACACGGGGAGTGAACGCCGTGCGAACGCTCCCGGACCCCCTGGCGGGGCCGCAGGTCAGCACGCTGCGGAAACGCGTTTTTGTGCTGGCCCAGGAATCCGCTAGAGTTCAACACGTCGCCGGGACGCGCAAGCGAAACGGAAAAGACAAGCGGACGTGGCTCAGTTGGTAGAGCATCACCTTGCCAAGGTGAGGGTCGCGAGTTCGAATCTCGTCGTCCGCTCGATGTGGGGGATCTTCCCGAACCCCCGTATTCACTCCTGGTGGAGTGGCCGAGAGGCGAGGCAACGGCCTGCAAAGCCGTCTACACGGGTTCAAATCCCGTCTCCACCTCCAAGGACGATTAGCTCAGCGGGAGAGCACTTCCCTGACACGGAAGGGGTCACTGGTTCAATCCCAGTATCGTCCACTGGATCTTCGGGTCCTGGATCTTCGGATCCCCCGCGCGATTAGCTCAGCGGGAGAGCGCTTCCCTGACACGGAAGAGGTCACTGGTTCAATCCCAGTATCGCGCACGCAGCACCACCGGTCCGGGCTCGTCCTGTACGATCCTGACCATCCCGCGCGATTAGCTCAGCGGGAGAGCGCTTCCCTGACACGGAAGAGGTCACTGGTTCAATCCCAGTATCGCGCACCAGACAAGAAGCCCCCGGCCGCATCGCGCGGACGGGGGCTTCTTCGTGTTGCCCGAGCTCCGAACTCCGGGCGCCGAGGCTCCGAGACGGGCTCGGAGCCTTGCGTCAGGAGGGCTCAGGAGGAGAAGAGCATCCGGCCGAACCCGCGGTGGTGGCCGCCGTGGTGGCCGTGGTGTCCACCGTGACCGCCGTGCTGCGGAGCGCCCCAGGCCGGAGCCGCGGGCTGCGCCGGGTAGGCCGGCGGGGCGGGCGGGGCCTGCCACTGCGACTCCAGACGGGTCAGGGCCTCCAGCTCGCCGTAGTCCAGGAATATGCCCCGGCAGCCGCTGCACTGCTCGATCTGGACACCGTTGCGGTTGTACGTGTGCATGGGCGCGTGGCACTTGGGACACTGCATGCTCGGCTCAACTCCCTGCCGTTCGGATGGTGCTCTCACTTTATGGGGACGCCGGCGGAACCAACTCGGTTCGGATCGAGGCGATTCGGGCGCAGGTGTCGACCATCACGTGCTCCACCTCGTCCAGCGGGCGCCCCTCCGCCGTCGACTTCGCCAGCGCCAGCGCCGCGGTCTGCACGGTCAGGGCGCGGGCCGGGACGTCCAGCCGGGCCCACGGGTCGCCGCCCGGGGCCCCGGAGCCCGCGCGCCCGGTGGTCGGGCCGCCGGTCGCCGGGCTCCTGGTCGCCGGGCCGCCGGCCCCCTCGTACGCCCCCAGGAACCGCGACCAGACCTCCGGCGGCAGCAGCCCCGCCGCGAACCAGGCCGCGGGGCGGGCCAGGTCCCACGCCGGGTCGCCGACGCCCAGGTCGTCGACGTCGATCAGGCGCCAGTGGGGGGCGCGGACCAGCTGGCCCAGGTGGAAGTCTCCGTGGCAGAGGGCGGAGGAGCCGCCGCTCCGGGACTCCGCCCGGGGCGGGAGGGTGCGCCAGGCGTCCAGGACCGTGGCGGCCGCCGGGTGGTCCGGGGCCGTGCGACGCATCCGCTCCACGGCCAGCGCCGCCTTCAGCGGGGCGCGCATCGGCGGGAGGCCCGGCGGGGGCGGGGTCAGGTGCAGCAGCGCGAGGAGGCGGCCCGCCTCCTCCCACGGGGCCGCTTCCGGGTGCTCCGGGTCCACGGGGGTGCCGTACGGCCACGCCGTCACCAGGCGGCCGTCGAGCGCCGCGCGGGGGCCGGGCAGCGGCGGCAGGAGCACCTCCGCCAGGGCGGGCAGGGCCGCGACGCCGACCCGCGACCGGAGCTCCTCCGTGTCGCCGCCGGGCGCGTGCGACTTCACGACCAGACGCCCGTGGCGCACCACCGTGCCGTCGTCCCGGTCCGCGAGCACCCCGGTCGCGCACGGGCACGCCGAGGACGCCCCCGGGTGCGCCGTGGCGCGGGCGAGGGCGTGCAGCTGTACGAGACCGGTCTCCTCCACGGAGAGGAGCCTAAAGGGCTCACGAGAAAGCGCGAGGGCCGGTCAGCTCCCCAGCTGACCGGCCACACGCTGCCGTCCGCCGCACCCCCGTCCCCACGGGGTTTCCGGCCGGATGTCCCCGACCCGGGCCGCTCACCCGGGTCCGGAGCGCCGCTCAGCGCCCCAGCATCACGCCCACGGACGACGCCTGAGTGACCACCGCTTCCCAGCCGCCGAAGACGACCACGAGCAGGGTCGCGAGAGGGAGGACCATGGCGGTCGCCACCAGCGGGTGACGACGGCTGGAAGGGCGGGGGGTGATCCGCGGGGCCGAGTACGCCATGGTTCCTCTCCTGTCGTGTCTGACGCGGCGGGTGCGGTGACCTCGGGGGACGAGTGCTGCACCCGCCGCTTGACCTCAACACTAGGCAGCGGGGAGGCCCCGGACGTCATGCCCGCGTACCGACTTCCGGGCCTCCGGGAGGATGACGACCGTCCGCCCGGCGTACTCCCCTGGGTGGAGACGCCTCCTCCCTGGCTCGGGGTCTTCCCGGAGGGGTCGCGTGACCTCCCTCACGTCCCCGCACCCGCCCGGGAGGGACCACCGGCCGGAATTCCAACTGTTGTGCTCGGAGCGGGTGTTGGCGGCCGCGATGGCTGACCGTCCCTCAAGTGGTCCCCTCAGCACTGACAATCGATGCGGGTGCGAGGGCGCGGCCTGTGAGCGCGCCGGGGCGGGGGTACGTAAGCTGTGCCACGTCGAACGGACGAGGGGACGGACATGGCGATGATGCGGCTCCGGCGCGAGGACCCGCGGATCGTCGGGTCGTTCCGGCTCCACCGCAGGCTCGGAGCCGGCGGAATGGGAGTCGTGTACCTCGGCTCCGACCGGCGCGGGCAGCGCGTCGCCCTCAAGGTCATCCGGCCCGACCTCGCCGAGGACCAGGAGTTCCGGTCCCGCTTCGCCCGCGAGGTCTCCGCCGCCCGGCGCATCCGCGGCGGCTGCACGGCCCGGCTCGTCGCCGCCGACCTGGAAGCCGAGCGCCCCTGGTTCGCCACCCAGTACGTCCCCGGGCCCTCCCTGCACGACCGGGTCGCCGAAGAGGGCTCCCTGCGGGCCGCCGACGTCGCCGCCATCGGGGCCGCCCTCTCCGAAGGGCTCGTCGCCGTCCACGAGGCCGGGGTCGTCCACCGCGACCTCAAGCCCTCCAACATTCTGCTGTCGCCCAAGGGCCCCCGCATCATCGACTTCGGCATCGCCTGGGCGACCGGGGCCAGCACCCTCACCCACGTCGGGACCGCGGTCGGCTCCCCCGGCTTCCTCGCGCCCGAGCAGGTGCGCGGCGCCGCCGTCACCCCCGCGACCGACGTCTTCTCGCTCGGCGCCACCCTCGCGTACGCCGCCATGGGCGACTCCCCCTTCGGACACGGCAGCTCCGAGGTCATGCTCTACCGGGTCGTGCACGAGGAGCCGCAGCTCCACGGCGTCCCCGACGCGCTGGCCCCGCTCGTCCGCGCCTGCCTCGCGAAGGATCCGGAGGAACGTCCCAGCACCCTCCAGCTGTCCATGCGGCTCAAGGAGATCGCCGCCCGCGAGGCACAGGGGCTGCCCGCGGCCACCCGGCCGCCCGGGCAGCGGGACCGGGAGCGCGAGCGGGGCGACGAGCGCAACACCGTCCGGCCCGGGGCCATGCGACCCACCGAGCGGTACACCGAGCGGACCGCGGAGCGACACGGTGAGCGGTCGAACGCCGAGCGGCAGGTCGACCGGGTCACCGAGCGGTCCACCGGTACGCAGGGGCGGGCCGGGGCCGCGCGGCCGTCCTCCTCGCGCGGCGGAGGTCCGCACTCCCGGCCCGGTACACGGCCCGGGGCCCGGAGCACCTCCACCGGGCGGCGGCCCGCCAACCCCCGGCTGCTGCGTCAGCGTCTCTTCGTCTTCGTCGTGGTGACGTTGATCGTGGCCCTCGGGATCGCCGCGGCGCAGGCGCTCCAGGGCTGAGGCTGAGGGGTCAGGGCTGCGGGCGGCCGCTCGTCACCGCGTAGAAGGCCACCGCCGCCGCCGCGCCCACGTTCAGCGAGTCCACACCGTGCGCCATCGGGATGCGGACCCACTCGTCCGCCGCGCGCAGCGCCTGCGTCGACAGGCCCTCCCCCTCCGCGCCCAGCATCAGCGCCACCCGGTCGAGCCGGTGCGGGGCGGCCTCGTCGATCGACGTGGCCCGGTCCGCGGGCGTCAGCGCGAGCAGCTTGAAGCCCGCCTCCCTGACCGCCTCCAGGCCGCGCGGCCAGGTGTCCAGGCGGGCGTACGGGACCGAGAACACCGCGCCCATCGAGACCTTCACCGAACGGCGGTACAGCGGGTCCGCGCAGTCCGGGGAGAGCAGCACCGCGTCCATGCCGAGCGCGGCGGCGCTGCGGAAGATGGCGCCGATGTTGGTGTGGTCGTTGACCGACTCCATCACCGCGACCCGGCGGGCCGTGCCCAGCAGCTCCGTCGCGTCCGGCAGCGGCTTGCGCTGCATCGACGCCAGCGCGCCGCGGTGCACGTGGTAGCCCGTCACGCGCTCGGCGAGGTCCGGCTGCACCGCGTACACGGGCGCCGGTACCTCGTCGATGACGTCCCGCATGACGTCGACCCACTTCGCGGAGAGCAGCATCGACCGCATCTCGTACCCCGCCTGCTTGGCGCGGCGGATGACCTTCTCGCCCTCGGCGATGAACAGGCCCTCGGCCGGCTCGCGCCTGCGGCGGAGCTCGACGTCGGTCAGTCCGGTGTAATCGCTCAGGCGGGGGTCGTCGGGGTCGTCGATCGTGATGAGTTCGGCCACGGGGTGATACTGCCTTGTCCGGGGTGTGGTGCCAATGTGCGGGGCGGGGTGCGCCGTGCGCCGCACGGGCGGGGGCGGGGGGGGGGAGCGTTCTCTTTCAGCTGTTCCGTTTGTCCGGGGACTCCGCCACCACGTCGCCGATGACGATCACCGCCGGCGGGCGGACCTCCTGGGCCACCACCGTCTCCGCCACCGTCGCCAGTGTGGCGTCCACACGGCGCTGGGTCGCGGTCGTGCCCTCCTGCACCAGGGCCAGCGGCGTGTCCGGGGACTTGCCGTGCGCGATCAGGGCCTCCGCGATCTTGCCGATCTTGTCGACGCCCATGAGGATCACCAGGGTCCCGGTCAGCTTCGCCAGCGACGCCCAGTCCACGAGCGAGCGCGGGTCGTCCGGGGCCACGTGGCCGCTGACCACCGTGAACTCGTGGGCCACGCCCCGGTGCGTGACCGGGATGCCGACGGCGCCGGGAACCGAGATCGAGCTGGAGATGCCCGGGACGACCGTGCACGCGATGCCCTCGGCGGCCAGTGCCTGGGCCTCCTCCATGCCCCGGCCGAAGACGAACGGGTCGCCGCCCTTGAGGCGGACGACCGACTTCCCGGCCTTCGCGTGCTCGATCAGGGCGTTGTTGATGGCCTCCTGGGCCATGAAGCGGCCGTACGGGATCTTCGCCGCGTCGATCACCTCGACGTGCGGCGGCAGCTCGTTGAGGAGGTCGCGCGGGCCGAGGCGGTCCGCGATCACCACGTCGGCCTCGGCCAGCAGACGGCGGCCGCGGACCGTGATCAGGTCCGGGTCGCCCGGGCCGCCGCCGATCAGGGCCACGAAGGGGGTGCGGGCGCGGTGGGTCGGCGCCGCGATCGAACCGTCCCGCAGGCCCTCCACGATCGCGTCGCGCACGGCGGCGGAGCGGCGCGGGTCGTGGCCCGTGAGCACCGCGACCGTCACGCCCTCGCTGCGGCCGGTGGCCGGGGTCCAGGCGGTGGCCGCCTCCGCGTCGTCCGAGCGGACGCACCAGGTCCGGGTGCGCTCCGCCTCCGCCGAGGCGGCGGCGTTGGCGGCCGGGTCGGTGGTGGCGACGAGCACGTACCAGGTGTCGGCGAGGTCGCCGTCCTCGTAGCGGCGCCTGGTCCAGGTGATCTCGCCGGCCTCGGCCATCGCCTCGACGGACGGGGTCGCGGACGGGGAGATCAGCGTGACGTCGGCACCCGCCGCGACCAGCGCCGGGAGCCTGCGCTGGGCGACCTGGCCGCCGCCGAGCACGACGACGCGGCGGCCCGAAAGGCGCAGTCCGACGGGGTAGGCGGGGTGCTCGGCGTGGTCGGCGTGGTCGGCCATGTGCGGGCGGCTCCTCGGAGGGGCGGTGCGTTTGGGCACCAACAGTATCGGTGACCAGGGGTTGTCACGCTGTGACGGATCTCCCGCTGGTGAGCGGCCGACGTGCGGGACGCTCCGGGGACCGCGTTCGGGACCGCATGATGGACGGCGCGGATCCGGCACCGGGACGAGAAACGTTTCTGTTCCGCGCCACACATCATGCTTCACGTCCCGAACGCGGTCCCCTGCGCGTCCCCCACTCCCCTGAGTGGGCACGCCCTCCTGCCCGGAGAACCGACCCGGACAGGAGGGCGTGCGGGAGTGCTCTTCTCTACTTTTCCGTGACGCCGGCGGAGTCGAAGGTCGCCACCTCGTGCATCGCGCGGGCCGCGCTCTGGACCAGCGGCAGGGCCAGGAGCGCTCCCGTGCCCTCGCCGAGGCGCAGGTCGAGGTCGACCAGCGGGCGCAGGCCCAGCTTGTTCAGGGCCGCCACGTGGCCCGGCTCGGCGCTGCGGTGGCCCGCGATGCACGCCGCCAGCGACTCGGGCGCGATGGCCCGGGCCACCAGGGCGGCCGCCCCGGTGGAGACGCCGTCCAGGATCACCGGGGTACGGAGCGAGGCCGCGCCCAGGATCAGGCCGACCAGCGCCGCGTGCTCCAGGCCGCCGACCGCCGCCAGGACGCCGATCGGGTCCGCCGGGTCCGGCTTGTGCAGGTCGAGGGCGCGGCGCACCACGTCCACCTTGCGGGCGTGCATCTCGTCGTTGATGCCCGTGCCACGGCCGGTGACCTCGGTCGGGTCCACGCCGGTGTACACCGAGATGAGGGCGGCGGACGCCGTGGTGTTCGCGATGCCCATCTCACCCGTGAGCAGGGCCTTGTTGCCCGCCGCCACGAGGTCGCGGGCCGTCTCGATGCCCACCTCGATCGCGGCGATGGCCTCCTCGTGGGTCATCGCCTGGCCGATGGTGAAGTCGGCCGTGCCCGGGCGGACCTTGCGGGGCAGCAGGCCCGGGGTCGAGGGGAGCTCGCTCGCGACGCCCACGTCGATCACGCAGACCTCGGCGCCCACCTGGTTCGCGAAGGCGTTGCAGACCGCGCCGCCGCCGAGGAAGTTCGCGACCATCTGGCCGGTCACCTCCTGGGGCCAGGCCGTGACGCCCTGCGCGTGGACCCCGTGGTCGCCGGCGAAGATCGCGACGGCGGCCGGCTCCGGGATCGGCGGCGGGCAGGTGCGGGAGAGGCCCGAGAGCTGCGCCGAGATGATCTCCAGCATGCCCAGGGCCCCGGCGGGCTTGGTCATGCGCTTCTGGCGCTCCCACGCCTCGCCGAGCGCCTTGGCGTCGAGCGGGCGGATGTTCGCGACCGTCTCCTGGAGCAGGTCGTGCGGCTCCTCGCCGGGCAGCGCGCGGCGGCCGTACGTCTCCTCGTGGACGACCCACGACAGCGGGCGGCGCTTGGACCAGCCCGCCTGCATCAGCTCCGGCTCCTCCGGGAACTCGTCGACGTAGCCGACGCAGAGGTACGCGACCACTTCGAGGTGCTCGGGCAGGCCGAGGGCGCGGACCATCTCGCGCTCGTCGAAGAAGCTGACCCAGCCGACGCCGAGGCCCTCGGCACGGGCGGCGAGCCACAGGTTCTCCACGGCGAGGGCCGAGGAGTACGGGGCCATCTGCGGCTGCGTGTAGCGGCCGAGAGTGTGCCGGCCGCCCCGCGTGGGGTCCGCCGTCACCACGATGTTCACCGGAGTGTCGAGGATCGCCTCGATCTTCAGTTCCTTGAACTGCTTCGCCCGGCCCTTGGGGAGGGACTTCGCGTACGCCTCGCGCTGGTGTGCGGCGAGCTCGTGCATCGTGCGGCGCGTCTCGGCGCTGCGGATGACGACGAAGTCCCAGGGCTGCGAGTGGCCGACGCTGGGCGCCGTGTGGGCCGCCTCCAGGACGCGGAGCAGCACCTCGTGCGGGATCGGGTCCGAACGGAAGCCGTTGCGGATGTCGCGGCGCTCGCGCATGACGCGGAGGACCGCCTCGCGCTCCGCCTCGTCGTAGCCGGGGGCGGGAGCGCCCTCCTGGACCGGCGCCTCGGGGGCCTCGGGCACATCGGCCTGAACGATGACCTCGACGGCCTCGGCCGTCTCGGCCGTCTCGGCCGGAGCGACTGCCTCGGTCGGCTCCGGCGCTGCCGTCGGCTGGGTCTCGGGCTCGGCCTCCGTGGGGGCCTGCGGCTGCTCCACGGGTGCCGCCACGGCCGTCTCCGGCTGCGGGGCCGGGGACTCCTCGACCGCCGCCGGGAGCTCCTCGACCGTGGCCGGGGCCTCCTCGGCCACCGCCGGGGTCCCCTCGGCCACGACCGGGATCTCCTCGGCCGTCACCTCGACGGGGGCCGGCTCGGTCGCGGGCGCCGCCGCCGCGGGCTGCTCGACGAGCGCCTCGACCGGGGCCTGCGGGGGCTCGACGGGCTGCGGCTCCGGCTCGCGCGGGGCGGGGACCACGGCCTCCGCCGGAGCTTCCGCCACGGGCTCCTCGATCACCGGCTGCTGAACCGCTACGGGCTCCTCGGCCACCGGCTGCTGGACCGGTACGGGCTCCTCGGCCACCGGCTCCTGTACGGCCACGGGCTGCTCGGCGACCGGCTGCTCGACGGCGGGCTCCGGGGAGAGCGGCTGCTCGGCCGGGGTCTGCTCGGCCACGGGCTGCTCGACCGCGGGGGCCTCGGCCACGGGGGGCGCGGCGGGGGCCTCGACGACCGGCTGCTCCGGGGCGGGCTGCTCCACCGGGGCGGGCTGCTCCGCGGGGGCCTCGGCCGTCGCGGGCTCCTCCGGGGTCGGCTCCTCGGCGGGCGCCAGGGGCTCCGGCTCGGCCTGGGGGGTCGGGGCCAGGTGCGGGGCGGTCGGGACGGAGCCCTCGACCGGGACGAACTGGGCGACCGGAGGGACGACCGTTTCTGCGAGGGGGACCTCGGGCTGCGCGGTCCACGGCACGGCGCCCTGCGGGGCGGTCTGCTGGTCCTGCGCGACGTCCAGGTACTCCAGGCCGGCCGTCGGCGGGCCCGGGGTGCGGACCGGCATCGGCGCGGGCGCCGTCGCGGCGACCGGGGCCGGCACGGGCTGCGGGGCCGGGGCGGCGGGGCCGCGGTCGGCGAGGGAGCGGACCGCGGGGCCGGTGCCCTCGGGGACCGGCGGGCCCATGTGCAGCGGGCGGCGGGACGGCGGCGGGGTCGGGGCGGTGGCCGGCGGCGGCACGCGGACGCCGCCGAGGTCGACGGAGCCGGTGTCGCGGCCCGCGGCCTCGTGGGCGCCGGTGTCGAGGACGCCCGGCTCGTATCCGTACTCGGGCTCCAGCGGGACGCCGTGGGCCGGGGTGTGCGGCGGCAGCGGCACGCCCTGCGGCGGGGTCGAGGTCACCTGGTCCAGCGGGGCCGTCAGCGGGTCGACGAGCGGCTCGGCCTGCGGCATCGGGGCGGGCACGGCGACGGGCGGCGCGGGCTGGACGCCCGGCTGGAGCTCGCTCCAGGCGCCCTGGGCGCCCGGCATCAGAAGCAGGTCGTCGTCCTCGGCTGCGTGCTCGGAGGGGTCCAGGAAGGTGTACGCGCCCGGGGCGGGGATGCCCGGCTGCTCGACCATGCCTGCGTTCTCCGGCAGCCCCTCGCCCGGGATCTGGCCGGTGTCCGTCATGCTGCGTACCCCTCGCCCATCGGTTGTGCTCCTTCAGACCTTCGCCCGTCAAACAAGAACGAGCATGCGCGCCGCGCGGCACGAAGGACGCGCGGTCACCCCTGCATTGTCCCGGCCCTCGGCCATCCTGACAGGCGGATCCGACACGGTTCGCTGTGGACTGCGCCACGTCGCGCGGCCCCCCACGGCTCCGTACCACATCAGGGGCCCAAAGCGGCCCCCGGTTCGGGGCATTGGCGAACAAAACGCCGAACATCCCGGTGCGGTACAACAATCGGCCAGCCTACCTTCCCCGGCAGGCCCCGCGATCACGGGGAGCGGTGGGTCCGGGTGCCGCAGAGGAGGAAGGCGACGGTCCGCTCGCGCTCGGTCCAGTCGGCCGGGTCGAGGCCGACGGTCTGCAGCAGACGGCTCTCCACGGTGTAGCCGCCGTCGGCGAGGGCGGCGCCGATCGCCTCGGCCTCGTCGCGGGTGGAGGCGTGGGCGACGATCCGCTCGGGCCTGCGGTCGGTGCAGGCGGTGACGACGGGGACTCCCCCGCCGCCGATGCGGACGACGTCGGGTTCGGGCAGGCGCTCCAGCACGTGCGGGGCGCGGCCGGGGACGGCCTGGAGCAGGACGCCGGCGCGGCGGGCGGCGGCCTCGGTGCGGGCGCAGGCCTCCGGGTCCGCGTCGACGGCGATGACGGCGGCGCCGAAGCGGGCGGCCTCGACCGCGAAGGCGCCGTCGGCACAGCCGATGTCCCAGACGAGGTCGCCGACGCGCGGGCCGAGGCGGGCGAGGTGCGCGGCGCGCAGGGCGGGGTCCTGGCCGGTGCGGCCGCCGGTCTCCTCGGTGGGCAGCCCCCAGCCCCGTACGGCGGGGGTGTCGTCGCCCATGAGCCAGGCTCCGGCGCGGCCGGGGGCGGGGGTGCCGCCGATGGCGATGACGACGTTGGGGTCGCGCCAGACGTGGTCGGCGGCCTTGTCGGAGGTGAGGACGGTGACCTGTTCGCGCGCGGTGCCGAGCTCCTCGCAGATGACGAAGGTGCGGTGCACGCCGTCGAGCAGCAGGGCGAGTTCGGCGGGGCCCGCGCCGGGCGAGGTGAGGACGGCGACCTTGGGGTGGGCGCGGCAGACGTTGACGGCACGGCGCAGGGTGCGCTGGTGGGCGACGACGATCCTGGCGTCGTCCCAGGGCATGCCGGCCCGGGCGAAGGCGGCGGCGACGGAGGAGACCGCGGGGACGACCTCGACCTCGAGGCCGTGCTCGGGGGCGCGCAGGGTGCGCACGACGCCGAAGAAGCCGGGGTCGCCGTCGGCGAGGACGACGGCGGTGCCGCGGTGGCCGGCGATCCGGCGGGCGGCGAGGTCGACGCTGCCGAGGCGGATGCGTTCGGCGTTCGGCGGCACTTCGGGGAGGGCGAGGTGGTGCGCGGCGCCGGCGACGAGGGTGGCGGCGGCCAGCGCGGAACGGGCCGCCGCGGTGAGGGGCGAACCGTCCCAGCCGATCACCGTGACCCGGTCGGCCATCTGTCTCTGTCTCCCTGGAGGTGGGTGCGGGTCGGGGGCGGAACGAGCCTACCGGGGCGGGTCCCGGTCAGCTCCAGTCCGCGTAGCCGGAGTAGCCGGCCTCGGCGAGCTGGTCGGCGCTGTCCAGGTCCTCGGGGAGGAGGCTCCAGACGATGAGGTCGGTGCGGACGTCGGTCCAGTCGCCGCTCTCGGTCTGGCTGCGCGCTATCCACGCGTTGCGCAGGACGCCCTCGCTGATGCAGCCGATCTTCTGGGCGACCTGCTGGGAGGCGGTGTTGTCGGCGGCGGTGCGCAGTTCCATGCGCTCGAAGGCGCGGTCGCCGAAGAGCCACTGGGCGACGGCGAGGACGGACTCGGTGGCGTATCCCTCGCCTCGGGCCCAGGGGGCGGTCACGTAGGCGACCTCGATGGAGCGGGTGCGCCAGTCGGTGTTGCGGAGGTGGACGGTGCCGACGAGCCGCTGGGTGAGGAACTCGGTGACGGCGAAGACCACGCCGCGGCCTTCGGAGCGTTCCGCAGGAGCGATCCTGCGCACCCAGTCCTCGGCGTCGGCGCGGGTGTAGGGGTGCGGGACGGAGGTCCAGGCGACCACCAGTTCGTCGTTCATCATCTCGACGAAGGCGGGGATGTCGGCCTCTTCGTACGGGCGCAGCACCAACCGGTCCGTGTTGATGGAGAGGGACGGGAAGGTGGTAGTCATCTGCAGCTCCATACGTGAAGACCGTGAACGCACAGCATGCAGCATGGGGCTGCCGCCGCGCATGCGCGGGTGAGCCGAAGGCCCCGCGCGCCGGACGGGGCGTGCGGGGCCTTCTGCTGGACGACCGTACTACGGGGGCCTTCTGACGGGCCCTCGCCTGACGGGTCGTTACTTGGCGGCACCGAAGGCCGGGATGACCGAGCCCTTGTAGGTGTCCTCGATGTACTTCTTCACCTCGGGCGAGTTGAGGAGCTTGGCGAGCTTCTGCACGCGGGCGTCCTTCTCGTTGCCCTCCTTGACGGCGAGGAAGTTGGCGTAGGGGTTGCCCTCCGCCTTCTCCAGGGCGAGGGAGTCCTTGGCGGGCTCCAGCTTGGCCTCGATGGCGTAGTTGCCGTTGATGACGGCGGCGTCGACGTCGTTCAGGGCGCGGGGCACGGTGGCGGCCTCCAGCTCCTTGAACTCCAGGCCCTTCTTGTCGGTGATGTCGGAGAGCTTGGCGTCGGTGCCGACGCCCGCCTTGAGGGTGATGAGCCCGTTGTCGGCGAGCAGGTGGAGGGCGCGGCCCTCGTTGGTGGTGTCGTTGGGGACGGCGATGGTCTGGCCGGCCTTGATGTCCTTCAGCGACTTGACGCTCTTGGAGTAGAGGCCGAGCGGCTCCAGGTGGACGTTGACCACCGGGACGATGTGGGTGTTGTTCTTCTTGTTGAAGTCGTCGAGGTACGGCTTGTGCTGGAAGAAGTTGGCGTCGACCTGGCCGGACTCGGTGGCGGTGTTCGGCAGGACGTAGTCCGTGAACTCCTTCACCTCCAGCTTCAGGCCCTCCTTGGCGGCGAGCTTGTCCTTGACGAAGTTCAGGATGTCGGCGTGCGGCGTCGGGGACGCGGCGACGACGAGCGGCTTGTCCGCGGATCCGGCGGCGTCCTTGGTGGAGGACGACGGGTCGGAGGACGTACCGCAGGCGGTGAGGCCCAGGGCGAGAGCGGCGGTGGCGGCGATGCCCGCGGTGAGCTTGATGTTGGTGCGCACGAAGAGTGCCTCTTTCCGGTGGAGCGGTGGACGCCTGGACAACGAGTCCTGGCTTTTTCTTCGGGGTGACGAAGTCGGGGTGGGCCCGGCCGGGTTACGCGGTGCGGCCGCGGCGGGCGAGGAGGCGGACGACGCCGTCTCCGATGAGCTGGACGACGGTGACGATCGCGACCAGGACGACGACGGTGACCAGCATGAACGTGGTGTCGAAGCGCTGGTACCCGTACGTGACGGCCTTGGAGCCGAGTCCCTCGCCGCCGACCGCGCCGGCCATCGCGGAGTAGCCGATGAGCACGATGACGGTGGTGGTGACGCCGGAGACCAGGGAGGGCAGGGCCTGCGGGAGCAGGACCTTGCGGACGATGGTCGGGATGCCGCCGCCCATGGACTGGACGGCCTCGACGAGTCCGTGGTCGACCTCGCGGATCGCGGTCTCGACGAGCCGGGCGAAGAAGGGGATGGCGCCGATGGCGAGCGGGACGATCATCGCGGTCGGGCCGATGAAGGTGCCCACGACGAAGGTGGTGAAGGGGATCAGGGCGATCAGCAGGATGATGAAGGGCAGCGAGCGGCCCACGTTCACGATCGCACCGACGACCTTGTTCACCGGTCGGTTCTGCAGCAGTCCGCCCTTGTCGGTGAGGACGAGGAGGATGCCGAGCGGGAGGCCGCCGAGGATGGTGACGACGGTGGCCCACAGGACCATGTAGAGGGTGTCGACGGTGCCCTGCTGGAGCAGCGGCTGCATTTCGGACCAGGTCACTTGGCACCTTCCTTCACCAGCGCGGGCGCCTGGGCGGGCACGGGCCGGGCCTGCGGTTCTGCGTCGCCGTCGGCGTGGTCGACGGGTTCGACCTGGAGGCCCTGCTCGCGCAGGAAGCCGACCGGGACGACGTTGTCCTCGTAGCGTCCGGGCAGTTCGATCCGCATCCGGCCGATCTGCCGGCCGCCGACGGTGTCCATCGCCGCGCCGAGGATCGAGATGTCGATGTTGTACGTACGGGAGAGCTGCGAGATGACCGGCTGGGTGGCGGTCTCGCCGTGGAAGGTCACGTCCACGACCGTGCGGTCGGGGGCGGTGGCGGCGCCGCTGACCGGGAACAGCTCGGCGGCCAGCTGGGAGCCGGGGGTCGCGAGCAGTTCGCCGACGGTGCCGGACTCGACGATCCGGCCCTTCTGCATCAGCGCGGCCGAGTCGCAGATCGTCTTGACGACGTCCATCTCGTGCGTGATGAGCAGGACGGTGAGGCCGAGCTGCCGGTTGAGGTCGCGGAGCAGCTGGAGGATGGAGCGGGTGGTCTCCGGGTCGAGGGCGCTGGTGGCCTCGTCGGAGAGCAGGACCTTGGGCTCGCCGGCCAGGGCGCGGGCGATGCCGACGCGCTGCTTCTGGCCGCCGGAGAGCTGGCCCGGGTAGGACTTCGCCTTGTCGGCCAGGCCGACCAGGTCGAGGAGTTCGAGGGCGCGGCGGGAGCGCTCGGCGCCCGAGACGCCCAGGATCTCCAGCGGGAGCTCGATGTTGTCCTTGACGGTGCGGGAGGACAGCAGGTTGAAGTGCTGGAAGACCATGCCGATGCTGCTGCGGGCCCGGCGCAGGTCCTTGCCCGCCCGCCGGCCGCGGCCGGCGAGGGCGGTCAGGTCGACGCCGTCCACGGTCACGGTGCCGGAGGTGGGGCGCTCCAGGAGGTTGACGCAGCGGATGAGGGAGGACTTGCCGGCGCCGCTCTGGCCGATCACGCCGAAGACCTCGCCCTCACGGACGTGGAGGTCGACGCCGTCCAGGGCGGTGACCTGGCGGCCTCTCGACTCGTAGACCTTGGTCAGGCCCGAAGTGGTGATCACAGGGGTTTCCGTCACTGTCGAGTGCGCGGCGCGGGGTCCGCCGTGCACGGGGCATACGTCGTTCGGACAGTCAGGCGCAGGCGGTCGCTGTCGCGGCTGGTGGCCGGGAGGCAGCGCATGTGCGCGGGGCGGCACGGTCCGCGCCGGGAGGCGTACGGAACGGCTGGCCGTCGGGGCTCGCTTCGGGGCGCGAGTCTCGGTCGGGGGCCCTCAGATGGCGCACATTCGACACATACAACGAGCACCGGGCGTCGTGATCGCCTCGGTCGCAAGGGTGCGGCTGCTCGTCGTGGTCATGTCTGCAAGTAAAGCATGCAAACGTGCGAACGAAAGGGGGCCGTCCGCATAGCGGACATCGGTGAGACGCCATGCGGACAGCCCGGCGCCGGTTCAACGCCCGGCGACGATCTCCACCCCGCCCTCCGTGGCCTGCGCCGATACCTCGGACAGATCGGTCACCACGACGTCCGCGGCGAGCTGTTCGCGGGCGTGGGTTGTGGCCAAGGCCACGGTCCGCATGCCCGCGGCACGGCCGGCCTCCAGTCCGGCGGGGGCGTCCTCGAAGACGACGCAGCGGGCCGGGTCGACGCCCAGCTTCGCGGCTGCGAGCAGGAAGGGCTCCGGGTCGGGCTTGCCGCGGGTGATGTCGTCGGCGGCGATCAGCAGGGGCGCCTCGATGCCGGCGGCGCGCAGCCGGGCCTCGCCGAGCCGGCGGGTGGCCGAGGTGACCACGGCCCAGCGGCCGGCGGGCAGGGCGGCGAGCAGCTCCGCGGCGCCGGGCAGCAGGGCGACTCCGCCGTCGCCCCCGGCGCCGTTCTCCACGTCCGCCAGCTCCAGGTCCTCGATCCGGGCGAGGGCCTCGGCGACCCGCTCGGCGGGCAGCAGGTCGGCGACGATCTCGGCGGCCGGGCGGCCGTGCAGCGGGACCCGGGCGAAGTCCTCGGCGGTCAGCCCGTACTCCCCCGCCCACCGGATCCAGCAGCGGGCGACGGACTCCATGGAGGAGACCAGGGTGCCGTCGTTGTCGAACAGGAGGGCTTCGGCGTGCGTCTTCATGAAGATCGACCCTACGGGGGCGGGGGGGCGAGCGCATCGGGCCATTCGGCCCGTAATACCCTCGGGCGCATGCTTGACGCCCTGACGGTCGCGGTCTCGGTGGCCGCGCTCGCCCTCGCCGCCTGGTGCGGCTTCGCCTTCACCCGGAACCAGTCCACCAAGGACTGGCACTTCATCGGCATGGCCGTGGTGACCCTGCTCGCCCTGGTGCAGCTGGTGGTCGGGATCGTGCAGCTGGTCCGCGGCGAGAAGGCCGAGGAGGGCACGACGATCTTCATCGCCTACCTGCTGGGCGCGCTGTGCGCGGTGCCGGCGGCGGGTCTGATGTCGCTGACCGAGCGGAGCAAGTGGGGCTCGGCGACGGTGGCGGCCGGCGCGGTCGTGCTCGCCGTGCTCGAAGTGCGTCTCTACGACATCTGGACGGTGGGCTGATCATGACCGCGACCGAGACCGAGAAGCGGAGGACCGGCCGGCTGGTCACGGGCCCGGGGATGCTGCTGGTCTGGCTGTACGGCGTGATGTCGGTGGGCGCGGTCTCCCGCTCGATCTACCAGATCGCCACCGAGTTCGACCGGGCCCCGCTGGCGTACTCCCTGTCGGCGGTCGCCGCGGTGGTCTACGCGTTCATCACGTACACGCTGGTACGGGGCGGGGAGACGGCCCGCAGGGCGGCGCTGGTGTGCTGCGCCGCCGAGCTCGTGGGCGTGCTGACCGTGGGGACCTGGACGCTGGTCGAGCCGTCGGCCTTCCCGGACGCGACGGTCTGGTCCGACTACGGCTACGGCTACATCTTCATCCCGGTGCTGCTGCCGCTGACCGGCGTCTGGTGGCTGCGGCGGTCCCGGGCGGCCGTCTGACCGCCCGGGGACTCCGCGGACCCGGTGCCGGGACGGCCTCGGGTCCGCGGGACCGGCATGATCCGGAAGGCGGGGACTAGGCCGCCTTCTCCAGGGTGACGAGGGTGAGGCGCGGGCCCACCTCGCGGGTGGACACCTGGGCGTAGCCCTTGCTGCGGTAGAGGCGCAGGTTGCCCTCGCTGCGGTGACCGGTGAAGAGCTGGAAGCGCTTGGCCGCGGGGGCCGGCTCCTCGGCGAAGTGGCTCTCGATCGCGTCCAGGAGCCGGCCGCCCAGGCCGTGGCGCTGGAGGCGCGGGTGGACGATGAGCTTGGCGATCCGCACGGTGCCGTCCTCGTCGAGCCGGCCGCGCACGGAGGCGACGATCTCGTCGCCGAGGCGGGCCACGAAGCCCTGGCCCTCGTCGAGTTCGGCGCGCAGGGCGTCGAGCGACTGGGTCAGCGGCTCGATCGACCAGTCCTGGTAGATCTCGGCCTCACGCTGATAGCAGAGGTACTGCAGCTTGAGGATGTGCTCCGCGTCCTGCGCGTCTGCCGCTGAGATGGTCACGCTCATGCCCATGTGTGCATGCCTCCCGCTCACCTGGTCCGCCGTCGGTCTACGGCACCCTTCCCCGAACGCCGGGGACGGGAACCTCCGCAGCCAGCATTCTGCGCAGGCATCCCAGGCAACGGGAACGCATCGGGCCCAGACTCCCCTGTGAGATACCCAACGCTCCTGCGATTTCGCGGTAGGTGGGGTCCGCGGGGTGGAGCATCGCGGCGAGCAGCCGGGGGCACTGGCCCGGGGTGCGGCGGACCGCGGCGCGCACGGTGCGGCGGCGTTCGGAGACGAGCGCGGAGCTCTCGGGCGAGCCGTGCGCCTCGTGTGCCGGTTCCCCCGGGTAGGGCCGCTCCCGCGCCGAGTCCCGGCGGGCGCGGCGGGCCTCGGCGCGGACCGCCCTGCGCAGCCAGTCGGCGGGCTGCTCGGGGGCGCCGTCCTCCCGGAACCGCTCCAGGAGGCGGAGCCAGACGGCCTGTTCGAGGTCCCCCGCCTCGACCCCGGCGGCCGGGGCCTCCGCACGGGACTCGGCGGCGAGCAGGGGCGTGAGCGTGGCGAGCAGCGCTTCGGGGGAGGTCATGCCCGCCACGATGCGGGGCGGGGCGGGGGCGGTTGCGGGGACGGGCGGAATCCACCCGGTCGGGGGTACGGGGCGGGATGCCGGCTCCCGGGGCCCAGCCCGGCCCGCACCGGCTCCGGGGCGGGCGCGGGATCCCCTGTCCGGCAGCCGACGGCCCCGCCAGCCGGTCGCCGGTCGCCGGTCGCCGGTCGCCTGTCGCCTGTCGCCTGTCGCCTGTCGCCTGTCGCCTGTCGCCGGCGTATCGGACGGGGGACCCCGGCCCCCGCCCCGTCAGCGGCCCGCCGTGAACTCCGCGGCCGCCAGCAGCGCCGTGTCGGCGTTGTCGGAGAAGAGGCCGTCGATCCCCGTCGCGAAGAACCGCTTCAGCGCGCCGAAGGCGTCGCCGTAGGCCGTCGGGTCGGTGCCGCGCCGGTACTCGGCCGGCAGGAAGGAGTTCTCGTTGCGCTGGGTGTACGGGTGGAGGACGAGGCCCTCCGCGTGGGCGTCGCGGACCAGGGTGGTCTCGGTGCCGAGGCGGCCGTTCGCGTCGCGCGGCAGGATCAGGTCGAGGGTCGGCCCGATGCCCTGCGCGTAGGAGGCGATCCAGCGCAGGCCCTCCGGCTTGACCAGGTCGGCGACGGTGCGCGGGTCGCCGGACTGCACGAAGTCCCAGGGGCGGCTGCTCGCCCCGGAGAGCAGGACCACGCGCGGGCAGTCGACGAGCCGGGCGAGCCGCTGGATGCTGCCGGGCTCGAAGGACTGGAGGAAGACGGGCGCGTTCGCGCGGTGGCGGCCGTAGCGGCGGAGCAGCTTGGCGAGGCGCTCCTCCAGGCCGAGGCCGAGCGAACGGAAGTAGGTGGGGTGCTTGGTCTCGACGTGCAGCCACACCTCGCGTCCCCGGCGGCGGCCCTCCTTCTCGGCCCAGCGCAGCACCTCCCCGAAGGTGGGCACGTCCCAGCGGCCGTCGTAGAGGGTGTTCTCCTGCCGGGTGGCGGGGATCCGCTCCTTGGCCCGCAGGGTCTTGAGCTCGGCGAGGGTGAAGTCCTCGGTGAACCAGCCGGTGATCGACGTGCCGTCGACGCTCTTGGTGGTCCTCCGCGAGGCGAACTCGGGGTGGTCGGCGACGTCGGTGGTGCCGGTGATGTCGTTCTCGTGGCGGCACACGAGGTGCCCGTCCTTGGTGGGGACGAGGTCCTGCTCGATGACGTGGGCGCCCATGTCGAGGGCGAGCTGATAGGAGCCGAGGGTGTGCTCGGGGCGGTAGCCGCTGGCCCCGCGGTGGCCGATGACGGTGGGGACGGGCAGGGAGCGGTAGCCGTGGCCGTCGCCGCCGTGCCCCCGGCCTCGGTCGCGGTCGGCCGCGGCGTCCGCGGCGACGGCCGACTGCACGGCCTGGGCGGTGCCGCCGCCGAGGACCGCGGAGCCGCCGAGGACGGCCGCACCGGCCGCGCCGAGGACCGCTCGCCGCGCCGGGGTCCTGCTCTCACCCTGTGTCATGACCACTCCTTCGGTGTGATGTCCCGCACCTGTCAACTGATGTCCTGACGCTAGGCAGTGATGCCCTACGGGCGGCAGACCTCGGCGGAACATGGCGGAAACACACGTCAACACCGCGTATCCACTCCGTGAACCCGATGTGCGACCGGGCGTGACCCGCGAGTATCGTCCACACCTGCACGTGCCGCTCCGCCGAGCCGCACACGCCCGAACCGCCCCGACGCCGGAGGAACCGTTGTCCCGTCTCGCGCTCATGAAGGCAGCTCTTGGGCCGGTCCTGCGCCTCATGTTCCGGCCCCGCGTGGAGGGCGCCGAGAACGTCCCGGGGACGGGTCCGGTCATCCTCGCGGGCAACCACCTGACCTTCATCGACTCGATGATCATGCCGATCTGCCTGGACCGCCAGGTCTTCTTCATCGGCAAGGACGAGTACGTGACGGGCAAGGGCGTCAAGGGCCGTCTGATGGCCTGGTTCTTCACCAGCGTCGGCATGATCCCGGTGGACCGCGACGGCGGCCGCGGCGGTGTGGCCGCGCTCATGACGGGCCGCCGGGTGCTGGAGGAGGGCAAGATCTTCTCCATCTACCCCGAGGGCACCCGCTCCCCCGACGGGCGCCTCTACCGCGGCCGCACCGGCATCGCGCGGCTGACCCTGATGACCGGCGCCCCGGTGGTCCCGTTCGCCATGATCGGCACCGACAAGCTCCAGCCGGGCGGCGCCGGCTTCCCGCGCCCGGGCCGGGTCACGGTCCGCTTCGGCGAGCCGATGGAGTTCTCCCGCTACGACGGGATGGACCGCGACCGGTACGTCCTGCGGGCGGTGACGGACTCGGTGATGGCGGAGGTCATGCGGCTCTCCGGCCAGGAGTACGTGGACATGTACGCCACGAAGGCGAAGGCCGCGTAGGCGACGCCTCCGGACACGGCGAAGGGCGCCCCCGCTCCGGGGGCGCCCTTCGCCGTGTGCCTCACGGGAGGAGCTCGGCGCGTCAGTGCTCGACGCCGTCCTCCAGCTTCTGGCCCTTCAGCAGGAACCAGGCCGCGACCGCGGTCGCGAGGAGGACCGCCGCGCCGGCGCCTGCCGCGATCCGCAGCCCGTCGACGAAGGCCTCCTGAGCGGCCGAGACCAGCGCGCCGGCCTGCTCGGGGGCGAGGCCCGCGGAGGCCTCGACCGCGCCGCCCAGCGAGTCGTGGGCCGCGGCGGCGGTCTCCGCCGGGATGCCGGCCGGGGCGGTGAAGCCCCGGTAGACACCGGTCACGATCGAGCCGAGGACCGCGATGCCGAGCGCCGCGCCCAGCTCGTACGCCGTCTCGGACACCGCGGAGGCGGAACCGGCCTGGTCCTTGGGCACGGTGGACAGGATCACGTCGGCCGTGACGGTGAAGGCGAGACCCGCACCGACGCCGACCACGAGCAGGCTCGCGCCGAGCAGCGGGTAGCCGGTGGACTGGCCGATCGCGGTCAGGGCCGCGAGGGCCAGGCCGATGGCGGCCAGACCGCCGGTGACCACGGTCCGTACGGAGAACCGGCGGGCGGCCCGGCCGGCGAGCAGACCCGCGGTCACCGCACCGACGGCGGCGGGCAGTTCGGCGAGGCCGGCCTCCAGCGGCTGGCGGCCCTGGACCAGCTGGAAGAACTGGGACAGGAAGAACACCAGGCCGGACAGGCCCAGGATGGTCAGCAGGTCGGCGAGGACGGCGCCGGAGAAGCCGCGGTTGCGGAACAGGCGCATGTCCAGGAGCGGGGCCGGCAGGGTGAGCTGACGGCGGACGAACCAGGTGAGGGCGCCGACACCGGCGACGGCGGCGACGGCCACGTCCAGGGTGACGCCGTTGGCGGCGAGCTCCTTGACGGCGTAGACGACGCCGATCATGCCGACGAGGGAGAGGCCGACGCTGGGCAGGTCCCAGGGGCCCGGGTTCGGGTTCTTCGACTCCGGGATCAGCTTGACGCCGACGAGGACCAGGACGGCCATGACGGGCAGGTTGATGAGGAAGACCGAACCCCACCAGAAGTGCTCCAGCAGGAATCCGCCGACGACCGGGCCGACCGCGGCACCGGCCGAGGCCATGGCGCCCCAGATGCCGATGGCGAGGCTGCGCTCGCGCGGGTCGTGGAAGAGGTTGCGGATCAGGGCGAGCGTGGACGGCATCAGGGTGGCACCGGCGACTCCGAGCAGGGCGCGGGCCAGGATCATCATCTCGGGGCTGGTCGCGTAGGCGTTCAGCACGGAGACGGCGCCGAAGGCGACGGCTCCGACGAGCAGCAGCTTCTTGCGGCCGATGCGGTCGCCGAGGCTGCCCATGGAGACCAGCAGACCGGCGATGACGAAGGAGTAGACGTCACCGATCCACAGCAGCTGGGTGCCGGAGGGCTTGAGGTCCTCGGAGAGGAAGGGGGTCGCCAGGCCCAGCACCGTGGCGTCGACCGCCACGAGCAGGACGGCCAGGACGAGCACGGCGAGGGCGAGCCACCGACCGGGGCGGCGGACGCCCTCGATATGGCTCTCGTGCTTGACGGTGTCCGTGATCACTTCTCCACGCTCCTGCGCGCTCCGCCGAGCAGCAGCTCGGCGATCATGTATGGAAAGTCCTTGGCGGCGACCCGCCCGTCGGCGACGGCCCAGGCACCCGAGCCGATCAGCCCGTAGAAGGCCTCGCAGAGCCAGGCGGGGGTCAGGTCGATCCGGAAGACGCCCTGTTCCTGGCCGCGCCGGAAGAGTCCGGCGACCCGGGCGTCGAGGCGTTCCCAGCCCTCGTTCTGCTGGTCGCCCTCGAAGAGCTGGTTCTCGGTGACGAGGAACGAGAGCAGCGGCGCGACGGGCTGCACTTCGCCGATCAGGCGTCGTACGGCCTCGTCGGCGGGCCCCTCGTCGAGCCGGGCCGCTTCGAGGGCGGCCTCCAGCTCCTGGATCCCGAGCTCCTCGAGCGCCCGCACCAGCGCGTCCCGCCCGGCGAAGTGCCGGTGCAGGGTGGCCCGGCCGATCCCGGCGGCCCGCGCGACCTCGTCCATGGTGGCGGTCGCCTTGCGGGAGAGCAGGGCTGCGGCGGAGCGGAGCACCTCGGTGCGGTCGACTGACATGAGACGACCATACACCACATGAGACATAGATGTCTCACTCAAGAGTCCTGCGGCTCATTCGGGTCAATCGGGTCCCGAAAACGACGGCGCCGCCGCCCTCCGGATAACGGAGGACGGCGGCGTGGTGCCGCCTCGCGCACCTGCGGGCGGGCCGGCGTGCGGGGCGTACGGGCTACTTCTTGGCGTCGGCCCAGGCGTGCTGGATGACCAGGTCGGCCTTGACCTCGACGAGCTGGGCGGCGACCGCCGAGGGGGCCGTGCCGCCCCGGCCGTCGCGGGAGGCGAGGGCGCCGGGGACGTTGAGGACCGTCCGCACCTCGGGGGTGAGGTGCTCGGAGATCTTGGCGAACTGCTCGTCGGTCAGCCCGTCGAGCTCCTTGCCCTCCGCCTCGGCGACCTTCACGCACTCGCCGGCGACCTCGTGCGCCACCCGGAACGGGACGCCCTGCTTGACCAGCCACTCGGCGATGTCGGTGGCGAGCGAGAAGCCGGCCGGGGCCAGCTCCTCCATGCGCTCCCGGTTGACGGTGAGCGTGGCCATCATGCCGGTGAAGGCGGGCAGCAGGACCTCCAGCTGGTCGCAGGAGTCGAAGACCGGCTCCTTGTCCTCCTGGAGGTCGCGGTTGTAGGCGAGCGGCAGCGCCTTGAGGGTGGCCATCAGACCGGTCAGGTTGCCGATGAGGCGGCCGGACTTGCCCCGGGCCAGCTCGGCGATGTCCGGGTTCTTCTTCTGCGGCATGATCGACGAGCCGGTGGAGAAGGCGTCGTGCAGGGTCACGAAGGAGAACTCCTTCGTGTTCCAGATGATGATCTCCTCCGCGATCCGGGAGAGGTTCACCCCGATCATCGCCGTGATGAAGGCGAACTCCGCGACGAAGTCCCGCGAGGCCGTGCCGTCGATCGAGTTGCCCGCCGAGCCCCGCTCGAAGCCGAGGTCCTTGGCGACCGCCTCCGGGTCGAGCCCGAGCGAGGAGCCGGCCAGGGCGCCGGAGCCGTACGGGGAGACGGCGGTCCGGGTGTCCCACTGGCGCAGCCGCTCCGCGTCCCGGGAGAGGGACTGGACGTGGGCGAGGACGTGGTGGGCGAAGAGCACCGGCTGCGCGTGCTGGAGGTGGGTCCGGCCCGGCATGGCGACGTCCGCGTGCGCCTCGGCGAGGCCGACCAGGGCGTCCTGGAGCTCGGCGATCAGGCCGCCGATGATCCGGGCGTGGTCCCGCAGGTACATCCGGAAGAGGGTCGCGACCTGGTCGTTCCGGGACCGGCCGGCGCGCAGCTTGCCGCCGAGGTCGGCGCCGAGGCGCTCCAGCAGGCCGCGCTCCAGCGCGGTGTGCACGTCCTCGTCGGCGATGGTGCCGACGAAGGAGCCGTCGGCGACGTCCGCCTCCAGCCGGTCGAGGCCGTCGAGCATGCGGGTCAGCTCGTCCTCGGTCAGCAGCCCGGCCTTGTGGAGCACCCGGGCGTGGGCGCGGGAGCCGGCGATGTCGTACGGCGCGAGACGCCAGTCGAAGTGGACCGACGCGGACAGCTTCGCCAGGGCCTCGGCGGGGCCGTCGGCGAACCGGCCGCCCCAGAGCCGGACGTCACCATTGCTGCTGCTCACTGCTGGTTGCTCCTCTGGAGGGTGGACTCTCCTTGATAGGCATAACTATGCAGAACTCCGTATTGTTTTGTCAATGCGGGCCCGGCGGGGTGGAAAACCCCGGGCCGATCCGAAGGACACGGCCTAGGCTCCCCGCATGCTGTACGAGGAACCGCCGCTGGATCCGGCGATACGCAAGGTCACGCGCGAGCGCCGGATCGCCCGGGTCCTCGACGTCACGAGCGCGACCGCGTGGACCGACCTGGACGAGCAGATCCGCCGGGCCGTCGGGTGGGGCGCCGTCGAGCGCCCGGAGCACCCGTGGCTCGGCCCCGTCGGGACCGGCGGCTCCTCGGGGTGGCGGGCCCTGCTCGGCCGCACCGCCACCGCCACCACCCCCGACGAGACGCGGCTCGCCCTCGCCCTGTGCGACCCGAGCGGCGTGATCCGGGAGGCCGCGCTCGCGCACGCCGCCGGGCGGCCCGCCGTCCTCCCCCTCGTCGCCGTCCGCGCCACCGACTGGGCCGCCCCGGTACGGGACCGGGCCCGGGCCGTCCTGGCCGACGCCCTGCCGTCGGCGGACGCCGCCACGCTCGCGGCGACCGCTCCCGTGCTCCTCCGGATCCGGGGGCGGCTGCGCGGCGCCGAGGGCGCCGCCCTCCTGGAGGAGCGGCTGCGCACGGCCCCCGCCGAGGTCCTCACCCCGCTGTTCCTGCACCGGGACCGCGCCACCCGGCGGCTCGCCCTGAGGGTCGCCATGGAGCGGGCCCTGTTCGAGCCGCGGGAGCTGGCCCGGATCGCCGCCGCCGACCCCGACCAGGCCGTCCGGTCCTCGGCCGCCACCGCCGCGGTCGCCGCGGACGCCCCGGACGAGACGCTCGGCCCGCTGCTCGGCGCCCGCACCGGCCCGGTCCGGGCGGCCGGGGTCACCGCGCTGCGCCGGGCCGGGCGGCACGCCGAGGCGGAGCCGTTCCTCCACGACCGCTCGGGGACCGTCCGGGCCTGCGCCCGCTGGGTGCTGCGCCAGGGCGGCGCCGACCCCGTCGCGCTCTACCGGGCCGCCTGCGCGGACCCGCAGACCATGCCCGACCGGGCACCCCTGGGCCTGGCGGAGTGCGGCGAGAGGGCCGTCGACCTCCCGGTGCTGTGGGCCCTGACCGGGCACCCGCGCCCGCTGGCGCGGAGCTCGGCCGTCGCGGGCCTGCGCGCCCTGGACGTCGCCGACCTCACCCGCCTCCTGCCGCTCCTCGACGACCCCGCCCCGGGAGTCGTACGGGAGACGGCGAAGGCCCTGGCCCCGTGGGCGGACCGGCTGCCGGAGCGCGAACTCCTCGACCGCACCGGGCCCGGCCGGCCGCCGCACGTCCGGATCCGCGCGCTGCGCCTGCTGCGCGACAACGGCTCGTGGACGTACGCGGAGACCGCCCGGCGGCTCGCCGAGGACCCCGACCCCGTGCTCCGGTACCAGGTCCGCCGCTCGCTCGGCCTGCGGACGTGACGGACCGGACTCCCCCGCCCCGCCTGCCCCGAGGCGTCCGGGAGGAGGATGGGCCCCATGGGGAAAACATATGAACGCATCGACGGGCGGCTCCGGGCCTTCATCGAGGACCAGCCCGTCTTCTTCGTGGCCACCGCGCCCCTCTCGGGCGACGGCCATGTCAACCTCTCGCCCAAGGGGCGCAAGGGGACCCTCGTCGTCCTCGACGAACTGACGCTCGCCTACGTGGACTTCGGGGGCAGCAGCGCCGAGGTCGTGGCGCACCTGCGGGAGCCGGGCAACGGGCGGATCACCCTGATGTGGACCGCGTTCTCCGGGCCGCCGACCGTGGTGCGGGTGCACGGCGGCGGCGAGGTGGTGCTCCGCGACGACCCGCGCTGGGGCGAGCTGTTCGCGCGCTTCCCGGCCGAGGCGGTCGAAGGGCAGGGCAGCGCGCGGGCGATCGTCGTCGTGCACGCGCGGCGGGTCAGCGACGCCTGCGGGTTCGCGGTCCCGCTGATGGAGTACCAGGAGGACCGGCAGCTGCACGCGGAGTACTTCAACCGCAAGACGGACTCCGAGTTCAACGCGTACTGCGAGGGCAAGGAGCACATCGCGAAGAGCCTCGACGGGCTGCCCGCGCTGCCGCTCCCGCTGCCGCCGCTCCCCCGGCCGGGCGCCTAGCGTGGCGGGGCGCGGACCCGGCGCCTAGCGTCGCGCCCATGCGTACCCTTCTCGCGCTCGGCGCCGTCCTGACCGGCCTGGCAGGCCCGCACGCCCCTGCGGTGCCGCTTCCCGAGCGGATGGCGGACACCGGGGGCGGCACCCAGCTGATCACCGCCGAGGCGGCCGGCGTCCGCGCCACCACCGGGACGCTGACCTGGTGGGACCGGCGCGGCGGACGCTGGGTGCGGGCCGGGTCCGCGCCCGCGCGGTTCGGCGCGAACGGGCTCGCCGAGGGGACGGTGCGGCGGCAGGGCACGAACACCACGCCCACCGGGCTCTTCCGGCTGCCCTACGCCTTCGGGACCGAGCGGGCCCCGGCCGGGACGGCGTACCCCTACGTCCGGGTCACCGACCGGTCCTGGTGGTGCCAGGACAACGCCTCACGGGCGTACAACCGCTGGGTGGAGGGGCTGCCCCGGGACTGCCGGGCCGGCGAGGCCGAGCGTCTCGTGTCGTACCGGAGGCAGTACGCGTACGCCCTGGTCATCGGCTTCAACTACGACCGCCCGGTGCGCGGGCGCGGCGCCGGGATCTTCCTGCACGTGAACGGGCGCGGGGCGACGGCCGGCTGCGTCTCCGTGCCGGCGGAGGCGATGCGCCGGGTGCTCGCCTGGGCCGACCCGGCCCGCGGGCCGCACATCGCCGTCGGCACGCGGGGCGGGCCGACGGCGATCACGCGGTACTAGGTCAGCGTTCCTTCTGCGCGAGGCGCAGCAGGTGGTCGGCGAGGGCCTGCCCGCCGACCGGGTCGCGGGAGATGAGCAGCAGGGTGTCGTCGCCCGCGATCGTGCCGAGGATCGCGTGGAGCTCGGCCTGGTCGATGGCCGACGCGAGGAACTGGGCGGCGCCCGGCGGGGTGCGGAGCACCACCAGGTTGGCCGAGGCCTCCGCGGAGATCAGCAGCTCCCCGGAGAGGCGGCGCATCCGCTCCTCCTTGGCGGACTCGCCGAGGGGGGCCTGCGGGGTGCGGAAGCCGCCCTCGCTGGGCACGGCGTAGATCAGTTCGCCGCCGGTGTTGCGGATCTTCACGGCGCCGAGCTCGTCGAGGTCTCGGGAGAGCGTCGCCTGGGTGACGCTCAGTCCGTCGTCCGCGAGGAGCTTGGCGAGCTGGCTCTGCGACCGCACCGGCTGCCGGTTGAGGATGTCGACGATCCTGCGGTGGCGTGCGGTACGGGTCTGCGGAACGGACGGCCCGCCGTGCTCGTTCTCCTGCGCGTCGGTCATCGTCGTCTCATTCTCCGGTTCGTCCTTCCCCGTTCACCACGTCCAGGACACCGGGCAGGGCCCTGAGCAGCGCGTCCACCTCGGCGTCGCCGATGACGAGCGACGGCATGAGCCGTACGACATCGGGGGCGGGCGCGTTCACCAGGAGACCGGCGTCCTGAGCCGCCTGCTGCACCTGCGGCGCGACGGGCTCGGTGAGCACGATACCCAGCAGGAGGCCCGCACCACGGACATGGGAGACCAGCGGGTGGCCGAGGGACTCGATTCCGTCCCTCAGCTTCTCGCCGAGGCGCTTGACCTCGTCGAGCGCCGCGTCGGCCGCGAGGGTGTCGATGACGGCGAGGCCGGCGGCGCAGGCGACCGGGTTCCCGCCGAAGGTGGTGCCGTGGTGGCCGGGCGTGAACAGCTCCGCGGCCGGGCCGAAGGCGACGGTCGCGCCGATCGGGAGGCCGCCGCCGAGGCCCTTGGCCAGGGTGACGACATCGGGGTCGACGCCGTCGTGCGCCTGGTGCTCGAACCAGTGGCCGGTGCGGCCGATGCCGGTCTGGACCTCGTCGAGGACGAGCAGGGTGCCGGTGGCGCGGGTGATCTCGCGAGCGGCCCTGAGGTAGCCGGCGGGCGGGACGACGACGCCGTTCTCGCCCTGGATCGGCTCGATGATGACGAAGGCCGTCTCCTCGGTGACGGCCGCGCGCAGCGCCTCGACGTCCCCGTACGGCACGTGGGTGACCTCGCCGGGCAGCGGCAGGAAGGGGGTCTGCTTGCCGGGCTGGCCGGTGAGGGCGAGCGAGCCCATGGTGCGGCCGTGGAAGCCGCCGGAGGTGGCGACCATGTGCGGGCGGCCGGTGAGCCGGCCCAGCTTGAACGCGCCCTCGTTGGCCTCGGCCCCCGAGTTGCAGAAGAAGACCTTGCCGGGGCGGCCGAAGAGCTGGAGCAGCCGCTCGGCGAGGGCGACCGGGGGCTCGGCGACGAAGAGGTTGGAGACGTGGCCGAGGGAGGAGATCTGCCGGGTCACGGCCTCGACGACGGCCGGGTGGCCGTGGCCGAGGGCGTTGACGGCGATGCCTCCGACGAAGTCGAGGTACTCGGTGCCGTCGGCGTCCCAGACCCGGGCGCCCTCGCCGCGGACGAGCGGCAGCCGGGGCGTGCCGTAGTTGTCCATGAGCGCGTGCTGCCAGCGCCGGGTCAGGCCGTCGTTCGTCAGGTCAGCGGTCGTCGTGGCCGCGTTCGTCAGGTCCGCGGTCGTCGTGTCCGCGTGCGTCGTGTCCGTCACGTCGTTTCCCCCGTCGTAGCGTCCGGCACGACCATCGTGCCGATTCCCTCGTCCGTGAAGATCTCCAGCAGGATCGAGTGCTGGACCCGGCCGTCGATCACGCGGGCCGTGGTGACCCCGTTGCGTACGGCGTGCAGACAGCCCTCCATCTTGGGGGCCATCCCGCTGGAGAGCTCGGGCAGCAGCTTCTCCAGCTGGCTCGCGGTGAGCCGGCTGATGACCTCGTCGCTGTGCGGCCAGTCCTCGTAGAGGCCTTCGACGTCGGTCAGGACCATCAGCGTTTCGGCGCCCAGCGCCGCAGCGAGTGCCGCAGCCGCCGTATCAGCATTGACGTTGTAGACATGGTCGTCGTCCTGGGAGCGGGCGATGGAGGAGACGACCGGGATGCGGCCGTCGTTCAGGAGTGCCTGGATGGCGCCGGTGTCGATGGCGGTGATCTCGCCGACCCGGCCGATGTCGATCCGCTCGCCCTCGATGGTGGGCCGGTGCTTGGTGGCGGTGATGGTGCGGGCGTCCTCGCCGGTGAGGCCGACGGCGAGCGGGCCGTGCTGGTTGAGCAGGCCGACGAGCTCGCGCTGGACCTGTCCGGCGAGGACCATCCGGACGACGTCCATCGCCTCGGGGGTGGTGACCCGCAGGCCGGCCTTGAACTCGCTGACGAGTCCGGCCTGGTCGAGGGCGGCGCTGATCTGGGGGCCGCCGCCGTGCACGACGACCGGCTTGAGGCCGGCCTGGCGCAGGAAGACGACGTCCTGGGCGAAGGCGGCCTTGAGCTCGTCGTCGATCATGGCGTTGCCGCCGAACTTGATGACGACGGTCTTGCCGTGGTGGCGGGTGAGCCAGGGCAGCGCCTCGATGAGGGTCTGCGCCTTGGGCAGCGCGGTGTGCCTGCGGGTGGGGGTGTCGGCGGCGTCGGTCATGAGGAGTACGCGCTGTTCTCGTGGACGTAGTCGGCGGTGAGGTCGTTGGCCCAGATGACGGCGGACTCGGACCCGGCGGCGAGGTCGGCGGTGATGACGACCTCCCGGTAGCGCATGTCGACGAGCTCGCGGTCCTCGCCGACGGAGCCGTTGCGGCAGACCCAGACGCCGTTGATGGCGACGTTGAGCTCGTCGGGCTCGAAGGCGGCGGAGGTGGTGCCGATGGCGGAGAGCACCCGGCCCCAGTTGGGGTCCTCGCCGTGGATGGCGCACTTGAGGAGGTTGTTGCGGGCGATGGACCGGCCGACCTCGACGGCGTCGTCCTCGGTGGCCGCGTTGATCACCTCGATCCGGATGTCCTTGCTGGCGCCCTCGGCGTCGCCGATCAGCTGGCGGGCGAGGTCGTCGCAGACCTCCCGTACGGCCTCGGCGAAGGCGTCCTGCGCGGGGGTGACCCCGGCGGCCCCGGAGGCGAGCAGGAGCACGGTGTCGTTGGTGGACATGCAGCCGTCGGAGTCGACCCGGTCGAAGGTGAGCCGGGTGGCCTGGCGCAGGGCCGCGTCCAGGCCCTGGGCGTCGACGTCGGCGTCGGTGGTGAGGACGACGAGCATGGTGGCGAGGCCGGGGGCGAGCATGCCGGCGCCCTTGGCCATGCCGCCGACGGTCCAGCCGTCCCTGGCCGCCACGGCGGTCTTGTGGACGGTGTCGGTGGTCTTGATGGCGATGGCGGCCTTCTCGCCGCCGTGCCCGGAGAGCTCGGCGGCGGCCTTCTCGACGCCCGGGAGCAGCTTGTCCATGGGGAGCAGGACGCCGATGAGGCCGGTGGAGGCGACGGCGACCTCGCCGGCGCCGATGCCGAGGACCTCCGCGGCCTTCTCGGCGGTGGCGTGGGTGTCCTGGAAGCCCTGGGGGCCGGTGCAGGCGTTGGCGCCGCCGGAGTTGAGGACGACGGCGGTCAGCTCGCCGTCGGCGAGGACCTGCTGGGACCAGAGGACGGGGGCGGCCTTGACGCGGTTGGAGGTGAAGACTCCCGCGGCGGCGCGGCGCGGCCCGGTGTTGACCACGAGGGCCAGGTCCGGATTGCCGTTCTGCTTGATCCCGGCCGCGATGCCCGCGGCCGTGAATCCGTTCGCTGCGGTGACGCTCACGGAGCGACTCCAATCGTGGAAAGTCCGGTCTCCTCGGGGAACCCGAGGGCGATGTTCATGCTCTGCACCGCGCCGCCGGCGGTGCCCTTGGTGAGGTTGTCGATGGCGCTGATGGCGATGATCCGGTTCGCGGCCGGGTCGTGGGCGACCTGGATCTGAACGGCGTTCGAACCGTAGACGGACGCGGTGGCCGGCCACTGCCCCTCGGGGAGCAGATGGACGAAGGGCTCGTCCGCGAAGGCCTTCTCGTACGCGGCGCGCAGGGCCTCGGCGGTGACGCCGGGCCGGGCCGTGGCCGAGCAGGTGGCGAGGATGCCGCGGGGCATCGGCGCGAGGGTGGGCGTGAAGGAGACGGTGACCCGCTCCCCCGCCGGTCCGCTGAGGTTCTGGATCATCTCGGGGGTGTGCCGGTGGCCGCCGCCGACGCCGTACGGGGACATGTTGCCCATGACCTCGGAGCCGAGGAGGTGCGGCTTGGCGGCCTTGCCGGCGCCGGAGGTGCCGGAGGCGGCGACGACGACGGCCTCCGGCTCGGCGAGTCCGTCCGCGTACGCGGGGAAGAGCGCGAGCGAGACGGCGGTGGGGTAGCAACCGGGCACCGCGATGCGCTTGGACCCCTCCAGCGCGGCGCGGGCACCCGGCAGTTCGGGAAGGCCGTAGGGCCAGGTGCCGGCGTGCGGGGAGCCGTAGAACGCCTCCCAGTCGGCCGGGTCCCGCAGCCGGAAGTCGGCACCCATGTCGACCACGAGGGTGTCCGGCCCGAGCTGCTCGGCGACGGCGGCGGACTGCCCGTGGGGCAGCGCGAGGAACACGACGTCGTGCCCGGCGAGCACCTCGGCGCTCGTCTCGGCGAGCACCCGGTCGGCCAGCGGCAGCAGATGCGGCTGCAGCCCGCCGAGCCGCTGGCCGGCGTTGGAGTGCCCGGTCAGGGCCCCGATCTCGACCTCGGGGTGCGCGAGGAGAAGCCGCAGGAGCTCCCCGCCCGCGTATCCGCTCGCGCCTGCGACCGCTGCTCGTACCGTCATGGAAACCCTCCTCATGGATGGCATGACTATACGCAGAGCCGCAGTTTTATGCAAAGCCCTCAGGGGGGTGCCCCGCAAGGCGGGCGGCGCCACCCGACTCCGTACGAGCCGAGTGGCGCCGCAGTCCGCCTCAGGCCCCCACGTACGCCGCCAGGTGTTCGCCCGTGACCGTGGAGCGGGTGGCGACCAGGCGGGCGGGGGTGCCCTCGAAGACGATGGTGCCGCCGTCGTGGCCGGCGCCCGGGCCGAGGTCGATGATCCAGTCGGCGTGGGCCATGACCGCCTGGTGGTGCTCGACGACGATCACCGACTTGCCCGAGTCGACCAGGCGGTCGAGCAGGCCGAGGAGCTGCTCGACGTCGGCCAGGTGCAGGCCGGCGGTCGGCTCGTCGAGGACGTACACACCGCCCTTGTCCGCCATGTGCGTCGCCAGCTTGAGGCGCTGCCGCTCGCCGCCGGAGAGCGTGGTCAGCGGCTGGCCCAGGGTGAGGTAGCCGAGGCCGACGTCGGCGAGGCGTTCCAGGATCTTGTGGGCGGCCGGGGGTGCGGGCCTCGCCGGCGCCGAAGAACCGCTCCGCCTCGCTGACCGGCATCGCGAGCACCTCGCTGATGTCCCGGCCGCCGAGGCGGTACTCGAGCACCGAGGCGTCGAACCGCTTGCCCTCACAGTCCTCGCAGGTCGTGGCGACGCCCGCCATCATCCCCAGGTCCGTGTAGATGACCCCGGCGCCGTTGCAGGTCGGACAGGCGCCCTCGGAGTTGGCGCTGAACAGCGCCGGCTTGACGTCGTTGGCCTTCGCGAAGGCCTTGCGGATCGGGTCGAGCAGCCCGGTGTACGTCGCCGGGTTGGAGCGCCGGGAGCCTCGGATCGCACCCTGGTCGACCGAGACGACCCCCTCGGAGGCGGGGATCGAGCCGTGCACGAGCGAGCTCTTCCCGGAACCCGCCACGCCCGTCACGACGGTGAGCACCCCGAGCGGGACGTCGACGTCCACGCCCTTCAGGTTGTGCGTCCGGGCGCCCCGGATCTCCAGCGCCCCGGTGGGCTCGCGCACCGCGTCCTTCAGGGAGGCCCGGTCGCCGAGGTGGCGGCCCGTGACCGTGCCGCTCTTGCGCAGCCCGGCGACCGTGCCCTCGAAGCAGACCGCGCCGCCCGCCGTGCCGGCGCCCGGTCCGAGGTCGACCACGTGGTCGGCGATCTCGATGACCTCCGGCTTGTGCTCGACGACCAGCACCGTGTTGCCCTTGTCGCGCAGCCGCAGCAGCAGGTCGTTCATGCGCTGGATGTCGTGCGGGTGCAGGCCCGTGGTCGGCTCGTCGAAGACGTACGTGACGTCGGTGAGCGAGGAGCCGAGGTGCCGGATCATCTTGACCCGCTGCGCCTCGCCGCCCGACAGCGTGCCCGAGGGCCGGTCCAGCGCGAGATAGCCCAGACCGATCTCGACGAAGGAGTCCAGGGTCTGCTGGAGCGCGGTGAGCAGCGGCGCCACCGACGGCTCCTCGATGCCGCGCACCCACTCGGCCAGGTCGCTGATCTGCATCGCGCAGGCGTCGGCGATGCTGATCCGCCCGATCTTCGACGCCCGGGCCTCCGCGCTGAGCCGGGTGCCCTCGCACTCCGGGCAGGCGGTGAAGGTGACCGCCCGGTCCACGAACTCCCGGATGTGCGGCTGCATGCCCTCCTTGTCCTTGGCGAGCATCGACTTCTGGATCCGCGGGACCAGACCCTCGTAGGTCATGTTGATGCCCGCGATCTTCATCCGGACCGGCTCGTGGTGCAGGAAGTCCTGCAGCTCCTTCTTCGTGAAGCGGCCGATCGGCTTGTCGGAGGGGAAGAAGCCGGACTCGCTGTAGAGGCGGTAGTTCCAGCCGCCCGCCTTGTAGCCGGGGATCGTCAGCGCGCCCTCGTCGAGGGACTTCGCGGCGTCGTAGAGCTGGCCGAGGTCGAGATCGGTGACGCTGCCCCGGCCCTCGCAGCGCGTGCACATGCCGCCGGTGCGCTGGAAGGTCGCCTTCACCGTCTTCTTGTCGCCGCGCTCGACGGTGATCGCGCCGCTCGCCCGGACCGAGGGGACGTTGAAGGCGTACGCGCCGGGCGGGCCGATGTGCGGATCGCCGAGGCGGCTGAAGAGGATGCGCAGCATCGCGTTGGCGTCGGTGGCGGTGCCGACCGTGGAGCGCGGGTCGGCGCCCATCCGCTGCTGGTCGACGGTGATCGCGGTGGTCAGCCCGTCGAGCACGTCGACCTCGGGCCGGGCGAGCGTCGGCATGAAGCCCTGCACGAAGGCGCTGTACGTCTCGTTGATCAGCCGCTGCGACTCCGCGGCGATCGTGTCGAACACCAGCGAGCTCTTGCCCGACCCGGAGACCCCGGTGAAGACGGTGAGGCGGCGCTTGGGGATCTCGATGCTGACGTCCTTGAGGTTGTTCTCGCGGGCTCCGAGCACCCGGATCACCTCGTGGCTGTCGGCGGCGTGCGGCACGCTGGCCTTGCTCATCGTCTCGTCTCTCCTCGGGCTCTGGCGGACGGGCCGGCGCCCGCGGCGGGGGCCGGAACCCCCGCCCGCGGGCGCGCGCCCCGGCGGTCGGGCGGGCGGTCTTCCGCTACTGCTTGCGCGGCTGGTTGAAGCGGAGCATGTTGCCGGCCGGGTCGCGGAAGGCGCAGTCCCGTACACCGTACGGCTGATCGACCGGCTCCTGGAGGACTTCGCCGCCGGCCGCGCGGATCCGCTCGAAGGTGGCGTCGACGTCGTCGGTGGAGAAGATCACGCCCCGCAGCATCCCCTTGGCGAGCAGCTCGGACATGGCCTGGCGGTCGGCCGCCGAGGCGTTCGGGTCGGCGAGCGGCGGTTCGAGGACGATCTCGACGTCCGGCTGGTCGGGCGACCCGACGGTCACCCACCGCATGCCCTCGAACCCGACGTCGTTGCGGACCTCCAGGCCGAGGACGTCACGGTAGAAGGCGAGCGCCTTGTCGTGGTCGTCGACGGCGATGAAGCACTGGGAGAGGTTGATGCTGTTCATGCCTCCGAAGCTACGAGGCCGCGGAGGATTCCGCTTCTCCGATCCTGACCGGTTGCCCGGCGGGGGCTTCGGGGGCGGCGAGCGGGTCGCCGGGGGCGCCGTCCGGCCGCCCGTTCTTCAGCGGCCGCGTCACCACCTTGGCGACGCACGCCGGGATCGGGGCCCCCGCCTCGTGGCTGCGGGCCCGGTAGGCGCTCGGGCTCTCCCCGACGAGCTCGGTGAAGCGGGTGCTGAACGACCCCAGCGACGTACAGCCGACGGCGAAGCAGACCTCCGTCACGCTCAGGTCGCCCCGGCGCAGCAGCGCCTTGGCCCGCTCGACGCGGCGGGTCATGAGGTAGTTGTACGGGGTCTCCCCGTAGGCGGCGCGGAAGCTGCGGGAGAAGTGCCCGGCGGACATGAGCGCGACCCGTGCGAGCGCCGGGACGTCCAGGGGCTGCGCGTAGTCGCGGTCCATGGCGTCCTTGGCCCGGCGCAGGCGGACGAGGTCCTCCAGGTTCATGCCCACCAGGATCCCACGCGGCCCCCGCACGCGGGGCCGACTGTCACATCCTCCCCGGCCGGGGCGTCAACGCACTGACGGACCGGCCCCGACGAGGAGCGATGCCCCATGCACGACGACACGTACCTGACCGCGCAGTTCGACGCCCATCACGAGCGGTTGCGGGCGGTGGCCCGGCGGATGCTCGGCGGCTCCCGCGAGACCGAGGAGGCGCTCGCGCAGGCCCGGGCCGGGCTGGCCGGCGGGGCCGGGATCCGGGAGTGGCTGGTGGCCTCGGTGGGGCGGACGTGCGTACGGCGGCTCCAGGGGCGTGCGACGGGGCAGGAGGCGGCCGCCGCCCCCGCCGGTGGGACCGAGCCGGGCCCGTCGGCGGCTCCCGACGGCGTGGACGCGGTGTGGCTCGCGTTCCTGGTGGTCCTGGACGCGCTGGGCCCCGGCGAGCGGCTCGCGTACGTCCTGCACGACCTGTTCGGGCTGCCCCTCGACGACACCGCGCGGATCACCGGGACCGCGCCCGAGGAGGCCGGCCGGCTCGCGAGGGCGGCGCGGCGGCGGGTGCGGGGCGCCCCGGCGGGCGGGGACCCGGCGCGGCAGCGGGCCGTGGTGGGGCTCTTCCTGGCCGCCGCCCGCGCCCGCGACCCGCGCGCCCTCGCGGCGGTGCTCGACCCGGACGTGGTCGCCTTCTCGGAGCACGGCCCGCTGCACGGCGCTCCCGCCGTGGCCGAGGGCGCGGCCGCGTTCGCCCGCCCGGGCCGGGCGACGAGACCGGCACTGGTCGACGGTGCGACCGGGGTGGTGGCCTTCGCCGGCGGGCGCCCGGTCGCGGCGATGGCGTTCACGCTGCGCGGCGACCGGATCACTGCCCTGGACATCACGGCGGGGGAGGACCGGGTGCGGGGGCTGGAGCTGGTGTTCCCGGACGCGTGAGGCGGGGAGGGGACAGGAGCGGGGCCTCGGCAGGACCGCGGGCAGGAGCGGGTCCCCGGGCTGGACCGCAGTCGGGAGCGAGGCCCTGGACAGGGCAAGGCCACGGGCGGGAGCGAGGCCCTGGACAGGGCAAGGCCACGGGCGGGAGCGAGGCCCTGGACAGGGCAAGGCCACGGGCGGGAGCGAGGCCCTGGACGAAACCAGGCCGCGGGCGGGAGCGAGGCATCACATCGCTGCCACGTGCCAGAGCCGCACACGCCCGGGCCGACCACCCGAAATCCGCGGGTCCCCCGGAAATCCGCGGGTCCCCCGAAATCCTCCGGTCCCTCGAAATCTACGGCTCCCCCGAAATCCGCCGGTCCCCCGAAATCTACGGGTCCCCCGAAATCCGGATGCGGCCCCCACCCCCTCCCCCCTACCCTGGACCCATGTCTACGCCCCGAATTTCCTAGCTCCAGGACCCGCTTCCACGCCACCCGTGTGTCCTTCAGCTTGTTCGGAGCGTTCTCTCATGATCACCCTTCGTGGTGCCGACGTGCGCGTCGGCGCCCGTCTCCTCCTGTCCGGCATCTCCTTCCACATCGCTCCCGGCGACCGGATCGGCCTGGTCGGCCGTAACGGCGCGGGCAAGACCACCCTCCTCGACACCCTCGCCGGGCTGCGCGCCCCGGCCGCCGGAAGCGTCCTGCGGACCGGCGCCGTCGGGTACCTGGCCCAGGACTCGCGGGCCGCCGACCCGGCGGTCTCCGTCACCGACCGGATCCTGTCCGCGCGGGGCATGGACGAGGCGGTCCGCCGGCTCCGCGCCGCCGCGGACCGGCTCGGCGAGCGGGCCGACGAGCGGGCGATGGACGCGTACGCGCGGGCCGAGTCCGCGTTCGAGGCCTGCGGCGGGTACGCGGCCGAGGCCGAGGCGGCACGGGTCGCCGCCGGCGTCGGGCTGACCGCGGACCTGATGGGCCGCCCGGTCGGTACGTTGTCCGGAGGCCAGAAGCGCCGGGTCGAGCTGGCCAGGATCCTCTTCGCCGGGCACGGCCGCGAGGGCACCCTGCTGCTCGACGAGCCGACCAACCACCTCGACGCCGACTCGGTCGGCTGGCTGCGCGGCTTCCTCGCCGCGCACCAGGGCGGCCTGGTCCTCATCAGTCACGACCTCGACCTGATCGCCGCCACCGTGAACCGGGTCTTCCACCTCGACCCGCAGCGGGCGACGGTCGACGTCCACAACACCGGCTGGGCCGCGTACCTCGCGCAGCGGGACGCCGACGAACGGCGCCGGACCCGGGAGCGCGCGAACACCGAGCGGAAGGCGGCCGCGCTGCACGCCCAGGCGGACCGGATGAAGGCCCGCTCGGCGACGGCGGTCACCGCCCGCAGCATGGCGCGCCGCGCCGACCGGATGCTCGACGGCCTGGAGGAGGTCCGGCGTACGGACCAGGTGGCGCGGATCCGGCTGCCCGAGCCCGCGCCCTGCGGCCGCACCCCGCTGGGCGCGGTGGCGCTGGGCAAGGGCTACGGGGGCGGGCGCCCGGTCCTCGCCGGGGTGGACCTGGCGGTGGACCGGGGCTCCCGGCTGGTCGTGCTGGGGCTCAACGGCGCCGGCAAGACGACGCTGCTGCGCCTCCTCGCGGGCGTCGAGACCCCGGACTCGGGGCGGGTCGTGCACGGGCACGGGCTGCGTCTCGGCTACTTCGCGCAGGAGCACGAGACGCTCGATCCGGCCCGTACCGTCCGCGCGAACCTGGCCGCGGCCGCCCCGCACCTCACCGACGGCGAGGTGCGGCGGGTGCTGGGCGCGTTCCTGTTCCGGGGCGACGACGCCGACAAGCCGGCCGGGGTCCTCTCGGGCGGCGAGAAGACGCGGCTCGCGCTGGCCGGTCTCGTCCACTCGGGGGCGAACGTCCTGCTGCTCGACGAGCCGACGAACAACCTGGACCCGGCCTCGCGCGACGAGGTGCTGGCCGCGGTCGGCACGTATCCGGGCGCGATCGTGATGGTCACGCACGACGTGGGCGCGATCGACGCGCTGCGCCCGGAGCGGGTCCTCGTGCTGCCGGACGCGCAGGAGGACCTGTGGAACGAGGGCCACCGGGAGCTGGTGTCCCTGGCGTAGCTACCGCTTCACGGCCCTGAGCACCACGAACTTCGGGTTGCCGGCGACGAGTTCGCTGTTGCCGAAGATCCGGCGCAGGGTGACGTGGTAGCCGAGGTGCCGGTTGCCGACGACCCACAGTTCGCCGCCGGGCCGCAGGGCCCGGCGGGCCTCGGCGAACATGCGGCGGGCGGTGCGGTCCGTCGTCGCCTGGTGGCTGTGGAACGGCGGGTTGTTGAGCACGAGGTCGACCGAGCCGGGCTCGACGTCGGCCAGGCCGTCGCCGACCGCGAACTCGGCGGTGCGGGCGTCCCCGACGTGCGTGCGGAAGTTCTCCTCGGCGGAGGCGACGGCCTGGTACGACTCGTCGGTGAAGACCAGCTCGGCCTCGGGCTCGGCGAGCGCGACGGCGAGCCCGACGACGCCGTTGCCGCAGCCGAGGTCGACCACGCGGGAGCGCCCGAGGCCGCGGGGCAGGTGCTGGAGGAGGAAGCGGGTGCCGATGTCGAGTCGGTCGGCGCAGAAGACGCCGGCCTGGTTGACGACCGTGCGCCCGGCGAGCCCGGCGGGGGCGTCGGCGGGCAGCGCGTAGCGGAGCGGCCAGGGGTTCGCGGGCCGCCCCTCCCCCGCCGCCGGCGTGGTGTGGATGAGCCGCGCCTTCTTCACCGCGAGGGAGGTCCGGGTCGGCCCGAGGATCCGCTCGAAGAGCGTCAGCGTGGACGTGTGCACCTCCTTCACCATGCCGGCGCCGACCACGACGGTCCCCTCGTGCACGGCGGGGGCGAGCCGGTGGAGCTGGTCCTCCAGGAGCGCGAGGCTCTTGGGCACCCGGACGAGCAGCACGTCGATCCGCTCGGGCGGCGGGTCCTGGGTGGTGAGCAGCCGGACCGCGCCGGGGGCGGCGCCCGCCCGGGCGAGGTTGTCGTCGGTGGCCCGGCGGCCGAGGTACGAGTCGGAGATCTGCACGAGGTCACCGGCCCCGGCGGCGGTGAGCGCGGTGACGAGGGCGCCCCAGCGGTCCCCGACGACGGCGACGGTGCCGGAGAGGTCGGTGCCGTTCTCCGCGAGGTGGGCGAGCAGGTACTCGTCGGCGGCGTCCCAGGCGCGCAGGGGGTCGCGCGGGTCCGAAGGGAAGCGGGTGAGGGGGAAGTCGCCCCAGGACGTGATCAAACGGTTCATCGTGCGCCCAGGCTAGCCGGTCGGACGGCGCGGTCCGACGGACGACGGACGGGAGCGGGGGGTGTGGAGGGGGTCGCGTTCAGGACGTGAAGCGTGATGTGTGGCGCGGAACGAGAACGTTCCACTCACCCGCCACCAGATCCGCGCCGTAAATCATGCAGTCCGGAACGCGACCCCCTCCACACCCCCCGCGCCACTCTCTCCCCCTACGCCGCGCCCCCACGCCCCCCACGTCACCCACGTCACCCACGTCACCCACGTCACCCCACGGCGGCAGCCAACTGGAGGTGCCACAGCCCGGGCCGCCCGGTCAGGGTGACGGTGGACAACGGCCGGACGTCGACGTTCCAGTACGTGGCGGGCGGCGCGTTCAACGCGTAGACGAGGGCGGCCCGTACCACCGCGGGCTCCGCCACGGCGACGATGGCCCCGTCGTCGGCGGGCCGGGTGTCGAGCCACCCACCCACGCGGGTGATGAACGAGAGAAGCGTTTCTCCCCCGTGCGGCGCGCTCCGCGGGTCGCGGAGCCAGGCGTCGACGGCGCCCGGTTCGAGCGCGGCCACCTCGGCCAGGGTGAGCCCCCGCCAGCGCCCCATGTCGCAGTCGCGCAGGGCGGGCTGGACCAGCGGGGCGTAGCCGAGGGCGGTGCCGGTGGCACGGCTCCGGGGCGTCGGGGAGCAGTAGCGCAGCTCCGCCGCGCCGAGCGGAATCAGCCGTGGCGCGGCGAGCTGCACCTCGTACCAGCCGGCCTCGTCGAGCGGCCGGTCGTCGTCGAAGCGTTCGGCGAGCAGGGAGGAGCTGCGTGCCGCCGCGACGAGCGTGACCCGAAGACCCATGGCGGCGATCGTGAGGCCGAGGGCCCCGCAGGTCAAGGGGTTGATTCGAGGCCCGGGAAGGGGCCGCGCTCACTGCTGTCCGAGTGCCATCCACTTGTCCGGATTCTGAAGTGGCGTGAAACCGACCTTCTCGTACACGCCGTGGGCGTCGGCCGTGGCGAGCAGGATCCGGCGCAGCCCGTACGGCTCCAGGGCGTCGCGGACGGCGGTCACGAGCGCGGTGCCGAGCCCGGTGCCGCGGGCCGGGCGGTCGACGTAGACGTCGCAGAGCCAGGCGAAGGTGGCGTAGTCGGTGACGACCCGGGCGTAGGCGCCCATCTCGCCCGTCGCGCGGTGGTAGGCGCCGTAGTTGAGCGAGCCGGCGATGGCGAGGTCCTGCTTCTCCCGAGGTCGGCCGAGTGCCCAGTACGCGTCGGTGGAGAGCCAGTGGTGGACGCGGGCCGCGTCGATCCGGGCGGGGTCGGCTGAGATCTCGTACGCCCCGTGCATGAGGATGCCGGACGCGGTCGTGGTGTCGCTCATGGGCGAAGGCTGACAGCCCGGCCGTCCCTTGTCAGGCGAATTTGCCGGGGGCGAGGTCAGGCCCGTGCCCGCGTCCCGCCCCCGCCCGGCGGTCAGCCGAGGAGCCCGTCCACGGCGGTCCGCAGCCGCCGCACGCCCTCGACGATCTCCGTGGGGCCCGCGACACCCGCGAAACTCAGCCGGATGTGGCCGGCGGGCGGCTCGGCGCAGAAGTAGGGCCGTCCGGGCGCGACGGCGACGCCGTGGCGCAGCGCCGCGGAGACGAGGGCGGCTTCGGGAAGGGTGTCGGGCAGGCGGAGCCAGAGCTGGTAGCCGCCGGAGGGGACGTGCGGCAGGACGAGTTCGGGCAGTTGGTGGGCGACGGCGCCGGCCATGGTGTCGCGGCGGCTCTTCAGCTCGGCGGCGAGGGCGCGCACATGGCGGCTCCAAGCCGGGGAGCCGACGAGTTCGAGGGCGGTCTCCTGGAGGGGGCGGGGGACGAAGAAGCTGTCGACGACCTGGATGGCGCGCAGCCGCTCCAGGACCGGGCCGCGGGCGGCCAGGGCGCCCACCCGCAGGCTCGGGGAGGTCGGCTTGGTCAGCGAGCAGACGTGCACGACGACGCCGTCGGGGTCGTCGGCGGCGAGCGGGGCGGGCAGCGGCGCGGAGTCCTCGTGGACGAGCCGTCGGGCGAAGTCGTCCTCGACGACGAAGGCGCCGGCCGCGCGGGCGATCCGGACGACGGCGGCGCTCCGTTCGGCGCCGAGCGAGGCGCCGGTGGGGTTCTGGAAGAGCGGCTGGCAGACGAAGACGCGGGCGCCGGTGGCGCGGAAGGCGGCTTCGAGCAGCTCGGGCCGGACGCCGTCGGCGTCGGTGGGGACGGGGACGGGGCGCAGTCCGGCGGCGCGGGCGATGGCGAGCATGCCCGGGTAGGTGGGCGACTCGACGAGGACGGGGGTGCCGGGCGGGGCGAGGGCGCGCAGGGCGGTGGTGAGGGCGGGCTGGCCGCCGGCGGTGATGAGGACCTCGGCGGCGGTGACGCCGCCGCCGATCGCGCGGGCGAACCATTCGCGGAGTTCGGGCAGGCCGTCGGTGGGCGGCCGGCCCCAGGCGCCGGGTCGGCGGCCGGCCCGGGCGAGGGCGGCGGCGAGGGCCCGCTCGGGCTGGAGGGAGGGGTGGAGGTAGCCGCCGTTGAACTCGATGACGCCGGGCTGGGGCGCGGAGAGGGTGACGAGGACGCCGGAGGCGTCGACGGCCCGGGGGACGAGTTCGGTGGCGGTGTCGGCGCTGAGGGCGAGCTGCTGCCAGGAGGTGTCGCCGACGACGGGGGCGGCGGCGCGCGGCTCGGCCCGGTAGGCGCCGGCGCCGGGCCGGGTGACGACCAGGCCCTCGGCGGCGAGCTGGGCGAGGGCCCGGGTGACGGTGACCGGGGAGACGCGGTAGCGCTCGACGAGGACCCGACTCGACGGCAACTTCTCTCCCACTGAGTAGCGGTTGAGCTCTTCCCTCAGGGATTTCGCCAGTTCGGCGACACTGCTACTCTCATTCATGAGAGCACAGAATAGCGCTACCAAGCCGATGACGATAGCGGTCCCGCAGGCCCCGGCCGGCGGCCGCGCCACGTCCCCCGTCACGGTCACGCCCCCCGACCCCGCCGCGGCCCCCGCCGCCCGTCGCGGGACCCTCCTGGCCGCTCTCGGCGTGGTCGCGTTCTCGCTGACCTTCCCCTCCACCGTCTGGGGCCTGGAGAGCTTCGGCCCCTGGTCGCTGGTGGCCGTGCGTTCGGTGCTGGCCGCGGTGATCGCCGGCGCCTTCCTGCTCGTGGGCCGGGTGCCGCTGCCCGAGCGCCGCCACTGGGCCGGACTCGCGGTGGTCGCGGGCGGCGTGGTCATCGGCTTCCCGCTGCTGACGACGCTGGCGCTCCGGACCTCCACCACCTCGCACGCCGCCGTGGTGGTCGGACTGCTGCCGCTGACCACCGCGACCTTCGCCGCGATCCGTACCGGCCGGCGCCCGTCCCGCACGTTCTGGATCGCGGCCGTCGCCGGCGCCGTGGTGGTGCTGGTGTTCACGCTCCAGCAGAGCGGCGGGGCGCTCTCCCAGGGCGACCTCTACCTCTTCGGCGCCCTGCTCGTCTGCGCCGCCGGATACACCGAGGGCGGCCGCCTGGCGCGCCTGATGCCGGGCTGGCAGGTCATCGGCTGGGCGCTGGTGCTCTGCCTGCCGCTGACGGTGGCGGGTTCGGCCGTGGCGCTGGCCCACGAGCCGGTGCACCTGACCGCCCACGGCGTCGCGGGCCTGCTCTGGGTGGCCGCCGGGTCCACCTTCTTCGGCCTCTACGTCTGGTACCGGGGCATGGCCGCGATCGGCATCCCGCGCGCCAGCCAGCTCCAGCTCGCCCAGCCGCTGCTCACCCTCTTCTGGTCGGTGACGGTGCTCGGCGAGGAGCTGTCGCCGGCCGCCCCGGTCGCCGCGGGCGCGGTGCTGGTCTGCATCGCGGTGACCCAGCGGGCGAGGAGCTGACCCGCGGGCGACGTCCCGCGCGACGCCGGAGGGTGACCGGGGTCACAATGGCAGACGGAGGCAGACGTAGACTCCGAGTAGGACAAGCCCGGCCGCGAGGAGGTCACCCCGATGCGTGCGAGCGTGGGCGACAAGCTGCTGGTGCACGGCCGGACCGTCGGTCAGCACGACCGTACGGCCGAGGTCGTCCAGGTACTGGGGGAGAACGGCACTCCCCCGTACCGCGTCAAGTACGAGGACGACGGTCACGAGTCCCTGATGTCACCGGGCCCCGACACCGTCGTCCGTCACCACCCGGAGATGGGGACCGGCTGAGGAACGCGCCGCGTCACGCCCCGTCCGAACGGCGCGGGGCGTCGTCGGCGAGCACGGCGGTGAGCGCCCCGAGGGGGTCCTCGGCGACCTCCGCCGCCGCGAAGTAGCAGTGCCCGCCGACTCCTGAGTGTTCCCGGGCCAGCCGGACGTGCCGGACGAGCTCCTGCGGGTCCTGCCAGGCGGCCGGCTGCGCGGGGTCGCCGACCTTGTAGAGCGCCTCGCCGAGGTAGAGCCGTACGCCGGTGTCCCGGACCACGGCGTCCCACCAGGGCACCAGCTTCGCGTAGTCGGCGGGGCCGTAGCCGATGTTCCAGTAGAGCTGCGGGACCAGGTAGTCGACCCAGCGTTCCCGGACCCACGTGCGGCTGTCCGCGTGGTGGTCGTCGTAGCTGGCGACGGCACGGGTGTCGGAGCCGAGCGGGTCCACGGAGGCGTTGCGCCAGACGCCGAAGGGGCTGATGCCGAAGGCGACGTGGGGCTTGAGCTGCTTGATCCGGGCGGAGGTCTCGGAGACGAGCAGGTCGACGTTGTTCCGCCGCCAGGCCGCCCGGTCGGTGAACCCGGCCCCGTACCTGCGGAAGCTCTCGTCGTCGGGGAAGGCCTGCCCTCCCGCGGGAGCCGGGTAGAAGTAGTCGTCCCAGTGGAGCGCGTCGACGTCGTAGCGGCGGACGGCGTCGAGCATGGCGTCCTGGACGTGCCGGCGGACGTCGGGCCGGCCCGGGTCGTAGTAGAGCTTGCCGCCGTGGGTCAGCGCCCAGTCGGGGTGGAGCCGCACCGGATGGCTCGGGGCGAGCCGGGTCCGGTCGGCATGGGTGGCGACCCGGTACGGGTTGCACCAGGCGTGCAGCTCCAGGCCGCGGGCGTGCGCCTCCGTCACGGCCGTGCCGAGCGGGTCCCAGCCGGGATCGCCGCCCTGGACCCCGGTGAGCCACTCCGACCACGGCTCGTACGGGGAGGGCCACAGGGCGTCGGCGGTGGGCCGGACCTGGAGCATCACCGCGGTCATCCGGCGCTCCGCCGCGAGGTCGAGCAGGGCGATCAGCTCGGCGCGCTGCGCGGCGGCGGTCAGGCCGGTCCGTGAGGGGAAGTCACGGCCGAAGACCGTGCTGATCCACATGCCCCGGAAGCCGGCGGCCCGGGACCGCCCGCCGCTCCGGCCGCTTCCGGCCGACCGCGCGCCGGGCGCCGCCACGGGCGGGGCCCCGGGCTCCGCGGCCGCCCTGGCCGCCCCTTCCGCACCGGCGGCCCCGGCGGACCCCCCGTCACCTGCCGCGAACGCGCCCAGCGCCGCCCCCGCCACGAACCTTCTTCTGCCGATCAGCGGCATTTGTCACCCCTCGCTATCGGATACGTCACAGCCCATCGGAGCGCATGCCCGGCTCAGAACGATCGATCATCGGCTCCGTCGGGAGTAACGTCGTGGAGTCGAGGCGGACACTCCGGAATCACACGGGCCCGCCGCCAGGAAAGAGCGAAAGGCACGAGGTGACGGACTCCATGGCCGACATTGAGCGCGTCGGAGTGGTGGGCTGCGGCCAGATGGGCGCGGGCATCGCGGAGGTGTGTGCCCGCAGCGGCCTCGAGGTGATGGTCGCCGAGACCACCGGCGAGGCGCTGGAGATCGGCCGCACCCGGCTCTACAACTCGCTGTCGAAGGCCGCCGAACGCGGCAAGATCAGCGAGGAGGAGCGCGACGCCACGCTGGCGCGGCTCAGCTTCACCACCGACCTGGGCGAGTTCGCCGACCGCGACCTCGTGATCGAGGCGGTCGTGGAGAACGAGCAGGTCAAGACCGAGATCTTCAAGGTGCTCGACCAGGTGGTGACCCGGCCGGACGCCATCCTGGCCTCCAACACCTCCTCCATCCCGCTGGTGAAGCTGGCCGTGGCGACCTCCCGCCCGGACCAGGTCGTCGGCATCCACTTCTTCAACCCGGCGCCGGTGCAGAAGCTGGTCGAGCTGATCCCCGCCCTCACCACCTCCGAGGGCACGATCAGCCGCGCGCAGCTGTTCGCCGAGAAGACCCTGGGCAAGCACGCGATCCGTGCGCAGGACCGCTCGGGCTTCGTGGTGAACGCCCTGCTCGTGCCGTACCTGCTCTCGGCGATCCGGATGTTCGAGTCGGGCATCGCGAGCCGCGAGGACATCGACAACGGCATGGAGTTCGGCTGCGCCCACCCGATGGGCCCGCTGAAGCTCTCCGACCTGATCGGCCTGGACACGATCGTCTCGATCGCCGACTCGATGTACACCGAGTACAAGGAGCCGCTGTACGCGGCCCCGCCGCTGCTCCAGCGGATGGTGGACGCGGGCCGCCTCGGCCGCAAGACGGGCTCGGGCTTCTACCCGTACTCCTGACCCCCGCCGCACACCCGCGCGGCCGCTCGGCCCGCGCACCCGGACGGCCCGTACACCGCACAGGTACGGGCCGTCCGGCGTTCGGCGGGCATGCTTCAGCCGAGCCGCAGGTGCCACAGCATGAGCAGCCCGGCGGCCATGTTGGCGGCCGGGACCTCGCCCCTGGCGATCATGTCGGGGACGAGTTTGAGCGGGACCCATTCGACCCGCGAGGACTCGAAGGCGTCCTGCGGCGGCCCGGTCCAGGTGGCCTCGTCCGACCAGTAGAGGTGGTGGCGGGCGTCGGTGAGGCCGTTGGACGGCTCCACGGTGAGGAGCGGGCGCAGCGGTCCCGGGCGCCAGCCGGTCTCCTCCTCCATCTCGCGGGCGGCCGCCGCCTCGGTGGCCTCGCCGTCCTCGACGACGCCGGCGGCCAGCTCCCAGCCCCAGCTGTCGGTGATGAAGCGGTGGCGCCAGAGCAGCAGGACCTCGTCGGCGTCGTTGACGGCGGTCGCGACGGCGACGGGGCGGAGCCGGATCAGATAGTGGTCGAGGTGGCGGCCGTCGGGGAGTTCGACGTCCGCGAGGTTCACCCGGAACCAGCGGTTCTCATAGACGGACTGTTCACTTACTTTCGTCCACTGCACGTTTCTGCCACCTTCCGACTGGTCGGTGATTACTTGGTGGCAATATCGCAGCAGGGGCCGGGTCGCAAGGCCAAGCTCACCGCGGCACGGCAGGGCTCACAGAGGCACGCGCAGCGCACCGTCGATCAGCTCGGCGGCCTCCCGGGCATCCCCTCCCCCACTGGCCAGCAGATGCTCACGCACCGCACGGAGCCGGTCCCGCAGCCGCTGCGACTCCATCCCGCGGGCCCGCTCGGTCATCTCCACCGCCGTGCGCGCCGCCCGCTCCGTCTCGCCCTGCCGCAGCTCGATCTGGCACAGCATCGCGAGCCGGTGCACCCGCCCCCGGTCGTGCGCGGGGGTCTCGACGGCCGCCGCCGCGTGCTCATGGGCCGCCGTCAGGTCCCCCAGGCTGAGCAGGGCCTCCGCGACCTGCACGTTGACGAGCCCCGGCTGGACGTAACCGGTCTCGGCCGGCTCGGCCCCCGGGCTGATCCGCGCCGCCTCCGCCTCGGCCCGCCGGATGCAGGCGAGCGCCGCCGACCCGTCGCCGAGGTGCGCGTACGCCTTCGCCTGCATCGCCGTCAGATCGGCGGCCAGCGCGGGCGTGATCTCCCGCCCGACCGAGCGCAGCGCCGCCTCGGCGAAGGCCACCGCCTGCCGGTACTCCCCCATGAACAGCGACTGGTTGACCAGCAGCGCGATCACATAGGCGCCGAACCCCCGGTCGCCGCTCGCCTTCGCGAGCCGCAGCGCCTGGTGGAAGTAACGCTGGGCGAGCCCCTGCACGTCGGAGTCGTACGCGCAGATCCCGGCCACCGCCACCAGCCCGCCGGCGGCCCGGTGCAGCCGGCGCCCGAGCGAGTCGCTGTAGGCGCCGCGCAGCAGCGGCGCGGTCTCGGCGCTGAGGAAGCCGACGACGCGGGCGCGGGTCGCCATGCCGCCGGCCTTGCGGTACATCTGCTCGTAGTGCGCCCGGGCCGCGCTCAGCATCTGCACGTCGGCGACGGAGACGCGGGTCCGGCCGTCGCGGGAGACGTCCATGTCCTCCGGCGGGTTCTCCCACTCCCAGACCGGCATCACCGCCGGGGTGCCGGTCACCGCCTGGGCACCCAGGACGTGCGGGCGCTGCTGCTCGTCGCAGCGCCACAGGGCGGTGGCCCGCTCGACGAATCCGGAGAGCGGGCAGCCGGCCGCGGGCATTCCGGCGCCCGGCACGCCGAGGCCGATGTCGTCGAGGGTGACGGCCCGGTGCAGCCGGCCCGCGAGCACCTCACAGATCAGGTCGGGCACCTGGCCGCGCGGGCGCTGCCCCTTCAGCCAGCGGGCCACGGCGGTGTGCTCGTAGCGCAGGGCGAGGCCGCGGGCCCGGCCCGCCTGGTTCACCCGCGAGGCGAGACCGGTGTGGGACATCCCCGCCTCGTCGAGCAGGGAGTCGAGCAGGGTGTTGGGCTGGAGGCGGGGCTGGGGATCGGGCTGGGGGTGGGGCTGCATCGGACCGCTCCGGTGGATCGGGGGCGCTTTCACACGGGGTGTGAACGAAGTACTCGTTCTTCCGGTCCGTACGCACTGTCACCGATACGTCCGGACCGCTTGACTGAACTCCCTCGCCGCAGGGCGAGGCCCGGGCCGCCGGCTCCCCCTCGAACAGTGCGGCTGCCCGGACCGCGCCGTCCGCGCTGTTGATCTGCCCGACACTCCGTGGCAGCGCGGGCGGCGTCGGCCCCCAGGCCCTCCCCACTAGTGGGGGGAGGGCTCGGGCCGGGTACGGCGCAGCCCGGGTTCGGCGGGCTGCGCCGGTACCCGCACCCGGTCGTTGCGTACGACGAGCAGGGCGACGTCGTCGGCGAGCCGTCCGCCCGTGTGGCGCAGCAGCGCGGTGTGCACCCGGCGGACGAGCGCGGCCGGCGCCTCGCCCGCCGCACCCGCGAGGGCGGCCTCCAGTGCGAAGAACCGGCCCCGGTGGTCGCGGGCCTCCTCCGCGCCGTCCGTGTGGAGGACCAGGGTCTCGCCGGGGCGCAGCCGGGTCGCGCGGTACGGCACCAGCTCGGCCGGCAGCGGGAAGGCGCCGAGCGGGGGCAGCGGCTCGCCGACGGGGACGGCCTCGACGCGGTGGCCGAGCCGGTACGGGCCGGGGTGGCCGCAGTCGAGCACGTACACCAGGCCGTCGGCGCGGATCTCCAGGAGCAGCAGCGTCACGAACTCCTCGGCCGCGGGATGTTCCGGGGCCCGACCGGACCGGGCCGGGTGCTCCTCCCGGGCCCGCTCGCACAGGTGCCGGCCGAGCGCCCGGTCCAGGCGCCTCAGCACGCCCGCCAGTTCGGGCTCGTCGTGGGCGGCCTCGCGGAAGCTGCCCAGCACGGCGACCACCGCTCCGAGCGCGGCGAGCCCGTGCCCCCGCACGTCGCCGATGACGATGCGCACCCCGTACGGGGTGGCCGCGGCCTCGTACAGGTCGCCGCCGACGACCGCGCCCCGGGACGCGGAGAGCTGGCCGGCGGCGACCGAGAGTCCGTCGAGGCGGGCCGGCGGCGGGCGGAGCAGCACCTGCTGGGTGGCGTCGGCGACGGCCCGCACCCGGGTCAGCTCCCGCTTGAGGCCGCGCCGGGCGCCGAGCACCAGGCCGGTCCCGACGGTGAAGAAGAGGAGGCTGCTCGCGACCCGCATCGGGACCCCGGGCTGCCGCGCCAGCGGACACCCCAGCTTCCAGGCGACGGCGACGAGCCCCCACACGACCGGAGCCGCCAGCGGAGCCATCCGCCGTATCCGGGAGCCTTCGGCAACCAGTGCCCTGTCACGGAACATCCACGGCCCTTCCCGAGGCCCGCCAGCGCCCGAAGACCCTGCGGCACACAGGCCCGCCCCTGTGACCGCGTCGATTCTCGCGGGGATGGGGGACACGCGGGAACATCCGCCGGGGATCTCACCCGAAGGAGTGAGTGCCGCCGTACGGGAGTACGGCGGGGGGGCCACGAGGAAGGGGGCCTCGCCCCGGGCGATCGCCCGGGGCGAGGCCCCCTTCCCGTCACAGCACGGGGCGCGTCACGCGCCGCGCAGCACCGCTCCCGTGTGCTCCGCCGCCAGGGCGACCGCCGCGTCGCGGGCGGCCGTGGCCTCCTCGACCGTCAGGGTGCGGTCGGGGGCGCGGAACTTCAGGGCGTACGCGAGGGACTTCTTGCCCTCGCCGATCTGGTCGCCGGTGTAGACGTCGAACAGGCGGATGGACTCCAGGAGTTCACCCGCGCCGCCGGCCAGGTAGTACTCCACCATCGCCGAGGGGACGTCCTGGTCGACGACCAGGGCGACGTCCTGGGTCGCGACCGGGAAGGAGGAGATGCGCGGGGCCTTGAGGGGCCCCTCGTTCGCCTGCTCCAGGAGGTCGAGGTCCAGCTCCATCGCGCAGGTGCGGGCCGGGAGGCCCAGCGCCTTGACGACCCGCGGGTGCAGCTCGCCGCCGTGGCCGACCAGCGTCTTCACGCCGTCGATCACGACGTGGAAGGCGGCGCAGCGGCCCGGGTGCCAGGGAGCGTGCTGGTCGGCGTCGATCAGCAGGCCGACCCCGGCCTCGGCGGCCACCGTGCGGGCGGCCTGGATCGCGTCCGCCCAGTCGGACGGACGGCCCTTGCCCCACCAGCCGGCCTGCTCGCGCGCACCGGCGAGGACGACGGCGGCGCGACGCGGCTGCGCGGGCAGCGCGGCGTTGACGCGGGCGATCTCCTCGTCGGTGGGACGCCCGTCGACGCCCAGGCGGACGGCGACGCCCGGCTGGCCCTCGGTCGGGCGGAAGACCAGACCGGTCTCGAAGAGCGCCAGGTCGTGGCTGCCGCGCCCGTCGTTGCGGCGCAGCGCGCCGAGCAGGCCCGGCAGCAGCGTCGTACGGAGGGCGGGCTCCTCGTCGGAGAGCGGGTTGACCAGCTTGACGACCCGGCGGCGGGCGTCGTCCGCGTCGAGGCCGAGCTGGTCGAAGACGCCCTCGCCGATGAACGGGTAGTTCAGCGCCTCGACGTAGCCGGCGCCGGCCAGGGCGCGGCCCACCCGGCGGTGGGTGCGCTGGCGCTCGGTGAGGCCGCGGCCGGCGGGCGGCTTGGGCAGCGTGGAGGGCAGGTTCTCGTAGCCCTCCAGGCGGATGACCTCTTCGGCCAGGTCGTTCGGCACGTAGAGGTCGGGGCGCCAGGACGGGACGGTGACGACGAGCTCGTCCTGCCCGTAGACGTCGCAGCCGATCTCCTGGAGGCGGCGGACGACGGTCTCGCGGCCGTAGGCGACGCCCGCGACGCGGTCCGGGTGGTCGGCCGGCATGGCGATGGTGCGGGGCGCCGACGGGGCGACGACCTCGGTGACACCGGCCTCGGCCGTGCCGCCCGCGAGCAGCACGAGCAGGTCGACCGTGCGCTGCGCGGCCGCGGCGGCGGCCTGCGGGTCGACACCGCGCTCGAAGCGCTTGGACGCCTCGGAGGACAGCTTGTGGCGGCGGGCCGTACGGGCGATCGAGATCGCGTCGAAGTGCGCGGCCTCGACGACGACCTCGGTGGTGCCGGTGACGATGCCGGTCTCCGGGTCGGTCACCGGGTCGGCGATCTCCGTGTCGGCGCCGCCCATGACGCCCGCGAGGCCGATGGGCCCGCGGTTGTCGGTGATGACCAGGTCCCCGGAGTCGAGGACCCGCGCGGTGCCGTCGAGGGTGGTGATCTTCTCGCCGGCGGCGGCGCGGCGGACCCCGATGGGACCGTCGACGCGGGTGCGGTCGTAGGCGTGCAGCGGCTGGCCGAGCTCCAGCATCACGTAGTTCGTGATGTCGACGGCCAGCGAGATCGGGCGCATGCCGGCCTTCTGCAGGCGGCGCTGCAGCCAGATCGGGCTGCGGGCCTCGGGGTCGAGGCCGACGACCGTACGGGCGGTGAAGCGGTCGCAGCCGATCGGGTCGGCGATCTGGACCGGGTAGCCGTACGAGTTCGGCGCGGGCACGTCGAGCAGGGCCGGGTCGCGCAGCGGCAGGCCGTACGCGATGGCGAGCTCGCGGGCGACGCCGCGCATCGAGAGGCAGTAGCCGCGGTCCGGGGTGACGGCGATGTCGAGGACCTCGTCGAACAGCTCCAGGAGGACCGTGGCGTCCAGGCCGACCTCGTGCTCCGGCGGCAGCACGATGATGCCGTGCGAGCCGTCGTCGCCCATGCCGAGCTCGCCGCCCGAGCAGATCATGCCGCGGGAGACCCGGCCGTACGTCTTGCGCTCGGCGATGCGGAAGTCTCCGGGCAGCACGGCGCCGGGCAGCGCCACGACGACCTTGTCGCCCTCGGCGAAGTTCCGGGCGCCGCAGATGATCTCCTGGGGCTCGCCGGTGCCGTTGGCCTGACCGACGTCGACGGTGCAGAAGCGGATGGGCTTCTTGAACTCCGTCAGCTCCTCGATGGTGAGGACCTTGCCGACCACCAGCGGGCCGGTGAGGCCGGCGCCGAGCTGCTCGACGGTCTCGACCTCGAGGCCTGCCGAAATGAGCTTGGCCTGCACGTCACGGCCGGTCTCCGTGACCGGCAGGTCGACGTACTCCCGCAGCCAAGAAAGCGGGACCCGCATCAGATCTCCATCCCGAACGGCCGGGTGAACCGGACGTCACCCTCGACCATGTCTCGCATGTCTTCGACGTTGTGGCGGAACATCAGCATCCGCTCGATGCCGAACCCGAAGGCGAATCCGCTGTACTTCTCGGGGTCCACACCGCAGGCGACGAGCACCTTCGGGTTGACCATGCCGCAGCCGCCGAGCTCGATCCAGCCCTCGCTGCCGCAGGTGCGGCAGGGGCGGTCCGGGTTGCCGACGGACTCGCCGCGGCAGACGTAGCAGAGCATGTCCATCTCGGCGGACGGCTCGGTGAAGGGGAAGAAGTTCGGGCGGAGCCGGGTCTTCATGTCGGACCCGAAGAGCGCCTGGACCATGTGGTCGAGGGTGCCCTTGAGGTCGGCCATGGTCAGGCCCTCGTCGACGGCCAGCAGCTCGATCTGGTGGAAGACCGGGGTGTGCGTGGCGTCGAGCTCGTCGGTGCGGTAGACGCGGCCGGGGCACACCACGTAGACCGGGGGCTCCCGGTCGATGAGGGTGCGGGCCTGGACCGGCGAGGTGTGCGTACGGAGCACGACACCGGACTCGTCGCCGGTGGTCCCCTCGGGGCCCTGGACGAAGAAGGTGTCCTGCATCTGCCGCGCCGGGTGGTCCGGGACGAAGTTCAGGGCGTCGAAGTTGAACCACTCGGCCTCGACCTCGGGGCCCTCGGCGACCTCGTAGCCCATCGACACGAAGACGTCGGCGACGCGCTCCATGAGGGTGGTCAGCGGGTGGCGGGCACCGGCCGGGACACGGTCGTACGGCAGGGTGACGTCGACGGCCTCCTCGACGAGGACGCGCGCGTCGCGCTCGGCCTCCAGCTCGGTCTGGCGGGTGGCCAGCGCCTTGGAGACGACGCCGCGGGCCTGGCCCACGAGCTTGCCGGCGGCGGCCTTGGCCTGCGGGGGCAGGGCGCCGATCTCGCGGTTGGCGAGCGCCAGCGGCGAGGTGCCGCCGGTGTGCGCGGTCTTCGCGTGGGCGAGCGCGTCGAGGTCGCCTGCGGCGGCGAAGGCGGCGAGCGCCTCGTCCCGCATGCGCTCGATCTCTTCCGGTTTCAAGGCCTCGACCTCGACCGGGTCGTACGACTTATTGGGTGCCGACATCTCTTCCCGTGCTTCCGTTGGCTGGCTGGGCGGCCCCGCTCGACGTCAAGGGCGCAAACGTGCCAAAGGACGAGTCTAACGGGGCGCGGGGACGCGAATGAGCCCGTGGGCGGCCCGGACGGCTCCTGATTCCGCGCGATCTCGCCTGGTGAGACCGGGCGGCTGCCTCAGAGGAGGTGGGCCGGGGTGCCGACGGGCAGGATAAATCGGAACTCGGCGCCGCCCCGGGGGCCCCGTCCGACGGTGATGGTGCCGCCGTGGGCCTCGACGACGCCCTTGACGATGTAGAGGCCGAGTCCGGTGCCGCCGCGCTTGCTGCCCCGCCAGAAGCGGGTGAAGACGCGGCCCATCGACTCCTCGGGGATGCCGGGGCCTTCGTCGCTCACGGTGACCTCCGTCCCCTTCTCTCCGTCGGTGGTGGCCGTGGTGGGTGCCACCTCGATGGTGACGGTTCCTTCGCCGTGGCGCACCGCGTTTTCCAGCAGGTTGCCGAGGATCTGGTCGATCTTGTCCGGATCGGCCCACAGTTCGGGCAGGTCGCAGCGGACCCGGACGAAGAAGCGGTCCGGGGACTGGCCGCCGGTGGTGTGCACCTGGATGTGCCGGCCGATCGCGGCGGCGATGTCGACGGGCTGGCGGCGCACCTCCAGCCGGCCGGAGTCGATCCGGGAGATGTCGAGGAGCTCGGCGATGAGCCGCTTGATGCGGCCGGCGTCGGCGTCGACGGTCTCCAGCATGAGCCGCTTCTGGTCGTCGGTGAACCGCTCCCACTTGTCGAGCAGGGTGGCGGTGAAGCCCTTGACGGAGGTGAGCGGCGAGCGGAGCTCGTGGGCGACGGTCGCGATGAGCTCGGCGTGGCTGCGCTCGCTGCGCCGCCGGGCCTCGGTGCCGCGCAGCGAGACGACCACCCGGCGGACGGGACCGGTGGGGTGGGCGCGGACGTAGCGGGCGGAGACCAGGACCTCGCGGCCGCCGGGGAGCAGCAGGTTGCGCTCGGGCTGGCCGCGACGGGTGGCGAGCCCGCCGTACGGGTCGGTCAGCGCCCACCAGCGGCGGCCCTTGAGGTCCTCCAGGGGCAGCGCCTGGTCGAGCGGGCGGCCGAGGGCCTCGGCGCCGGGTACGGCGGTGATGCGGCTGGCGGCGGCGTTGAAGCAGACGATCCGGCCGGTCTCGTCGGCGACGACCAGGCCGTCGGGCAGGTCGTCGGGGTCGATCCCGAGTCCGGTGCCGGGCTCGACGCCGGGCTCCACGGGGGTGCCGGGCTCCAGGGAGGTGCCGGGCTCCACGGGGGTGGGCGCGGCGGGTTCGCGCGGGGGCGGCGGTTGCGGGGCGTGCGGCGCACTGCTCCGTGCCTGTGCGGGACTGCCCGTGCCGACCGTCATCCCCGTAATCCCACCCCTCCGTGTCACGCAGTGGGCCCCGAGTGCGTCACCCTACTAGGCGGGACGGCTCCGGTGGACCCCTCAGGCGGTGGTTCGGGGGCGCTGGGCGCGCGCGGAGGCGTACAGGCACACCGCGGCGGCGGTCGCGAGGTTGAGGCTCTCGGCCTTGCCGTGGATCGGGACGCGCACGACGGCGTCGGCGAGCGCCCGGGTCTCCTCGGGCAGCCCCCAGGCCTCGTTGCCGAAGACCCAGGCGGTGGGGCCGCCCATGGTGCCGGCGTCCAGCTCGTCGTCGAGGTCGTCCTGGCCGGCCCCGTCGGCGGCGAGGATGCGCACGCCGACGCCCTTGAGGCCGGCGACGGCCTGCTCGACCGGGACGCCGACGGCGACCGGGAGGTGGAAGAGGGAGCCGACGGAGGCGCGGACGGACTTGGGGTTGTACAGGTCCACGGAGGCGTCGGTGAGGACGACGGCGTCGGCGCCGGCGGCGTCGGCGCAGCGCAGCACGGTGCCGGCGTTCCCGGGGTCGCGGACGTGCGCGAGGACGGCGACCAGCTTGGGCCGGGCGGCGAGGATGTCCTCGAAGGGGGAGTCGAGGAAGCGGCAGACACCGACGATGCCCTGCGGGGTGACGGTCTGGGAGACCTCGGCGAGCACGGCGTCGGAGGCGTGGTGGACGCGGGCTCCGGAGGCGAGGGCGGCGTCGATGATGGACGCGTACCGCTCGGCGGCCTCGACGGTGGTGAAGAGCTCCACGAGGGTGGGCTGTCCGGTGGCGCCGCGGTGCTCGACGGCCTCGCGGACGGCCTGCGGGCCCTCGGCGATGAAGAGGCGGTCCTTGCCCCGGAAGTTGCGCTTGGCGAGCCGTCGGGCGGCGACGACGCGCGGGGAACGCGGGGAGATCAGCTCGGGGGAGGACATGTGCCTGCGGCTCTCTGACTCGTCGGGGTCGGCGGCGGGGGGAAGGCCGGGAGGACCCGGGGGGCCGGGGGAAACGGGGGGCAACGCGCCGGACCCGCAGGCGCGAGGCCTGCGGGTCCGGCGGAAGTACTGCGGCCTGGAAGATCAGGCGGCGGCCTTCGGGGCGTTGACGTCGGCCGGGAGGGCCTTCTGCGCGACCTCGACCAGCGCGGCGAACGCGTTGGAGTCGTTGACGGCCAGCTCGGCGAGGATCTTGCGGTCCACCTCGATGTTGGCGGCCTTCAGACCCTGGATGAGGCGGTTGTACGTCATGCCGTTCTGGCGGGCAGCGGCGTTGATGCGCTGGATCCACAGCTGACGGAAGTCGCCCTTGCGCTTCTTGCGGTCGTTGTAGTTGTAGACCAGCGAGTGGGTGACCTGCTCCTTGGCCTTGCGGTACAGGCGCGAACGCTGACCGCGGTAGCCGGAGGCCGCCTCGAGGATCGCCCGGCGCTTCTTGTGGGCGTTGACTGCCCGCTTGACGCGTGCCACTTCTTAACTCCTTGTAGCGGGGCCGTGGTGGTGCTCACACGGCCCGGAAATCGGATGGGTCCCGGTCTCGACCGGAAGCCCTCGTCGCCGAGGGCGGAAGATCAGATCAGATGCCCAGCATCTTCTTGATCTTGGCGGAGTCACCCGGGGCCATCTCGGCGTTGCCGGTGAGGCGACGCGTCAGCTTGGACGACTTGTGCTCGAGCAGGTGGCGCTTGCCGGCGCGCTCGCGCAGGATCTTGCCGGAGCCGGTGACCTTGAAGCGCTTCTTGGCACCGGAGTGCGTCTTGTTCTTCGGCATAGCGCCGTTATCTCCTCGTCAGTGGCGCTCCCCCGGTGCGGGCACCGGAGAACCGGGAGCGTCAATTCTTCGTTTGAGTGGTTCCGGGCGGAAACCCTGGGGCTGCCGGCGGGGCAGCCCCCCGGGATCACGCCTCGGCGTTCTCGGCCGACGTGTCGGCCGAAACCTGCTCGACCGGGGCCTCCGCGACAGCGTCGGCCGCGTCGGCCTGGGCCGCCTCGGACGAACCGCCCTGGCGCTCGGCCTTGCGCGCGGCCTGGGCCTCGCGGGCCTCGGCCATGGCCTCGGTCTTCTTCTTGTGCGGACCCAGAACCATGATCATGTTCCGGCCGTCCTGCTTCGGGTTGGACTCGATGAAGCCAAGCTCCTGCACGTCCTCGGCAAGGCGCTGCAGCAGTCGGTAGCCCAGCTCGGGGCGGGACTGCTCACGACCACGGAACATGATCGTGATCTTGACCTTGTCGCCCTGCTTGAGGAACCGGACGACGTGACCCTTCTTGGTGTCATAGTCGTGCGGGTCGATCTTCGGCCGGAGCTTCATCTCCTTGATGACCGTGTGCGCCTGGTTCTTGCGCGCCTCACGGGCCTTCATGGCCGACTCGTACTTGAACTTCCCGTAGTCCATGAGCTTGCACACGGGCGGACGGGCGTTCGCCGCAACCTCAACCAGGTCGAGGTCGTACTCCTGCGCAAGCTCCAGGGCCTTGGCAAGCGGCACAATGCCGACCTGCTCGCCACTGGGGCCGACAAGACGCACCTCGGGAACGCGAATCCGCTCGTTGATGCGGGGCTCGGCGCTGATGGATCCTCCTCGGTTAGCACCACGCGACCGCCTGGCGGACGGACACGTTCACGGTAGAACTGTTGAGACCAACCGAGCCGGTACATGAAAAATGCCCCGGACGGGACACAGGCGGGGCTCCATGGAAAACCGGAGCACCGCGCGGTCAACCGCGGGGCGCACATCGGGCGGCTCCATCGTCCGTACGGAACGATGGGCGCCACCTGACCGGTGACCCGCCGCCCGTGAGGACGGTCAGGTGGGAGAACGGAGCCTCCACTTGTGGGCCGGGCACGTAGGTGTCCGGCCGGTCGTTACACAAGGTTAGCAGGACCCGCCGGTCGGCGCGAACCGTACGTCCGCTTATCGTGTGGGCATGAGCGAAACGCCCGACACCGAGTCTCCTGAGACCCCCGACTTCGAAGCCATGACCCGCGACATCGCCGAGGTCCCCGCGGTGGAGGTCATCGTGACCGTCGCCGTCAACCTGATGAGCGCCGCCGCGGTGAAGCTCGGGCTCACCGAGGAGGGCGACGAGCACAAGGACCTCGACGAGGCCCGCAAGCTGATCCACGCCCTCGCCGGTCTGCTGGACGCCGGCGTGACGGAGATCTCCTCCTTCCACGCGGCGCCGCTGCGGGACGGCCTGAAGTCCCTGCAGCTGGCCTTCCGCGAGGCCTCGTTCGTCCCGGACGAGCCGGGCCAGGGGCCGGGCGAGAAGTACACGGGCCCCGTTTACGGCTAGTCCGGTCCGCGGCGCGCAGCCGCCGGACGTCAGTTCCTCACGTAGAAGGGCTCGCCGGGAGGCGTGGCCGAGGCCGGCAGGAGTGCCAGGTCGAGGCCCCGCACCAGGCGGGCCCTCAGCGTTTCGTCGGCGGCCAGCAGCCGGGCGACGCGCTGGGCGGCCTCCCCGGCGGCGGCGTCCTCGGCGAGGACCAGGGCCAGGGTGCCGTCGGCGGCGCCCGGGCCCAGGTGGGCGCGGAGGACGGCCGGCTCCGAGGCGACGGCGGCACGGACCGCGTCCCGTACCGCCGGGTCGTCCAGCGGATCGGCGCTGCTGCGGCCCTCGGCGAGGGCGAGCAGGGCGGGGCCGGTCACCTGGTAGGGCACCGGTCCCGCCAGGTCGAGGACCAGGGTGTCGGCCTTCTCGTGGGCGAGGGCGGCGAGCGCCTGGTGGAGCGGGACGGCGACCGGCCGGGCGGCCGGGTCCCACAGGGCCAGCGAGGCGATCGAGGTGAAGGCGGGAAGGGCGCGCCGGTCCCCCGCGGTCAGCGTGGGCACGGCCATGTCGCTGGTCTTCTCCTGCTTGAGCCCCGTCACGGGGTCGATCTCGACCTCGCCGAGGACCGCGACGACGGGGACGAGCAGCCGGGCGTCCTTGAGCGCGGTCAGGACCGGGCCGTGGGCGGTCCGGTCCTCCGCCCAGGCGGCCAGGGCCGCGCTGAGCCGCGGGTCGGCGGTGCCGTCGTCGTCGGAGAAACCGGGGTCCGGGATGTTCTTGAGCGCCACCCCACGAGCCTAACCGCCGGGCCGTCAGCGGCTGCGGCTGCCCCGCCACAGGGCGACGGAGGCGGCCAGCAGCAGGACGCCGATCCCTCCGGCGATGGGCGCGAGCAGGCCGATCGGGCGGCCCTCCTCGGGTTCGGCCTGGGGGCCGGGGCCGAAGTACTGCCCGCCGTAACCGGCCACGGCGGCCTTGGGGTCGGCGCCCTTGAGCGCGCCCCCGGCCTCGATGGCGGCGGCCGGGTCGACGGTGCCGTACCCCTTCTGGTCGCTGCGGCCGCCCTTGGGGCGGTTGCGGGCGGTGTCGACGAGGAGCCGCTTGACCTGGGCGGGGGTGAGGTCGGGGTGGGCGGCGCGGACCAGGGCGACGGCGCCGGAGACGAACGCGGCGGCGGCGCTGGTGCCCCAGCCCTCGTAGTAGCGGCGGTCCGGGTCGGCGATGACGATGTCGACGCCGGGCGCGCTGACGGTGGCGTACCAGCGGCTGGTGGAGAAGGAGGCGTGGGTGCCGTAGCGGTCGACGGCGGTCACGGCGATGACGCCGGGGTAGGCGGCGGGGAACGAGATGTGGTCGCCCTTCTCGCCGCCGTTGCCGGCGGAGGCGACGACGGAGACGCCCTTGGCGAGGGCGTACTGGACGGCGGAGTCCTCGCCGGCGTCGGGGTGGGCGGACTCGGAGTCGTCGCCGAGGGAGAGGTTGATGACGTCGGCGCCGTGGTCGGCGGCCCAGCGGATGCCCTCGGCGAGGGCGGTGCCGCGGGTCTTGCGGGCCTTGTCGCGGGCCTTGTCGGTGCCTTCGAGGATCACGCGTACGGGCAGGATCCGCACCTTCGGCGCGACGCCGAGGACGCCGTCCTGGGCGTCGCTCCCGTGGCCGTGTCCGGCGATGATGCCGGCCATGGCGGTGCCGTGGCGGGCCCAGGCGCGGTCGCCGCGGGAGGCGCCGAAGCCGACGAGGTCGGTGCCGGGGAGGACGGAGCCCTCCAGGTCGGGGTGGCTCGCGTCGACGCCGGTGTCGAGGACGGCGACGGTGACGCCCTCGCCGCGGGTGGTCTCCCAGGCGCGGGAGGTGTGCAGGGCGTCGAGGCCCCACTGGCGGGCGCGGATGGTGTCGGCGTACGCGGGCGTGGTGGTCGCGGGCAGCACGGCGAAGGCGGCGGCGAGGAGGGCGGCGGCCGCGGTACGGGTGCGGCGGGTCACCGGTCGCCTTCCTTGAGGGTGGCGGCGACGGCCTTGCGCAGGGCGCGTTCGACGCCGTCGCCGACGCCCTTGGCCTCGTGGCCGAGGCCGGCCTGGGCGACGGCGGTGGTGCGCTTGGCGGTCATCGCGCGGGTGGCGGGCTCGGCCTCGGCGACGGCGCGGCCATCGGCGAAGCCGGAGACGGAGGTGACGACGACGGGGAGGTCGGGCAGCACGTGCCGCCACCAGCTGGCCCGCTGGAGGTCGCCGAACCCGGCGGCGACGGTGGCGGGGGCCTTGAGGGCGGGCGGCGCGTCGTCCTCGGCGCGGGAGCCGAGGGTGCGCATGGTGGCGGGGTCGGCCTGGGTGAAGACCAGGGCGACGGTGGTGACGTGGGAGGAGGTGGCGTCGGTGTACGTGGCGCGCAGCACGCGCTCGCAGCCGGGCACCTTCAGGGCGGCGAGCAGGCCCTTGGGGAGGACGGCGGCGGTGCAGGGCGCGTCGGGGGCGACGACGATCCGGGTCCAGGTGCGGGCGGCGCCGCCGGGTCCGGCGGCGGGGCCGGAGAGGGTGCGCGGGAAGAGGGTGTCGACGGGGGCGTCGTGCCAGATGCCCTTGGCCTGGGAGTAGCCCGGCGGCTCGGCGGGCTCGCCCGCCCCGCTCTCGGCGAGGAGCGCTCCGGCGAGGGCGCCGCCGACCAGTCCGAGCCCGAGGACGGCGCAGCCGGCGGCGGCCAGGACGCGGCCGGGACGCCGCTCCTGGACGGGCCGCAGCCGGGTGGTGGTCTCGGCGGGCGTCTCGTCGGGCAGGGCCCAGCGGTCGACGCCGTACGGGTGCGGGGCGACGACCGGGCGGGCGGGGGCCGGGACGGTCCGGGCGTCGCGGACCGGGCGGAGCCGGGTGGTGGTCTCGACGGCGGGCAGCGGCTGGGCGGGGGCGGCCGACGGGCGCGGCGGGGCCTGGGGCGGCGCGGCGGGCGCCGCCGCGGGACGGGGCGGGCGCGCGGGGGTGGCCTCGGGCGCGTTCGCGGGGAGCCGCCCGGGGGTGGCCCGGGGCGCGGGGGTCGCTGCCGGGCGCGGCGGAGTCGGCGGCGCGGTGGCCGCCGGGGCCGGGGGCCGGGGTGCGACGGCGGTCGAGGGCTGCGGTGCGCCGGGGGCGGGGCGCCGGGGTGCGCCGGGGGCCGGGGGCTGCGGGGTGGTGGGGCGCTCCGGCGGGAGGAGGGCGTCGGTGATGCGGGACGCGGGGCGCTGCGGCTCGGTGCTCATCCCCGTCCCCCTGGTACCCCTGGTCGTTCCGTCACAGCGACGGCGGCCACTCTACGGGCTGTGGCCCCCGGGGCGGGAACCCAGGGGCTACCCCCGCGCAAACCCGTCTGGCAAGCTCGGGCCATGACTCCCCGTGCGGCCGACCGCGCCCGCTACGACCGGGCCACCGCCTCGCTCGACGCGCCCGTCGCCCTCGTCGACCTGGAGGCCTTCGACGCCAATGCCGCGGATCTCGTGCGCCGGGCCGGCGGGAAGCCGGTCCGGGTGGCGAGCAAGTCGGTGCGGTGCCGGGCGCTGATCGAGCGGGTGCTGGCGCGGGACGGGTTCGCCGGGGTGATGTCCTTCACGCTCGCCGAGTCGCTGTGGCTGGCCAGGGCCGGGATCGAGGACGTGCTGCTGGCCTATCCGTCGGCGGACCGGGCCGGGTACGGGGAGCTGGCGGGCGATGCGAAGCTGGCCGCCGCGGTGACGGTGATGGTCGACGACGTGGCCCAGCTGGATCTGATCGACGCGGCGCGGGCCGGCGGCACCGAGGAGGTGCGGGTCTGTCTGGAGCTGGACACCTCGCTGCACCTGCTGGGCGGCCGTGTGCGGTTCGGGGCGCGCCGCTCGCCGCTGCGGGAGCCGGCCGAACTGGCGGAGCTGGCCCGTTCGGTGGTGCGCCGCCCGGGGTTCCGCCTGGTGGGTCTGATGGCGTACGAGGGACATGTGGCGGGGGTCGGGGACGCGGTGGCCGGGCGGCCGCTGCGCTCGCGGGCGGTCCGGCTGATGCAGTCGGCGGCGCGCAGGGAGCTGGCGGCCCGCCGGGCGGCGGTGGTCCGGGCGGTGCGGGCGGTGGCCCCGGATCTGGAGTTCGTCAACGGCGGCGGCACGGGCAGTGTGCAGCACACGGCGGCCGAGGACGCGGTGACGGAGATCGCGGCGGGTTCGGGGCTGTTCCAGCCGCGCCTGTTCGACAACTACTCGTCGTTCTCGGGGCGTCCGGCGGCGCTGTTCGCGCTGCCGGTGGTCCGCCGTCCGGGCGTGGGCGCGGTGACGGTGCTCGGCGGCGGCTACCCGGCGTCGGGGGTCGCGGGGGCGGACCGGCTGCCCGTCCCGTACCTGCCGGAGGGGCTGCGCTACGACCCGCAGGAAGGTGCGGGCGAGGTGCAGACGCCGCTGCTGGGCTCGCCGGCCGACGATCTGCGGATCGGCGACAAGGTCTGGTTCCGGCACGCGAAGGCCGGCGAGCTGTGCGAGCGGTTCGACACCCTGCACCTGGTGGAGGGCGACCGGGTCACGGCCGCCGTCCCGACGTACCGGGGCGAGGGCCGGACCTTCCTCTAGCGGCGGCTCAGTACACGGTGTCCTGCTGGTCCGGCACGATGCTGCCGTCGGTGCGGCGGACCGGTGCGGCGGTGCCGTCGGGGGCCGTGTAGCCGGTGGTGGCGCAGGGGTACGCGGCGGTCTTCCGCTTCTTGGGCTCGATGAACATGGGGTTGACGAGCCAGCGGCCGTCGCCGTTGTCGTAGGCCCGGCACATCAGTTCGTTCTTATTGCGGTTGAGGACGAGCCGCAGGCCGGTGGCGTCGCGCAGGAAGGAGATGTCCGTGTCGGAGTCGCCGGCGGCGAAGACCTGGCGGCGGTCGGCGGGCTGGACGCGTTCGGCGGCGGGGCCGCGGACGCCGAAGATCTCCTGGTTGATCCAGCAGCGCTTGCCGTCGATGTAGGTGATCATCCGGTCCTCGCCGTCGCGGACGCCGCCGCAGCCCTTGAGGTGGCTGGTGAGGCGGCCGTGTTCGGTGGTGTTGCGGATGCCGAGGGCGCGGTCGGCCTCGACGCCGACGCCCCGGGCCCACACGTCGACGACGGGCTCGGGCGAGGCCGAGACGATCCACACGTCGAAGCCGGAGGCCTTGAGGGCGCGGATGAGGTCGCGCTGCTGGTCGTAGTAGCGGACCCAGCCGGTGACCTTGGAGCTGCCGACCTGCTGGGTGGCGCCCTGCGGGGCGGCGAGGTTCTCGGCGCGGGCGGCGGCGGCGAAGGAGCGCACCTGGCGGGTGGTCCAGCCGTGCAGGAGCTGGGCGAGCCAGGCGTACTGCGGCTCGATGCGGCGGTGGTCGTAGCCGTCGAACGCCTTCTTCCCGCCGGTGGTGGTGCCGTTGCCGTAGACGGAGAGGAGCTGGTCGGCGCAGTCCGTGTCGGTGGCGGTGGGCAGGGTGCGGACGCCGGCGGGGCAGGCCTCGCCGAGGGCGGTGGCGGCCTCGGGGGGTGAGGTAGCGGCTGGTGGTGCTCCAGTCGCCGTGGCGCGGGGTCCGGATGCGGTCGTTGCGGAGCAGCCAGTAGAAGGTGGCGTCGCCGACGTCGTTCTTGATGACGGTGTTGTCCCAGTCGAAGACGGCGACCGGCTTGTCGCCCTTCGTGCGGCAGTGGTCGGCCATCAGGCGGTCGAGGCGGGCCTTGTTGTCGCCGTACCAGCCCTCGGAGACGGTGAGGCCGGCGCAGTCGCGGGTCTGGCGGTGCTCGCGGGGGGTGGCCTGGGCGGCCGTGGCGGGGAGCAGGCCGGTCGCGGCGAGGGCGAGGGCGGCCGCGACGGCGGGGGTGCGGAGCTTGTTGGTCATGAACACTCTCCATGGATGTACGCACGACAGCCGGGCGCCTTGCGACGCCCGGCTGTCGGGGGGATGGATGCGGGGTGAACGCTTAGAGCGGGGTCACGTACGCGCCGGAGATGCCGCCGTCGACGAGGAAGTCGCTGGCGTTGATGAAGGAGGAGTCGTCGCTGGCGAGGAAGGCGACGGCGGCGGCGATCTCCTCGGCCTCGGCGAAGCGGCCGACGGGGATGTGCACCAGGCGGCGCGCGGCGCGCTCCGGGTCCTTGGCGAACAGCTCCTGGAGCAGCGGGGTGTTGACGGGCCCGGGGCAGAGGGCGTTGACCCGGATGCCCTCGCGGGCGAACTGGACGCCGAGTTCGCGGGACATGGCGAGCACGCCGCCCTTGGAGGCGGTGTACGAGATCTGGCTGGTGGCCGCGCCCATGATGGCGACGAAGGAGGCGGTGTTGATGATGGAGCCCTTGCCCTGGCGCCGCATGTAGGGCAGGGCGGCCTTGCAGCAGAGGTAGACCGAGGTCAGGTTGACGTCCTGGACGCGCTTCCAGGCCTCCAGGCCGGTCTCCAGGATGGAGTCGTCGTCGGGGGGCGAGATGCCGGCGTTGTTGAAGGCGATGTCGACGGAGCCGTAGGTGTCGAAGGCGGTCTTGAACAGCGCCTCGACCTCCTCCGGGTCGGTGACGTCGACCTTGACGAAGATGCCGCCGACCTCCTCGGCGGCGGCCTTGCCGGCCCGCTCGTCGATGTCGCCGCAGACGACGTTGGCGCCCTCGGAGGCGAAGCGGCGGGCGGTGGCGAGGCCGATGCCGCTGCCGGCTCCGGTGATGACGGCGGTACGGCCGACGAGGCGGCGGCAGATGGTCTCTTCGGTGCTCACAGTGCGGGGCCCTCCGTGCTGATGAAGACGTTCTTGGTTTCGGTGAAGGCGGTCAGGGCGTCGGGTCCCAGTTCACGGCCGAGCCCGGACTGGCGGAAGCCGCCGAACGGGGTCCAGTAGCGGACGCTGGAGTGGGAGTTGACGGAGAGGTTGCCGGCCCGGACGGCGCGGGAGGCGCGCAGGGCGCGGCCGACGTCGCGGGTCCAGATCGAGCCGGACAGGCCGTACTCGGTGGCGTTGGCGAGGCGGATCGCGTCGGCCTCGTCCTCGAAGGGGAGGACGACGGCGACGGGGCCGAAGACCTCCTCGACGGCGCAGGGGGCGTCCTCCGGGAGGCCGGTCAGGACGGTGGGCGGGAACCAGAAGCCGGGACCCTCGGGGGCCTTGCCGCGGATGGCCTCGGCGGCGCCGGCGCCTTCCACGTGACCGCGGACCCGGTCGAGCTGGGCGCGGGAGATGAGCGGGCCCATCTGGGTGCGCTCGTCGAGGGGGTCGCCGACGACGATCTCCTCGATCGCGGGGGTGAGGAGCTCCAGGAAGCGGTCGTACGCGCTGCGCTGGACCAGGATGCGGGTGCGGGCGCAGCAGTCCTGGCCGCTGTTGTCGAGGAAGGACATCGGGGTGGCCGCCGCCGCGGCCTCCAGGTCCGCGTCGGCGAAGACGATGTTGGGGCTCTTGCCGCCGAGTTCGAGGGTGAGCCGCTTCACCCGGTCGGCGCAGCTGGCCATGATCGACTTGCCGACCCGGGTGGAGCCGGTGAAGACGATCTTGGCGACGCCGGGGTGCTCGACGAGCGCGTTCCCGGCGACCGGGCCCTCACCGGGGAGGACCTGGAAGAGCCCCTCGGGGACCCCGGCCTCCAGGGCGAGCTCGGCGAGCCGCAGCGCGGTGAGCGGGGTGGTCTCGGCCGGCTTGAGGATCACGGCGTTGCCCGCGGCGAGGGCGGGGGCGGTGGCCCAGGCGGCGATCGGCATGGGGAAGTTCCAGGGCGCGATGACGCCGACGACCCCGAGGGGTTCGAGGATGGTGACGTCGAGGCCGCCGGGGACCGGGATCTGGCGCCCGTTCAGGCGTTCCACTCCCCCGGCCGCGTAGTCGAGCAGGTCGCGGACGTTGCCGGCCTCCCAGCGGGCGTTGCCGAGGGTGTGGCCGGCCTCGCGGACCTCCAGGAGGGCGAGCTCCTCGACGTGGGAGTCGACGACGGAGGCGAAGCGGCGCAGGATCCGGGCCCGCTCGGCGGGGGCGGCGGCGGCCCAGGAGCGCTGGGCGGCGGTGGCGCGGGTGACGGCGGCGTCCACGTCGGCCGGGGTGGCGGCGGGGACGGTGGCGACGACCTCCTCGGTCGCCGGGTTCAGTACCTGGAGCAAGTCTTTCCTCACATGCGTTCGAAGGAGCGGCGCAGTTCCCAGTCGGTGATGGCGGCGTCGTAGGCGTCGAGTTCGACGCGGGCCATGTTGCGGTAGTGGGCGACGACCTCGGGGCCGAAGGCGGCCTTGGCGATCTCGCTGTTCTCCCAGAGTTCGGCGGCCTCGCGCAGGGTGGTGGGGACGTGCTCGTAGCCGCCGGCGTACGCGTTGCCGGTACAGGCGTCCGGGAGCTCCAGGCCCTGCTCGATGCCGTGCAGTCCGGCGGCGACGAGGCCGGCGACGGCGAGGTAGGGGTTGACGTCGCCGCCGGGGAGGCGGTTCTCGAAGCGGGTCGAGCGGCCGTGGCCGACGATCCGCAGCGCGCAGGTGCGGTTGTCGAAGCCCCAGGCGACGGCGGTGGGGGCGAAGGAGCCCGGCTGGAACCGCTTGTAGGAGTTGATGTTGGGGGCGTAGAGGAGGGAGAAGTCGCGCAGGGCGGCCAGCTGTCCGGCGAGGAAGTGGCGCATGACGTCCGACATGCCGTCGGGTCCGTCGCCCGCCATGACGTTGACGCCCTCGGCGTTCTGGAGCGAGAGGTGGATGTGGCAGGAGTTGCCCTCGCGCTCGTTGTACTTGGCCATGAAGGTGAGCGAGCAGCCCTCCTGGGCGGCGATCTCCTTGGCGCCCGTCTTGTAGACGGCGTGCTGGTCGCAGGTGACCAGGGCCTCGTCGTACTTGAAGGCGATCTCGTGCTGGCCGGGGTTGCACTCGCCCTTGGCGGACTCGACGGTGAGCCCGGCGCCGGCCATCTCGTTGCGGATGCGGCGCAGGAGGGGTTCGATGCGTCCGGTCCCCAGGACGGAGTAGTCGATGTTGTACTGGTTGACGGGGGTGAGGCCGCGGTAGTTCGCGTCCCAGGCCTGCTCGTAGGTGTCCTTGAAGACGATGAACTCGAGCTCCGTGCCGACGTGGGCGGTGAAGCCGTGGGCGGCGAGGCGGTCGAGCTGGCGGCGCAGGATCTGCCGGGGGGCGGCGACGACCGGGCTGCGGTCGTTCCAGGCGAGGTCGGCCATGACCATCGCGGTGCCCTCGTTCCAGGGCACGCGGCGCAGGGTGGAGAGGTCGGGGTGCATGGCGAAGTCGCCGTAGCCGCGGTCCCAGGACGACATCTCGTAGCCGTCGACGGTGTTCATCTCGGTGTCGACGGCCAGAAGATAGTTGCAGCCCTCGGTGCCGTGGCCGAGGACCTCGTCCAGGAAGAACGGTGCGGCGAACCGCTTGCCCTGGAGCCGTCCCTGCATGTCGGGGAAGGCCAGGACGACGGTGTCGATCTCGCCGCTCGCGACGAGGGCACGGAGCTCGTCGACGGCGAGCGGGGGTTTGCGGTCTGCCACGGGATTACTCCTCCTTGGGCCTGCCGGGAGCCATAAGGTATTGCTCAGGACCATTGCTTGGGAAGGGGAAACGGCGAGGTGGCCCAGACGAATGAATCGACCGACCGGTTGACGCCGGTGCTGCGGCCGGTGCGCGCGGGGAACGGCTTCGAGGAGGCACTGGAGCAGATCCTGCAGATCGTCCGGCTCGGCCTGGTGCCCGGCGGCGAGCGCCTGCCGGCCGAGCGGGAGCTGGCGGACCGGATGGGGATCAGCCGGGTCACCCTGCGCGAGGTCCTGAAGGTGCTGCAGGAGCAGGGCCTGGTGGAGAGCCGGCGCGGGCGGTACGGCGGCACCTTCGTGCTGCGGCGCCCGCAGACCGCCGACGAGGCGGAGCTGCGGCGCCGGATCGCGGCCGTCGACGTGGAGGACACGCTGCGCTTCCGCGAGGTCCTGGAGGTCGGCGCGGCGGGGCTCTGCGCCGCCCACGGCCTGGACGACGAGGGTGCCGAGCGGCTGCGCACGGCGCTGGCCGCCACCCACGACGCCCCGCTCGGCGACTACCGGCGCCAGGACACCCTGCTCCACCTCACGCTCGCCGAGCTGTCCGGTTCGCCGACGCTGACCGCGCAGTACGCGGCGGTGCGGGCGACCGTCAACGACCTGCTCGACTGCATCCCGCTGCTCGTGCGCAACCTGGAGCACTCGCAGCACCAGCACACCGCGCTGGTGGAGGCGGTGCTCGACGGGGACGCGGACGCGGCGCGCGAGGTGATGCGGGAGCACTGCGGGGGGACGGCGGCCCTGCTGCGGGGCTTCCTGACCTGACGGGTCTCGGCGGCCACGTAACCGGAAAGTAACGCAGGGGACTTGCGCTGCCCACTCGCCCGACGCAAAGGTATGGCACCAATCCATTGGGACCCTTGCGGGGAGCTGACCGCTGCCATGACGCTGGAAGACACCTCAGGCACCAAAGGCACCACAGGAAACACCACCGACGACTATCTGGAGCGGCGCACCCTGCGCCGCGGCAGCGCCGGCTGGCTGCTGCTCACCGGGCTCGGCGTCGCCTACGTCGTCTCCGGCGACTTCTCGGGCTGGAACATCGGCCTCTCCAAGGGCGGCTTCGGCGGCCTGGCCATCGCGACCGTACTGATGGGCGCGATGTACGCGTGCCTCGTCTTCTCGCTCGCCGAACTCTCCGCCATCCTGCCCACCGCCGGCGGCGGCTACGGCTTCGCCCGGCGGGCGCTCGGCACCTGGGGCGGCTTCCTCACCGGCACCGCGATCCTCATCGAGTACGTCCTCGCGCCCGCCGCCATCTCCATCTTCATCGGCGACTACGTCGAGTCCCTCGGCCTCTTCGGCCTGGAGTCGGGGTGGCCGGTCTACCTCGTCTGCTTCGCGCTCTTCATCGGCATCCACCTGTGGGGCGTGGGCGAGGCGCTGCGCTTCAGCCTGATCGTGACCGCGGTCGCGGTGGCGGCGCTGCTGGTCTTCGCGCTCGGCGCGCTCAGTGACTTCCACGTCGACGGCCTGAACGACATCCCGGTCGACGAGGGGGCCGTCGGCGCCAACTCCTGGCTGCCGTTCGGGCTCCTCGGGATCTGGGCCGCGTTCCCCTTCGGCATGTGGTTCTTCCTCGGCGTCGAGGGCGTGCCGCTGGCCGCCGAGGAGGCCAAGGACCCGGTGCGCTCCATGCCGAGGGCGCTCGCCCTGTCGATGGGCATCCTGGTGCTGCTCGCGGTGGTGACCTTCTTCGCGGCCACCGGGGCGCGCGGTTCGGCCGCGATCCAGGAGGCGGGCAACCCGCTGGTGGTGGCGCTCCAGGGCGACGGGGAGCCGACCGCGCTCAGCCGCTTCGTCAACTACGCGGGACTCGCGGGCCTGGTCGCCTCCTTCTTCTCCCTCATCTACGCGGGCTCACGCCAGCTCTTCGCCCTCTCCCGGGCCGGCTACCTGCCCCGCTTCCTCTCGCTCACCAGCCGCCGCAAGTCCCCCTACCTGGGGCTGCTCATCCCGGGCGCCCTCGGCTTCGCCCTCGCCGCGGGCACCGGGAACGGCGCGCGCATGCTGAACATCGCGGTGTTCGGCGCCACCATCTCGTACGCCCTGATGGCGCTCTCGCACATCGTGCTGCGCCGTCGCGAGCCGGGGCTCGCCCGGCCCTACCGCACCCCGGGCGGGGTGGTCACCTCCTCGGTGGCCTTCGTCCTGGCGCTCTCGGCGCTCGTGGCGACCTTCCTGGTCGACAAGGACGCGGCCCTCATCGCCCTCGGGGTCTATGTGATCGCCCTCGCCTACTTCGCGTTCTACAGTCGCCACCACCTGGTGGCGAAGGCGCCGGAGGAGGAGTTCGCCGCGCTGGCGGCGGCCGAGGCGGAACTCGAACGCTGAGGCGCCGGCCGAGGCCGACGCCGACCTGGAATCCGTACCGGAAGAGGAGCCCATGCCCACGCCCCCCAAGCCGCTCATCGGTGTGACGACCTATCTGGACCAGGCCCGTTGGGGGGTGTGGGACCTGCCGGCCGCGCTGCTGCCGGCCGCCTACCCGCGCCTCGTGCAGGCGAGCGGCGGCCTCGCGGTGATGCTGCCGCCGGACGACCCGTCGGCCGCGGCGGAGGCGGTGGCGCGGCTCGACGGCCTGGTGGTCGCGGGCGGCGCCGACGTCGAGCCGGTCCGGTACGGGGCCGAGCCCGACCCCCGTACCGGCCCGCCCGCCCGGGCGCGGGACGGCTGGGAGCTGGCCCTGATCGACGCCGCCCTGGCCGCCGGCACCCCGCTGCTCGGCATCTGCCGGGGCATGCAGCTGCTCAACGTGGCCCTCGGCGGCACGCTCGTCCAGCACCTGGACGGCCACACGGAGGCGGTCGGCGTGATGGGCAGCCACCCGGTCGAGCCGGTGCCCGGCACCCTGTACGCGTCCGTGGTCCCCGAGCGGGCCGAGGTGCCGACCTACCACCACCAGTGCGTCGAGGTCCTCGGCAAGGGGCTGACCGCCTCGGCCCACGCGGCGGACGGCACGGTCGAGGCGATCGAACTGGCCGCCCCCGCCTGGGCGCTCGGCGTGCAGTGGCACCCGGAGATGGGCGAGGACCTGCGGGTGATGCGGGAGCTGGTCGCGGCGGCTAGCCGCGGGCGGGAGTAGCCGGGGCCGCCTGGACCGCGGGCGTCCTGCCCCGCATGAGGACGGCGTAGAGGAGCGCCGCCACCGTCATCCCGGCGGGCAGCGAGAGGTCCACTCCCCCGAGGGCGTGGGCGACGGGGCCGGTGTACGCGGTGTTCACGCAGAGCGCCGCGGCGACGGCCCCGCCGACCACGGCCAGGGCACCGGCCGGGTTGACGCCCGCCGCGTACCAGAAGGCGCTGTCGCGGGTCTCGTCCATGAGCGCGCGGCCGTCGTAGCGGTTGCGGCGCAGCAGGATGTCGACGGCGTAGACGGTCATGGCGGGGCCCAGCAGGATGACGGTGAGCTCCAGGACGTTGCTGACGGTGTCCAGGAAGTTGGAGACGAGCAGCGCGTAGAGGGTGAGGGCGACGGCGACGGTGCCGTCGGCGAGCACGCTGAGGGAGCGCCGGATCCGGAGTCCGACCGCCTGCAGGGCGAGGCCCGCGCTGTAGGCGGTCATCGCGTTGATGGCGATCGTGCCGAGCACCAGCGAGAGCAGGAAGACCGGGGTGAACCAGCCCGGCAGAATGGTCTGCAGGGCCGCCTGCGGGTCGGTCATGTCCACGACGGTCGCGGCGAGGGCGCCGAGCGAGCAGACCAGGACGCTGGGCAGGAAGCCGCCGAGCGCGGTCCACCCGACGACGGCCCGCTTCGAGGTGGTGGCCGGCAGGTAGCGGGAGAAGTCGGCGCTGGTCGTGTACGAGAGCGGGCCCGCGGCGATGAGCGTGACGCCGCCGATCACGGTGGCCCACAGGCCGACGCCTCTCAGCGGGGCGTCCGGCACGTAGCCGAAGTCCGCGTGGCGCAGCACCGCGTAGCCGACGACGCCGAAGGCGGCGGTGAGCGCGATGGTGATCGGCAGGTAGAGCCGGATGATCAGGGCGTGGCCGTAGACGCCGATGGCGAGCGTGGCGGCGGCGATGGCCAGGACCACGACGATCTTGACGCCGGTGTTCGCGTGCAGGCCGGTCTTCTCCACCAGGGCGAAGGCGGCGCCGCCCGCGGCGGCCAGGTTCAGGGCGAAGTAGCAGACCGAGATCATCCAGCCGGTGACGGCGTTGTTCACGCGGTTGCCGCGCACGCCGTACATGGCCCGGGTGATCACCTCGCTGGGCGCGCCGGCGGCGGGCCCGGAGACGGCGAGCACGCCCGTCAGCAGCCAGAACGCGTTGCCCACGACGATCACCACGAGGGCCTGCACGAGGCTGAGCCCCATCAGGACGAGGGCGCCGCCGATGACCAGGCTGAGGTAGTTCACGTTGGCCGCGGCCCAGACCGCGAAGAGCTCGCTCGGGCGCCCGTGACGCTCGCCGTCGGGGATGTGGTCGATGCCGTGGGACTCGATCCTGGTGGGCCGGTCCGTGGCCGACTGCGCGGCGGGGGCGCTGGCGCGCGGTTCGGGGAACGTGGAAGCCATGCGGCCCTCCGATGAACGTGTCGTGCACACCTGGTTGCTTATTGGTCGCACACTCAATAGCATCGCCCGTATGTCGTCAAGCGTCCAGCGCAAACGAGTTCGCAAATCTCCGGAGGCCCGGCGGGCGGAGATCGTGGAGGCCGCGGCCCGGGTGGCCCTGACCGAGGGCCTGGAATGCGTGACCCTGCGGCGCATCGCCGAGGAGCTCGCCGTGCGACCCGGCCTGATCAGCCACTACTTCCCCTCCGCGGAGGAGCTGGTGGCCGAGGCGTTCGCCGTGGCGGCCCTGGGCGAGCTCGACTCCCTGCTGCCGGCCGACCGCCCCGACGGGACGCCCACGCAGTACCTCGCGCGCTACTTCGCCCTCTCGACGGGCGACGCCTACGACGACATCAGCCGCCTGTGGATCAACGCCCGCCACCTCAGCCGCTACCGCCCCGTCCTGCGCGACCGGGTCACCGAGATGGAGCTCGCCTCCGACGACCGGCTGGAGGCCCTCATCCACGAGGGCGTCGAGCGGGGCGAGTTCCGCACGGAGGACGCCCGGGCCACGGCCATCCAGATCCTGGTGGTCCTGGACGGCCTGGGCGCCCACGCCAACTCCGACCGCACCGACCGCCCGGCGGCGGTGAACCGGATGGCCGTCACGACGGCGGAACGCGAACTGGGACTGGCGCACGGGGCACTGTCCCCGCAGACCCCCTGACCCGACCGGGCCCCTCCGTACCCCTCGCCCCCTGCCCCGATCTGGCCCTCCGTACCTCTCGCCCCCTGCCCCGATCTGGCCCTCCGTACCCCTTCCCCCCGACCCGACCGGGCCCCTCCGTACCTCTTCCCCCCTCCCCCTCCCTGGAGCTCCTGTGCGCACCCGTCTCGTCCTGTCCTCGGCCCGGCTGCTCGATCCGGGCACCGGCACGTTCCTGCCGCAGACCGCGCTCGCCGTGGCGGAGGACGGACGGATCTCGGCGCTCGGCGAGGACCGGGAGATCCGCGGGCTCGCGGACTCCGGGACCGAGGTCGTCGACCTGAAGGGGGCCGTGGTCACGGCCGGGCTCGTGGACGGGCACCTGCACCCGGTCAGCGGCGCCGAGCTGACCCACGGGCTCGACCTGTCGCACTGCGCGGACGTGGCCGACGTGCGGGAGGCGCTCGCCGGGGCGGTACGGGAGCTCGGCCGCGGCGACTGGCTGTTCGGGTGGGGCCTGGACCCGAACGTCTTCGGCGACCTGCCGGTCGGCGTCGCCCCGTTCGACGCCGTGCTCGAAGGCGTCCCGGCCTTCCTGCTCCTCTTCGACGCGCACTCGGCGCTCGCGAGCCGCCGGGCGCTGGAGCTCGCCGGGGTCGACGGACCGCGCACCTTCGACCAGGCCTCCGCGGAGGTCGTCTGCGACGAGCACGGGCGCCCCACCGGACTGCTCCAGGAGGACGCCGCCTGCGAGCTGGTCGAGCGGGTCGCGCCCCAGCCGACGCGCGAGGAGCGGCGGGACCGGCTGGCCGCCGCGCTGCGTGCGATGGCGGCGGCCGGACTGACCGGCGGGCACGTGATGGACGCGAACGGCGAGAGCCTCGCGCTGCTCGCGGAGCTCGACGCGGCGGGCGAGCTGCCGCTGCGGCTGCGGGTCGCGCCGTGGTGCCAGCCGGGCACGGACGCGGAGGGCGTGCGGGAACTGATCGCCCAGCAGGGCACGGGCGGGGCGCTGTGGCGGGTGGACGGCGTGAAGCTGTTCATGGACGGCACCATCGACAACGGCACGGCGTGGCTGGAGCGGCCCGACTGCCACGGGGAGTCCACGCACGCGTTCTGGCCCGATCCGGCCGCGTACACGCACGTCATCGGCGAGCTGCACCGGGCCGGGGTGCCGACCGCGACGCACGCGATCGGCGACGCGGCGGTCCGGCACGCGCTGGACGCGGTGGAGAAGGCGGCGGCCGCGGGCGGCCCGGCGGTACGGCACCGGGTCGAGCACATCGAGACGGTGCCGGACGACACCCTGCACCGCTTCGCGGAGCTCGGCGTCCTGGCCTCGATGCAGCCCACGCACTGCTGCGACTTCACGCGGGCCGACCACACCGACAACTGGTCGCGCCGGCTGGGCGAGGAGCGCGCCTCGCGGGCCTGGCGCTGCCGCGACCTGTGGGACTCGGGCGCCACGGTGGTCCTGGGCTCCGACTGGCCGATCGCCCCCTTCCCGCCCCTGGGCGTGATGGCCGGCGCCCGCCACCGCCGCCCGAGCCGCGACCTGACCCTGCCGCCGCACGGCCCGGAGCAGGCGCTGACGGCCCTGGAGGCCCTGCGCGCGATGACCGTGAACGCGGCCTACGCCTCCAACGAGGAACACGAGGCGGGCCGCCTCGCCCTCGGCCACCGCGCCGACCTCACGGTCCTGTCGGCCGACCCCCTGACCACCCCGGCGACGGACCTCCCGGACCTGCCGGTGACCCTGACGACGGTGAACGGCCGCGTGACCTTCCGCGCGGAGACGACGGGCTGAGGAGCGGCGGGTCCCGCGGGACCCGCCCCGGCCGGGGGGGGCTACCGGCTGAGGCCCTGCGGGACCCGCCGGCCGGTGGCCGGGCGGGACCCGCCCCGCCGGAGGCCGGGCGCGCCTCCACCGGCCGCGGCCGGCCACAGGCTCCCGCCTCCCCCTAACCCCCGGGCCGCGCCCGCGTCAGCGACAGCAGGTCCCGCGCCGGGCCCGTCGGCCGGTGTCCCGTGGGCCAGACCGCGCGGAGGTCGCGGCGGAGGAGGACTCCCGCGACGGGGATGGCGGCCAGGCGGCGGGAGGCGAGTTCCTCGGTGATGGCGAGTTCGCTCAGGACCGCGGGACCCGCACCCGAGACCGCCGCCGCCTTCACCGCCGTCGTGGAGGCGAGCTCCAGCAGCGGCTCCGCCAGGCCGCCGTGGCCGGCGAGGGCCGCGTCGAGGACCTGCCGGGTGCCCGAGCCCCGCTCCCGCAGCACCAGCGGGGTCACCGCGAGCTCCGCCGGGTCGATCGGCTCGCGGCGGCGCGCCCACGGGTGGGAGGGCGCCGCGACGACGACCAGCCGGTCGTGCGCGACGACCGCCCCGTCCAGGCCCTCGGGGATCGCCAGGCCCTCCACGAAGCCCAGGTCCGCCTCCCCCGAGAGCAGCCGTTCGGCGACGGCCGCCGAGTTCCCGGCCTGGAGGGAGACGGCCGTGTCGGGCCGGTCGGAGCGCAGCGCGATCAGCCAGCCGGGCAGCAGGTACTCGGCGATCGTCATGGACGCGGCGACCCGCAGCCGCGAGTCCCGGCGGCCCCGCAGCGCCTGGACCCCCGCGTCGAAGGCCTCCGCCGACTCCACGATCCGCCGCGCCCAGTCCGTCACGAGCGCCCCCGCGTCGGTGAGCCGCGACCCGCGCGGCGACCGGTCGACGAGGGCGACGCCGAGCTGGCGCTCCATGGAGCGGATGCGGCTGCTGGCGGCGGGCTGGGTGATGCCGACCTCGCGGGCGGCCCGGCCGAGGCTGCCGTGCCGGGCCACGGCGAGGAGCAGTTCGAGCGCGCCGAGGTCGGGAACCCGGTGGGACAGGGGGTGGGGAATGCCGCTCGGCTCGCTGCTCATAAAGCCAGCTTATGGGCTCATAGTCACGATGTCCCTGGTGGGGGGCCTGTGACGGAGAGAAGGTCGAGGCATGGCAACTCTCGCTCCTTCTCGGTCGGTCCCCGTCGCCGCCACCCCCGGCGCCCGGTGGACCTCGGTCCGTCACCTCGGACCCAACTGGTACGCCTCGGTGATGGGCACCGCCATCGTCGCCACCGCGGGAGCGACCCTCCCGGTGGAGGTCCCGGGCCTGCGGACCGTCTGCACCGTCGTCTGGGCGCTCTCCCTGGTGATGCTCCTGACACTGCTCGGCGCCCGCACGCTGCACTGGATCCACCACCGCGACCAGGCCCGGGCCCACCTCCTCGACCCCGCGACGGCCCCCTTCTACGGCTGTCTGTCGATGGCGCTGCTCGCGGTCGGCGGCGGCACCCTGGTCGTCGGCAAGGACTGGATCGGGCTCTCGGCCGCCGTCGCCGTCGACAGCGTGCTGTTCACCCTCGGCACGGTGATCGGCCTGGCGGCCGCCGCGGGCATCCCGTACCTGATGGTGGCCCGCCACCGCATCGAGGGCGCCTCGCCCGTGTGGCTGCTGCCCGTCGTCGCCCCCATGGTCTCCGCCGCGCTCGGCCCCCTGCTGGTGCCCCACGTGGCGACCGGGCAGGCCCAGGAGACCCTGCTGCTGCTCTGCTACGCGATGTTCGGCATCAGCCTCCTCGCGACCCTGGTCATGCTGCCCCTGGTCTTCGGCCGGCTGGTCACCCACGGTCCGCTGCCCCTGGCGCTGACCCCCACCCTGTTCCTGGTCCTCGGCCCCCTGGGACAGTCGACCACCGCCGCCAACAAGTTCGCCGACGCCGCGCAGGGCGTGCTGCCCGCCTCGTACGCCCACGGCTTCACCGCCTTCGCGGTGCTGTACGGCGTCCCCGTCATGGGCTTCGCCCTGCTGTGGCTGGCCTTCGCCGGCGCCCTGGTGGTGCGGGCGCGGCGCCGGGGCATGGGATTCGCGATGACCTTCTGGGCCTTCACCTTCCCCGTCGGCACCTGCGTGACCGGCGCCGAGGGCCTGGCCCAGCACACCGGGCTCGCCCTGTTCCGCTGGCTCGCGGTCGGGCTGTACGTCCTGCTGGTCACCGCCTGGCTGGTGGCGGCCTCCCACACCGTGCGCGGGCTGGTCAGCGGAGCGCTGCTCGCAGGACCCGGGGCGCCTCGGCCAGTGACGGCCCGTACCAGGTGAGACGGCGCCCGTCGACGAGCGCGGCGACGGCCCCGGGGAACGCCTCGGGGCCGTCCTCGCGCGTGAAGCGGTACGGCTCGTCGGGCAGCACGACCAGGTCGGGCGCCGCCGCGTTGAGCTCGTCGAGCGGGATGCGCGGGTAGCGGTCGGGGTGCCCGGCGTAGAGGTTGCGGACGCCGAGCCGGGCGAGCAGGTCGCCGGCGAAGGTGTCGCGGCCGAGCACCATCCAGGGGCGGCGCCAGATCGGTACGACGGCGGTGCGCGGCGGCCCCTGCGGGGTGACGTCGGCCCAGGCGGCCTCGGCCGCGTCCAGCCAGCCCGGACGGGCCCGTACCCCGCAGGCGTCGAGGACCCGGCCGAGCTCGGCGAAGGCCTGGTCGAGGGTGCGGATCCCGGTGACGAGCACGTCGAGCCCGGCGGCGCGCAGGGCGTCGAGGTCCTGGGCCCGGTTCTCCTCCTCGTTGGCGATCACCAGATCGGGGCGGAGGGCGGCGACGGCGGCCGTGTCCGGGTTCTTGGTGCCGCCGATCCGCACCGCCCCGCCCAGGTCCGCGGGGTGCGTGCACCAGTCGGTGACGCCGACCAGCGTGCCGGGCGGCGCGGAGACCGCGACGGCCTCGGTGAGCGAGGGAACGAGCGAGACGACCCGCGGGCCCGGGCGGCTCATGCCTCCGCGGCCTCGATGTGGTCGGCGACGGAGACGAAGACCAGCCGGGTGCCGGGGAGGGTGGCCCGCCAGCGGTGGCGCACCCCGCCGGAGAGGTAGAGGGTGTCGCCGCGGCCCAGGCGGTAGGCCCGGCCCTCGGCCTCGATCTCGGCGGCGCCGTCGGCCACGTACAGCAACTCGTCGTTGCGGTGCAGGAATTCGCGGCCGGCGTCCTGCTCCCCGGTGAACTCCAGGGCCTGGAGCTGGTGTCGGCCGCGGACCAGCGGCCGGACGCCGGGCGGCATCTCCCACAGCTCCTCGTCGGAGCGGACGACGTCGACCGTGCGGGCGTTCTCGGCGGCGGCGAGCAGTTCGGCGGCGGTGGTCTCCAGGGCCACGGCGACCAGCTGGAGCGAGCGGTCGCTGGGGCGGGCCCGCTCGTTCTCCACCTGGCTGAGGAAAGGTACGGACAGGCCGCTGCGCTGGGCGACGACGGCCAGCGTGAGCTGGAGCGCCCTGCGGCGCCTTTTGACGGCCGCGCCCACGCGCAGCGACTCCTTGTCGTCCATGTCGGCCCCCTCCCTCGTGACTCGTGCCTTACGCGTACCGGTCGGTTAACTGAACCTTACGCAGCTTTGGGCCGGGGTTTCGCGTCGTGGCGAAAAGGGGTGGTCGCCGAACACGTTCGGCGACCACCCCTATCCGGACAGGAGTCGTGTGCGCGGCCTACTGCGGGGCGAGCCGCTCCGCGAGACCCGGGTTCCGGTCGAGCCAGGTGCGGACGGCCTGCTGCTCCTTGCCCTTGCCGGTCTCCTGGATGACGGCCTCCAGGCCGGTCAGCTGCGCCTCGCTGAGCCGGAAGTTCTTCAGCCAGGCGCCGATCTCGGGGTTCTCGGCGGAGAAGCCCTTGCGGGCGAGGGTGTGGATGCCGTCGCCCTTGCCCCATGCGCCCTCGGGGTCCTGGAGCTTCTTGAGGTCGTAGGTGGAGTAGGCCCAGTGCGGCGACCAGAGGGTGACCGCGATCGGCTCCTTCTTGTCGTACGCGCGCTTGAGTTCGGCCAGCATGCCGGGCGTGGAGCCGTCGACGACCTTGTACTCGCCCTCCAGGCCGTACTCCTTCAGCACCTTGTCGTTCAGGATGCCCATCATCCCGGCGCTCGGCTCGATGCCGACGATCCGGCCCTTGAACTGCCCGGCCTTGCCCTTGAGGTCGGCGAGGGAGTTCACGTCCTTCACGTACGAGGGGACGGTGAGTTCCAGGGAGGTGGGGCCGTACCAGGAGCCGAGGTCCTCCAGCCGGTCCCGGTACTTGTCCCAGTACTGGGCGTGGGTGACGGGCAGCCAGGAGTCCGTCTGGAAGTCGATCTGGCCGCCGGCGAGGCCGGTGTAGAGCGCGCCGGCCTCCAGCTGCCTGGTGTCGACCTCGTAGCCGCGCCGCTCCAGCAGCTCCTTCCAGAGGAAGGTGGAGGCGATGCCCTCGTCCCAGGGGATGTAGCCGAGGCTGATCTTCTTGCCGTGGCCGGTGTTCGCGCCGGACGCGGAGGTGGAGGAGGCACCGCCGGAGCCGAGGAAGCCCATGCCGCCGGCGACGAGGCCGAGCACGACGACGCCGACGAGGGCGGTGACGGGCTGCGGGCGGTGGTCCCACAGCTTGGCCCCGGCGCGGGCGGCGCTCGCCGCGCGGGCCTTGGCGAGGGCGCGGCGGCCCAGCGGGGAGACCTGGCGGCCCAGGGCGCCGGTCATCCGGTCGAGGTACATGGCGAGGATGACGATGGAGATGCCGGCCTCGAAGCCGAGGCCGATGTCGACGTTGCCGATGGCCCGGTAGACGGCGCCGCCGAGCCCGCCGCCGCCGACCATGCCGGCGATGACGACCATGGACAGGCCGAGCATGATCACCTGGTTGACGCCGGCCATGATCGTGGGCAGCGCGAGCGGCAGCTGGACCCGCAGCAGGGTGTTGCGCGGGGTGGTGCCGAAGGCCTCGGCGGCCTCGACGAGTTCGCCGTCGACCTGGCGGATGCCGAGCTCGGTCATGCGGACGCCGGGCGGCAGCGCGAAGACGATGGTGGCGATGATGCCGGGGACGACGCCGACGCCGAAGAAGATGATGCCGGGGATGAGGTAGACCATCGCCGGCATGGTCTGCATGAAGTCCAGGACCGGGCGCAGCACGGCGCTGACCGTCTTGGAGCGGGCCGCCCAGATGCCGAGCGGAACGGCGATCACGAGGGTGACGAGGGTGGCGACGAGCACGAGCGAGAGGGTCGACATGGCGTCGTCCCACAGCTCGATGGAGTCGACGAGGGCGAAGCCCGCGAAGGCCAGGACGCCCGCGGTCAGCCCGCGCAGCCACCAGGCGACGATGGCGAGGATGCCCGCGAAGAGCAGGGGCTGGGGCGCCGAGAGGACGGCGTCGATGCCGTCGTAGAGGCCGGTGACGACGGTGGTGACGGCGTCGAAGAGCCAGGACAGCTGGGCCTGGAGCCAGTCGACGGCGCTGTCGACCCACTCGCCGAGGGGAAGCCTAGGCACGGGCGGTCACCTCCTGGCCTGCGAGGCTGCCCATGGCGGCCAGCAGGCGCTCCTGCGGTACGACCCCGAGGACGGTGCCGTCGGCGTCCTCGACGGCCACCGGGTGCGGGGCCAGCGCGGAGACGGCGCACAGGTCGGCGAGGAGCGTGTCGGGGGCCACGGCGCGGCAGGAGCAGTCGGCCGGGCAGTCGCCGGGGGCGACGGCGCCGTCGGTCATGACGGCGGCGGCGGTGAGCACCCGGGTGCGGTCGACGTCCTGGATGAAGGAGGCGACGTAGTCGTCGGCGGGCCGGACCAGGATGTCCTCGGCGCTGCCGAGCTGGACGATCCGGCCGTCGCGCATGACGGCGATGCGGTCGCCGAGGCGCATGGCCTCGTTGAGGTCGTGGGTGATGAAGACGATGGTCTTCTTCAGCTTCTGCTGGAGCACCAGCAGCTGGTCCTGCATGTCGCGGCGGATCAGCGGGTCGAGCGCGCTGAACGACTCGTCCATGAGCAGCAGGTCGGCGTCGGTGGCGAGCGCGCGGGCCAGGCCGACGCGCTGCTGCATGCCGCCGGAGAGCTCGTCGGGCCAGGAGCTCTCCCAGCCTCCGAGCCCGCACAGCTCGAGGGCCTCGGCGGCGCGCTTCTCGCGCTCGGCGCGCGGGACGCCCTGGACCTCCAGGCCGTAGGCGGCGTTCTCGAGGACGCTGCGGTGCGGGAAGAGCGCGAAGTGCTGGAAGACCATGCTGATCTTCTTCGACCGCACGGCGCGCAGCTCCCGTGGGGACAGCGCGGTGAGGTCGGCACCGTCGTACAGGACGCGGCCGGCGGTGGGTTCGAGCAGGCCGTTGAGCATGCGGAGGAGGGTGGACTTGCCCGATCCCGACAGACCCATGACGACGAAGATCTGGCCGGGTTCGACGACGAAGGAGGCGTCGACGACGGCCGCGGTGGTGCCCTCGGCACGCAGGGTTTCGCGGTCGGCGGCGCCCTCCGCGGCCGCGAGCTTGCGGACGGCTTCGTCGGGTCGTCTGCCGAACACCTTGTACAGATGGTCGGCCTGGAGCCTGGACACATACACCTCACGGGTAGCAACGAAAAACGGCCCGCCACCCCCGCAGCAGCCGGGCCGTGGAGCGGGGCGGGTTCTGTCCGCTCGGCCCGTCGCGCACGCCGTCCGTTGCCGGACGGCGCACCGGGTCCGCTCCGGGCTCGCGCCTGCCCGGGTCTCCAGGAGGCAAACGCGAAGGTGACGGGGGTCACGCGGGCGCCGGGGAACCGCGGTGGGCGGTGGCGCCGGGGCGCTGTCGGTGGGGTGCGGCATGATCGGGGTGTGACGCGACGCCTGATGCTCCTCGACACTGCCAGCCTCTACTTCCGCGCGTACTTCGGCGTGCCGGACTCGGTCCGCGCGCCCGACGGGACGCCGGTCAACGCCGTGCGCGGGCTCCTCGACTTCATCACCCGGCTCGTCCAGGACCACCGTCCGGACGACCTGGTGGCCTGCTGGGACGAGGACTGGCGCCCGCAGTGGCGGGTGGACCTCATCCCCTCGTACAAGGCGCACCGGGTGGCCGAGGTGACGGAGTCGGGTCCGGACGCGGAGGAGATCCCGGACACGCTGTCGCCGCAGGTGCCGGTGATCGAGGAGGTGCTGGCGGCGCTGGGCATCGCCCGGGTGGGCGCCGAGGGGTTCGAGGCCGACGACGTGATCGGCACGCTGACCGCGCGGGCCGCCGGGCCGGTGGACATCGTCACGGGCGACCGGGACCTGTTCCAGCTGGTCGACGACGGGCGCGGGGTGCGGGTGCTGTACCCGCGGAAGGGCGTCGGCGACTGCGACCTGGTCGACGACGAGCTGATCCTGACGAAGTACGGGGTGCGGGCCGGGCAGTACGCGGACTTCGCGGCGCTGCGCGGGGACGCGAGCGACGGGCTGCCCGGGGTGAAGGGCATCGGCGAGAAGACGGCGGCGCAGCTGATCACGGAGTACGGGGACCTGGCGGGCGTCCGCGCGGCGGCGGCCGACCGGACCTCGAAGCTGACCCCGGCGAAGCGACGGGGCATCGTGGAGGCGGCGGAGTACCTGGACGTCGCGCCGACGGTGGTCCGGGTGGCGCAGGACGTCCCGCTGCCGGAGTTCTCCCCCGCGCTTCCCTCCGCGCCCCGGGACCCGGCGGCGCTGGGCGCGCTGGTGGAGCGGTGGGGGCTGGGCGGGGCGGTGGGCCGTCTGCTGCCGGTGCTGGCGGCGAACGGCTGAGGAAGCCCCTGGAGCCGGCCCCGCCGGGGTGCTAACTTAGGCAAACCTAAGTTTTTGGATCGTTCACGGGGAGACCGTCGTGGCAGAACAGCCCGCACGCAAGGCACCGAAGGCTCACGAGGCCCAGGTGGTGCGCACCGAGCGGATCACCCCGCACATGGTGCGCCTGGTCCTCGGAGGCCCGGGGCTCGGCGCCTTCGAGGTCGGCGAGTACACCGACCACTACGTGAAGCTGCTCTTCGCGCCGGAGGGCGTGAGCTATCCGGAGCCGTTCGACATGGAGCGGATCCGTGCCGAGTTCCCGCGCGAGCAGTGGCCGACGACGCGGACCTACACGGTGCGGGCCTGGGACCCGGTCCACCACGAGCTGACCATCGACTTCGTGGTCCACGGCGACGAAGGCCTGGCGGGCCCGTGGGCGGCGCGCGCCCAGCCCGGCGACACCGTGCGCTTCCTCGGTCCGGGCGGCGGCTACGCCCCGGACGCGGCCGCCGACTGGCACCTGCTCGTCGGCGACGAGAGCGCCCTGCCGGCGGTGGCGGTGGCCCTGGAGCGGCTGCCCGAGGGTGCGACCGTGCACGCCTTCCTGGAGGTCTCGGACGCCTCGGAGCAGCAGAAGTTCGCGACGGCCGCGGGCGTCGAGGTCACCTGGCTCCACCGCGGCGACCGCCCCACGGGCGAGGCCCTCCTGGCGGCCGTCCGCACCCTCGACTTCCCCGCCGGCGACGTCCACGCCTTCGTCCACGGCGAGGCCGGCTTCGTGAAGGACCTCCGCCGCCACCTCCGCATGGACCGCGCCATCCCGCGCGACCGCCTCTCGATCTCCGGCTACTGGCGCCACGGCAAGACGGACGAGGCCTGGCGCGCGATCAAGCGCGAGTGGAACGACCAGGTGGAACGCGAGCAGGAGAGCTGACCCGCACCGGATGACCCACACAGGGGGCGGAAGCCGAGGGCTTCCGCCCCTTCGGCGTGGGTGGGGGCGGGGGAACTGACGCCGGGCACGGGGCGCGGCCCCGGACCCTGGGCCAGGCCTGGCCCCGACGGGAGCCCGCCCGGGTCCGGAGCAGGGCCCCACCCCGGGAGCCGGGCGCGCCCCTGACCAGCAACCGGGGCGCAGCCCCATGCGGGGGCCCGGGGCGCAGCCCGGGTTTCGGGAAGGGGCGGGGTGGGGGAAGAGGCCCGCCGCAGGCGCCCCGCCCGCTCGGCTCAATCCCCCTCCCCCGCCCCGGCTCACGTCCCCGCGCCGAAGACCCGGTCCGACGCGTCCACGTGGGCCAGCCGCCGCAGGGCGGCGAACATGGCGTCCCCCAGCACCGTGCCGACGACCACGCTCTCGACGAGCTCCTCGCGGACCACGTTGCGCGCGACGTAGTCGACGTCGACGCGGGCCACCTGCTCCGCCGCGTCGGCGTACGCGTCGAGGAGCTCCGCGAAGGCCCCGTGCCCGACGCTCTCCAGCGCGGCGAGCGCGACCGCGAGTGCCTCGGCGGCGGGGGCCCGGTCGTCCGTGCGCCAGCCGCGGCGGGCGAGCAGGTCCGCCACCGCCGCGCGGGCGGCGAGCAGGTCGTCGCCGCGTTCGCCCTCGTACTGCGGCACCACCCGGTCCGCCGCCGCTCCGAGCACCTTGTGCACCGGCCGCTCGGGGTCGTCGATCGCCTCGATGACCTCCCGGATGCCCGCGACCGAGAGCCCTCCCACATCCAGCAGCGCGCGGATCAGGCGGAGGCGCCGCACATGCGTCTCCTCGTACGAGGCCTGGTTCGGGCTCGTGAGCCGCCCGGCGGGCAGCAGCCCTTCCCGCACGTAGTACTTGATCGTCGGCACGGACACCCCAGCCCTGCGACTCAACTCTCCAATGCGCACCGCGCGTTCACCTTCCAGTTCGCACTCCGGCCTTGCCACCGGCCCCACCATCATAGATAGTGGCGCTATCGGATAGCGGTAAGCGCCGCTATCTATTTTATCCCAACGGGGGGATCCGCATGTCATCAGCACCGCAGCTCCGCACGCTCCACCGGCCCCTGGTCTGGTTCACCGTGTCGATGGGCCTCCTCGCCCTCATATCCGCCGGCGGGCTCCTCTTCGACGACCGCGTGCTCGTCGGCGCCCCGATCTGGGCCAAGCCGTTCAAGTTCTCGGTCTCGTTCATCGCGTACGGGCTGACGCTCGCCTGGATGCTGTCCCTCCTGCCGGGCGCCCGCGCCCGCCGGGTCGGGTGGTGGGCGGGGACCGTCCTCACCCTCGCGAGCGTCATCGAGATGGTGCTCATCACCACGCAGGTCGTCCGCGGAAAGCAGAGCCACTTCAACAACGCGACGCCCTTCGACGCCGCCCTCTTCTCGGCGATGGGCACGACGGTCGTCGTCCTCTGGCTCGCCGCCCTCGTCATCGCCGTCCTGCTGCTGCGCGCCCGGATCCTGGACCGCGCCACCGCCTGGGCCGTCCGGATCTCCTCGTTCGTCGCGCTCGCCGGCGCAGCCATCGGCTTCGTGATGGTCGCCCCGACCCCCGAGCAGCTCGCCCAGGAGAACCCGCCGGTCCAGGGCGCGCACAGCGTCGGCGTACCGGACGGCGGCCCCGGCATGCCGCTGACCGGCTGGTCCACCACCGGCGGCGACCTGCGCATCGCGCACTTCTTCGGCATGCACGCGCTGCAGCTGATCCCGCTCGTCCTGCTGGTGCTGTCCGCGCTCGCGCCGCGCTTCGCCCGGCTCGCCGACGACCGGATCCGACTGCGCGTGGTGCTGGTCGCCTCCGCCGCGTACACCGCGACCTTCGTCCTGGTGGCCTGGCAGGCGCTCCGCGGCCAGCCGCTCCTCTCCCCCGACGCCCTGACGCTCGCCGCGGCCGGAGCGATCGCCGCCTTCACCCTGGCGGGCACCGCGCTGGCCCTGCGCACCGCCGCCCCCGCCGCCCCCGCCGCCCCTCGCCAGGAACTCGCGGCATGACCGGCTTCCTCTTCCAGCTGACCTTCCTGCTCGCCGCACCGGTCTGGCTGCTGATGATCCTCGCGCCGGGCCGGAAGGTCACCGACCGAGTGGCGGCCTCGCCCCTGACGGTGCTGCCGGTGCTGGCGGTCTACCTGGTCCTCGTGGCCCCGGTCCTGCCCGAACTGTGGGCCGCCGTCAGCTCCCCCGACCTCGCCGTCTTCCGCGACCTGACGGCGTCGGCGAACGGCGCGGGCGCGGTATGGGCCCAGATCATCGCCTGGGACCTGCTCCTCGGCCAGTGGATGTACCGCGAGGGCCGCCGCCTGGGCCTGTCCCCCTTCCTGATGAGCCCCCTCCTCCTCTTCACGATCCTGCTGTCCCCGTTCGCCCTGCTGGTCTTCCTGCCGATCAGGGCACTATGGCTCCGCAGACACTCCCCCGAACGACGGGTACACGACACATGCTGAGCAGCGAGGACCGGGCGATCGGCGCCGTCCTGGGGTCCGCGGTCGGGGACGCCCTCGGCGCGCCCTTCGAGTTCGGGCCGCCCGGGGTGCTCCGCGAGCGATTCCCGGACGGGGTGGACGAGTTGAGCGGGGGCGGCGGGTGGGACCCGGGCGAGGCCACCGACGACACGCAGATGGCCGTGCTCGTCGGCGAGTCGCTGCTCGAACGCGGCGGGCTCGACCTGCCGGACGTCTTCGCCCGGTTCCGCCGCTGGGCCGCCGCCGACCCGAAGGACATCGGCCTGCAGACCGAGGCCGTGCTGCTCGGCGGCGACCCCTGGGACACCGCCGCCGCCTTGCACTTCCAGGTGAACGGCCGTGCCGCGGGCAACGGTTCGCTCATGCGGGCCGCCACCCCCGCCGTGTACTTCGCCTCGGCCGGCCGCGCGGCCACCATGGCCGCGGCCCGGCGGATCGCCGCGCTCACGCACGGGGACGCCGCCGCCTGGGAGGGCACGGCGGTGCTCCACGAGCTGGTCCGCGTCGCCCTCCTCGGCGAGGACCCTCAGGCCGCCGTGCCCCGCTCACTGGCCGAGGTGGAACCGGCCCACCGGGAGCGCTGGGCGACCGTCCTCGATCCCCGCTGGCAGCCGGCGGACGCCACCGAGTTCAACGGCGCCGTCTGGCCCTGTCTGGGCTCCGCCCTCTGGGCGCTGCGCACCACGAGCTCCTACGAGGAGGCCGTCTGCGCGGCCGTCGACCTGGGCGGCGACACCGACACCGTCGCCGCCGTCACGGGCATCCTCGCGGGCGCGGTCCACGGCCCCGCCGCCATCCCCGCCCGCTGGACGGCCGCCCTGCACGTCCCGCTGCCCGGCTTCGGCGACCGCGTCCTGCGGGCCGACGACCTCCGCGCCCTGGCGACCGCTCTGGCAACGGCCCCGGCCGCGGCCTGACAGCCCGGTCGTCCCCCGGCCGGCTCCCCCGCGGCCCGATCGTCCCCCGGCCGGCCCCACCACGGACCCGGTCACGCCCGGCCTGCCTGCCTGCCCCGGCCGCACCACAGGCCCGACCCAAGCACGGCCGGCCGGGACCGGGCCCGCCAAGGCCTGCCCAGGCCCAACCCGGGCCCACTCCAGGCCCAACCCGGGCCCACTCCAAGCCCAACCCGGGCCCACTCCAAGCCCAACCCGAGGCCCCACCCAGGCCTACCCCAGACCCACCCGGGCCCCGCCTACCGCGCCCGCACCGTCGCCAGCACGTCCCGGTCCGGCTGCAGGGTCAGGCCCGGCAGGGGGCGTATCTCGCCGGGGTCGAGGTCGAGGCGGAAGCGGCGGGCCAGGACGGCGAGGACGAGGACGGCCTCGACCATCGCGAAGCGCGTGCCGAGGCACACCCGGGGACCGCCGCCGAAGGGGTACCAGGCGTACTCGGGTATCTCCTCCGCCGCCTCGCCCTCGGCGGGCGGCAGCCAGCGCTCGGGGCGGAACTCCAGCGGGTCCCCGTACCAGCGGGCGTCCCGGTGGGTGGCCCACTGGCTGCTCCAGATGCGGGTGCCGGCGGGCACCGGGGCGCCGCCGAGGACGGCGCCCTCCTTGGCGATGCCGGTGAGCAGCCAGATGGTGGGGAAGAGGCGCAGGGTCTCCTTCACCACGGCCTGGGCGTAGGCGAGTTCGGCGTAGTCGTCGAAGCCGGGGTCCCGGTCGCCGAGGACCCGGTCCAGCTCGGCGGCGAGCGCCTCGGCGACGCGGGGGTTGCGGGAGAGCAGGTACCAGGCCCAGACGAGGGTGGAGCTGGTGGTCTCGTGGCCGCCGATGTAGAGCGTGACGGTCTCGTCCCGGATCTCCTTGTCGGAGAGGTGGGCGCCGGTCTCGTCCCGGGCGGCGAGGAGACGGCTGAGCAGGTCGGGCCGGTCGGTGTCGCCGTCGCGGTGGCGGGCGACGACCCGGGAGACCTCGGCGTCGATGACGGCCGTGGCCCGCTTGATCCTGGCCCGGCCCGGGGTCGGCACCCAGTCGGGGAGCATCGCTCCGATGCCGCTGAACTCGGCGCCGATCTCCTGCTGGGCGATGTCCATGGCGCGGCCGATGGCCTCGGCGTCGGCCGCCGTGTCGACGCCGAAGATGGTGCGGACGGCGATGAGCTGGGTGAGGGCGGCCATCTCCTTCTTGACGTCCACCCGCTGCCCGTCGCTCCACCGCCCGGCGAGGTCGACGGCGCACTCGGCCATGGTGGCCGCGTAGGACTTGACCTGCCGGGGCCGGACGGAGGGCTGGACGAGGGAGCGCTTGCGCCGCCAGTCGGCCCCCTTGGCGACCACCACGCCGTCGCCGAGCAGGGTGCGGAAGGCGATGCCGAGGTCGGGCTGGTCGAAGGTCCGCTCGACCTCGGTGAGGAGTTCGCCGATGGTCTCCGGATGGGCGATGAACAGGGCGGGGGTGTTCCCGAAGCGCCAGCGGACGAAGTCCCCGCGCTCACGCAGCCGTTCGAAGAAGGCGAGCGGGTCCTTGCCGAACTCCGGCAGGTTCCCGAGCAGGGGCACGCCACGCGGTCCCTGCACGGTCTTCCGTCCGTCCGCCGTCGTGGTGCCGACGGCGGACGGACCGGCTTGCGTGGTCACGTGCGTGTCCTTCCGCAGGAGTTGCGTGGTGGTGTGCCCCATGTACTCGTTCTTCCGTACGAGTTCATGGAAGCGGAAGGAAGCACCCCTTCGCCACCCCTGTGGAAAACCCTTGTCAGTTCACCGTCAGGCGACGGTGGACCGGACCCGGGCCGCCTCAGCCGACCGAGCTGTAGGCCACGACTCCCCTCAGCAGCGAGTCGACCGCCTTGCGGGCGTTCTTGGCGACCGTGCTGTTCTCCCTCGGCGCGGCCGCCGCGATCTGGCCCAGGACGTCGATGACCTGCTTGCACCAGCGGACGAAGTCGCCCGCCGGCATCTCGGCCTCGCGCAGCACCTCGTCCAGGCCCTTGTCGGAGGCCCACTGATAGGCCGCCCAGGCGAAGCCGAGGTCCGGCTCGCGCTGGCCGACGCCCTCGGCCTGGTGGAGCTTGAACTCCTCCTCCAGCGCGTCCAGCCGGCCCCAGATCCGCACCATCTCGCCGAGCGCCGCCTTGGCCTTGCCTGCCGGCAGCTTCGGCGGGACGGCGTCGTCGGCCTGCCGGGCCTCGAAGACGAGGGCGGAGACGCAGGCGGCGAGCTCGGCCGGGCTCAGCCCCTCCCACACGCCCTCGCGCAGGCACTCGCTGGCGAGCAGGTCGAGCTCGCCGTACAGCCGGGCGAGCCGCTTGCCGTTGTCGGTGACGTCGTCGCCGCGCAGGTAGTCGAGCTCGGTGAGGAGCGCGACGATCCGGTCGAAGGTCCGGGCGATGGTGTTGGTGCGGCCCTCGATGCGCCGCTCCAGCTGCTTGGTGTCGCGCTGCAGCCGGTGGTAGCGCTCGGCCCAGCGGGCGTGGTCCTCGCGCTCGTCGCAGCCGTGGCAGGGGTGCGCCCTGATCTCGGTGCGCAGCCGGGCGATCTCGCGGTCGTCGGCGGCGGCCGAGCGCTGCTTGTGGCGCCGCTCGGGGTTGATGTGCCCCGCCTTGGTGCGCAGCGCGGAGGCCAGGTCGCGGCGGGACTGCGGGGAGCGCGGGTTGAAGGAGCGCGGGATCCGCATCCGGTCCAGCGCCTCGACGGGGACCGGGAAGTCGATCGAGGCGAGCCGCTTGACCTGCCGCTCGGCGGTGAGCACCAGCGGGCGCGGCCCGTCGTGGTGCTCGAAGCCGCGGTGGCCGTTGGTCCGCCCGGCCGGGATGCCCGGGTCGAGGACGAGCGCGAGTCCGGCGAACTTGCCGGTCGGCACGTGGATGACGTCGCCGGGCTTGAGCTTCTCCAGGGAGGCGGCGGCCTCGGCGCGGCGCTGGGCGACGCCCTGCCGGGCCAGGTCCGTCTCGCGGTCCTTGAGCTCGCGGCGCAGCCGCGCGTACTCCTCGAAGTCGCCGAGGTGGCAGGTCATGCCCTCGCGGTAGCCCTCCAGGCCCTCCTCGTTCTTCTGGACCTGCCGGGAGATCCCGACGACCGAGCGGTCGGCCTGGAACTGGGCGAAGGAGGTCTCCAGGAGTTCGCGGGAGCGGTGCCGCCCGAACTGGTCGACCAGGTTGACCGCCATGTTGTACGACGGCTTGAAGCTGGAGCGCAGCGGATAGGTCCGGGTGCCGGCGAGGCCGGCGAGGTGGCCCGGGTCCAGGCCGCGCTGCCACAGGACGACGGCGTGGCCCTCGACGTCGATGCCCCGACGGCCGGCACGGCCGGTGAGCTGGGTGTACTCGCCGGGGGTGATGTCGGCGTGCTGCTCGCCGTTCCACTTGACCAGCTTCTCCAGGACCACGGAGCGGGCCGGCATGTTGATGCCGAGGGCCAGGGTCTCGGTGGCGAAGACGGCCTTGACGAGGCCGCGGACGAAGAGCTCCTCGACGACCTCCTTGAAGGTGGGGAGCATGCCCGCGTGGTGCGCGGCGATGCCCCGCTCCAGGGCTTCCAGCCACTCGAAGTAGCCGAGGACGTGCAGGTCCTCGTCGGGGATGGCGGCGGTGCGCTCCTCGACGATCTCGCGGACGCGGCGGCGCCCGTCCTCGTCGTTGAGCCGCAGGCCCGCGTAGAGGCACTGCTGGACGGCGGCCTCGCAGCCGGCCCGGCTGAAGATGAAGGTGATGGCGGGCAGCAGGCCCTCGGCGTCCAGCCGCTCGATGACCTCGGGGCGGCCCGGGGTCCAGATCCGGGAGCGCTGGCGCCGCTCGCGCTCGCGGTCGGCCTCGCGGACCATCTTGCCGCGGCGCCGGTCGCGCGGGTTGTACGTGCGCGAGTTCTCGGTGCGGGCGAGGCGGAGCAGGTCGGGGTTGACCTCGCGACGGGAGGCGCCGCGGCCGCCGTGGTCGGTCTCCTCCTCGAAGAGGTCGTACATCCGCCGGCCGGCCAGGACGTGCTGCCAGAGCGGCACGGGGCGGCTCTCGGAGACGATCACCTCGGTGTCGCCGCGGACGGTGTCGAGCCAGTCGCCGAACTCCTCGGCGTTGGAGACGGTCGCGGAGAGCGAGACCAGGGTCACCGACTCGGGGAGGTGGATGATCACTTCCTCCCAGACGGCGCCGCGGAAGCGGTCGGAGAGGTAGTGCACCTCGTCCATGACCACGTAGCCGAGGCCGGAGAGCGCCTGGGACCCCGCGTAGAGCATGTTGCGGAGGACCTCGGTGGTCATGACGACGATCGGGGCGTCGCCGTTGACGCTGTTGTCGCCGGTGAGCAGGCCGACCTTGTCGTGGCCGTAGCGCTTGACGAGATCGGCGTACTTCTGGTTGGAGAGCGCCTTGATCGGCGTCGTGTAGAAGCACTTGCGCCCCTGGAGGAGGGCGAGGTGGACGGCGAACTCGCCGACGATGGTCTTGCCGGAGCCCGTGGGAGCGGCGACGAGCACGCCCTTGCCCGCTTCGAGGGCCTTGCACGCCTCGATCTGGAAGGGGTCCAGACCGAACTCGTACATCTCGCGGAAGGGGGCCAGCGCGGTGGCCTGCTCGGCGTTGCGGGCGCGGGCAGCTGCGTACGCTTCGGCTGGTGTGAAGTCCTCTGTCATCTTGTCGTCGAGCCTACCCGCCACCTCTGACAGTGACGCGATCTTTATCGACGGGCTTCGGATCGGGCGGGGAAGCCGGCGTCCCGGAACGCACGAGCGGCCGGCTGCGCGGCGTGCGCGCCCCGGCCGCGTCCCGCGGTGGGATGGACGAAGAGGGTGGTCCCGCCGGTCGTGACGGGTCCCCCGGACGGAGTCCGGGAGACCCTGCGAGATCAGGTGATGTCGTCGTAACCGTTGACCCGGTGCGACCCGGCCCCGTCCGACTCGCCGGTGGCCTGCTCGGGCAGGGCCCGGGCGGCGCTGACGGTCTCGGGCCCGCGGACGGGCTCGGGGGTCAGGTCGAGCTCGGAGGCCTCGTCGTCGTCGAGCTCGGCGTCGGGGTTGTTGCGCGCCCGGCGCTTGTCGTTGAGCAGCGAGAAGCCGACGGCCGCCAGGTACAGGATCGTGATCGGTCCGGCGAGGGCCAGCATGCCGACGGGGTCGGTGGTCGGGGTGATGACGGCGCCGAAGACGAAGACGCCCATGATCACGCCGCGCCACCAGCCGGCCATCCGGCGGCCGGTGAGGACGCCGGTGAGGTTGAGCATCACCAGGACCAGCGGGAGCTCGAAGGCGAGGCCGAAGACCAGCACCATGCGCAGGGTGAAGTCGAGGACGTCGTTCAGCCCGAGGATGTTGGCGGAGCCCTCCGGCGTGAGGCTGATCAGCACCTTCACGCTGACGGGAAGGATGAGGTACGCGAGGTAGGCGCCGGCCGCGAAGAGCGGGACCGCGGCGCCGACGAAGGCGTACGTGTACTTCTTCTCGTTCTTGTGCAGTCCCGGCGCGATGAAGGCCCAGAGCTGGTAGAGCCACACGGGGCTCGCGACGACGAGGCCCGCCGTGAGGGAGAGCTGGATCGTCGTGCTGAACGGCGCCATCAACGTGTTGAAGGAGACGATCGCGCAGTTTCCGCCGCTGCTGGTGACGCCTGCGGCGCAGGTGGGCACCGACTTCGTCAGGAACTGCATCAGCTCCTCGCTGTACACGAGGGCCACGACGGTGACCGCGGCGATGGCCAGCAGGCCCTTCGCGAGGCGGTTGCGGAGTTCACGCAGGTGCTCCACGAGGGGCATCCGGCCCTCGGGATCCTTCTCCTGCTTGCGGGCAGACTTGAGCAACCCACGTCCTCATCTCGTGCGGCAGCCGTCGCCCTGGTGCGACGGCCGCGGCGGACCGGGTCAGCGCTTGGTGGTGTCCGTGGGCTCGGTGACGGGACGCGAGCTGGTCACGTCGCCGGGCGCGGCCTGAATGGTGCGCGGCGCGGCCTGCTGGTCCTGGGCGCCGGCGGGCTGCTCGGCGGGGGCGCTCTGCTGGTCGTCGGACTTCATGGCCTTGGCCTCGCTCTTGAGGATGCGGGCCGACTTGCCCAGCGAACGGGCCATGTCCGGCAGCTTCTTGGCGCCGAACAGCAGGATGATCACGACGAGGATGAGAATGATCTCGGTGGGGCCGAGCCTACCCATAGCTGTTTACCTTCTTCACCGAGGCGACATTGGAGTGCGTGCCCGGCGGGTCGGACATGCGTCCGGCCACCGCGCTGCAAGCGATCGTAACCCGCAGGAGTAAACGGGCGGCAATGCCTGTGCATACTCACGATTTCGTCCCGCGGACCCGGCCCGCGGAAGCTCTTCGCAGCGTACGGCACGGATTCAGCGCAGCGTCTCGCCGGTCCGGGCCAGATCGACGGCGGCCCGCTCCAGGTCCTCGGCGGCCTGGTTGATGCGCTGTGTGGTGTGGGCCACTTGACGGCCCAGGCGCTGGGCCTCCAGGAAGACCTTGATGCCGAGGACACCGAGGACGGCGATGCCGAGGAAGCCGAGGGCGATGGCGAGCATGGGCCAGAACATGTGCCGAGCCTAGACGCCCCGCCGCCGCGGGAGCTCAGCCGGTGGTGTGCAGCCGCAGGGTGTTCACTCCGCCACCGGTGAGGAGCTCGATGATCCGCTCGCCCGCCGGCTTGCGGACGGAGCTGCCGCACTCGGGGCAGGTGAAGGAGTAGAAGGTGGTGCGGCGGCTGGCGCCGATGGCGAGCCGCAGGGCGCCCGCCGAGAGTTCGAAGCGGGAGCGGCACTCGGGGCAGGCGGCCTTGAAGTGGACCGGGGCGACCGACGCCGCAAGACCGGACATCGAAGAAATCGCGGACATTTCCCTCAACTCTCCCCACTGCGGTACGTGCGTGCGTCTCACCGGGAGCGGCCTCCGGTCCCCGGAACGCCGCTCCCCCCTGCTCGGCCCTCGGCCCGGGCCGCGGGCCCCGCCCCTCTGTCCCTCTGTTCTCAGCCCTCGTACGCGGCCAGTGCGGCGGCCGCCGCCTCCCGCGCGCTGTCCGCGAGCTCCTGCGGGGCGACGATCCTCCCGTCGCTGCCGAGCCGCAGCGCCAGCCGGCGCAGCGAGGCCGGGGCCGGCGTCCGCAGGGTGATCCGCAGCCCGCCGTCGGGCAGCTCGTCCGCCCGGTCGTGCGGGTAGTACTCGGCGACCCAGCGGCCCCCGGGACCCACCTCGACCACGACCTCGGGATCCTCGGCGGAGGGCTGCACGAGCCCCTCCGACAGGTCCCGCAGCTCGATCTCCGGCGGCGCCGCGTGCTCGTCGAGGATCCGGATCTCGGCGACCCGGTCGAGCCGGAAGGTGCGCCGCGCCTCGGACAGCCGGCACCACGCCTCCATGTACGTGTGACCGACGGCGAAGAGCCGGATCGGGTCCACCTCGCGCTCGGTCAGCTCGTCGCGGGCCGGCGAGTAGTAGCGCAGCCACAGCCGGCGGCGCTCGGAGATCGCCCGGTCCACCTCGGCGAAGACCCCGCCCTCGGACTCGAAGGTCACCGAGAGCCGGGAGCTGGCGCCGGCCGCCTCCCCGGCCGCGGCCTCCAGCTTGGCGGTGGCGCGCAGCAGCGCCTCCCGGTCGCCCTCGCGCAGACCCGGCAGCGTGGCCACCGCGCGCGCCGCGACCAGCAGGGCGGTCGCCTCGTCGGCGGCGAGCCGCAGCGGCGCCGCGACGTCGTCGGGGTTGTGCCACCAGATCCGGTCGCCGTCGGTGTCGATGTCCAGCAGGTCGCCGCCGCGGAAGCTGGTCCCGCACATCGGCAGCACGTCGAGGTCGGAGATCAGCTCGTCCTCGGTGATCCCGAAGGCCCGCGCCACGTCCGCGACGTGCGCGCCGGGACGCTCGCGGAGATAGGTGACGAGGGAGAGCATCCGCCTCGTCTGGTCGATCGCGTTCGCCGCCATGGTTCCTTCCCCCTCAGCCCTTGGCCACGGCGCGCAGCCGCTCCACCACGTCGGCCCGCAGATCGGCGGGCTCCAGCACGACCACGTCCGGGCCGAACTCCACGAGCCAGGCGTCGAGGCCGTGCCCGTACGGGATCTCCAGCTCGTCCCAGCCGTCCGGGCCCTCCTGCACGGACTGGGCGCGGGAACGCAGCGGATAGCCCGCGCCGGCCCGCAGCCGGATCCGGGCGGAGCGGGTGGCGGTCTCGCCCGCCCAGCTCTCGACGGTCTCCCGGACGGTCACGACGTCGGGCACCGGCGCGGTGAAGGCACCGGCCCGGGAGCGGACCTTGCCGGTGATGCGGGAGAGGCGGAAGACCCGCTCGGCGCCGCGGTCGCGGTCCCAGCCCGCCAGGTACCAGTGGCCGCGCCAGCACTCCAGCGTCCACGGCTCGACGTGCCGGGTCCCGGGACGGGCGGCGTTGGCCTTGCGGTAGTCGAAGACGACCGGCCGCCGGTCGCGGCAGGCCAGCATCAGCGGTTCGAAGGCGGCCTCGTGCACCGGGATGCGCGGCTCCAGGGCGCTGGCCTGGGAGTCGTACGCGTCCTCCGCCTCCGGCATGCCCGCGGCGCGCAGCTTCTGCAGGGCGCCGCTGGCGGCCCCGGCCAGCCGGGCCTGCTGCCAGACCTTGGCGGCCAGACCGAGGGCGGCGGCCTCCTCCGCGTCGAGGGTGATCGCCGGCAGCCGGTTGGAGTCGCGGCGCGCCAGGTAGCCGGTGTCGCCGTCCAGGTTCTCGACCGTCTCGATGACCAGGCCGAGCTCGCGCAGATCGTCCTTGTCCCGCTCGAACATCCGGTTGAAGGCGTCCTCGCCGGTGGCCTCCATATAGGCCTCGATCGATCCCCGGAGCTCCCGCTTGCTCAGCGGGCGGCGGGTTCCGAGCAGGCACAGCGCAAGATTCATCAACCGCTCGGCCTTGGCAATCGCCATCGACGCCCCGCACCCTCTTCTTCGCCGGATCTCGCCGGATCCACTTCCCGGACCCCCGACCGTACCGCCCCGGGGTGTCCGGACAAAAGCGAGGGCCCCCGCCGTGAAGGCGGGGGCCCTGCGCCTGACCCGGGACCGGGTCAGGGCTTCTTGACGCCCACGAGGTCGCAGACGAAGATCAGCGTCTCGCCGGGGCCGATCTTGCCGCCGGCACCGCGGTCGCCGTAGGCGAGGTGCGCGGGGATGACCAGCTGGCGGCGACCGCCGACCTTCATGCCCTGGACGCCCTTGTCCCAGCCCTGGATGACCATGCCGACACCGAGCTGGAACTCCAGCGGCGTGCCGCGGTTCCAGGAGGCGTCGAACTCCTCGCCGGAGTCGAAGGACACGCCCACGTAGTGGACGTTGACGAGGTCGCCGGCCTCGGCGACCGCGCCGTCACCCTCCCAGAGGTCCTTGATCTCCAGGTCGGCCGGCGGCTCGCCGCCCGGGAAGTCGACCTCGGGCTTCTCGATGCTCACTGCAGTGCGCTCCTCATAAACCGTGAACCGCGCGGACGACGGTCCGCGCGAACAGGACAGTCTTACACCTTCGCCAGGATGTCGACGACGAACACCAGGGTGGAGTTCTTCGGGATGCCCTGCTGCTCCTGGTCGCCGAAGGCCTCCGACGGCGGGGCCACGATGAGGACCCGGCTGCCGACCTTCTTGCCGGTCAGACCGTTCTTCAGGCCCTTCAGGGTCAGCTTCGCCAGCGGGAAGTTCGTGGGCTTGCCCGCCGTGTACGTCGAGTCGAAGACCTTGCCGTCCTTCCACAGGGCGGCGACGTAGTTCACGACGACCGTGTCGGTGCCGGCGACGGTCGCGCCCTTGGACTCCAGGATGTAGTTGGAGACCAGCTTGGTCGGCGGGGCGACCTTGGGAACGGTCAGCGAGGGCTGCTTGCCGTCGGTGTTGGTGCCGACCTGCGGCAGGTCCTTGTCGTCCTGGGCGACCGGAGTCCCCTCGGCCGACTTCGGGATCGTGACGGCCTTCAGGATGTCGACCACGAAGACCAGGGTGGCGTTGGGCTTGATGTCGCCCTGGCCCTGCGCACCGTAACCGAGCTCCGGCGGGATGCCGATCTCGAGGCGGCTGCCGACCTTCTGGCCCTCCAGGGCCTGCTCCCAGCCCTTGATGACCTGACCGGCGCCCAGCGTCAGGTCGAAGGGCTGCTTCCGGTCGAAGCTGTTGTCGAAGGGGGTGGTCGAGTCCCAGGCCTGGCCCAGGTAGTTCACCTGGAGCGCGTCGCCGTTCTTCGTGACCGCGCCCTCGCCCTCGCTGATGACGTTCACCTTCAGGGCCTTCGGCGGGTCGCCCACGCCCTTGGCGAGCGTCGGCTTCTCGCCGAACTTCTCCCCCGCGGTGATGGCGGGCAGCCCGTTCTTCATCGAACCGGAATCGGAGCCCTGGTCGTCACTGCCGCAGGCCGCTGTGGAGAGCAGCAGCAGCGGGACGACGAGCAGGCCGGCAAGTCGGCGCACTAGTTCCTCAGATCTCAGACGGCACAGTAGTTGTCCCGACACTCTAGGGGACCACTCTGCGATGCCGTCGGCCCCGCACGTGAAACGTGCGGGGCCGACGGGCACGTCAGGACCGGTCCTACATACCGGCGATCAGCTTTTCCACCCGGTCGTCGACCGAGCGGAACGGGTCCTTGCACAACACCGTGCGCTGCGCCTGGTCGTTGAGCTTGAGGTGCACCCAGTCGACCGTGAAGTCCCGGCGCTGCTCCTGGGCGCGACGGATGAAGTCGCCCCGCAGCCGGGCCCTGGTGGTCTGCGGGGGCACCGACTTGCCCTCGAAGATCTTGACGTCGTTGCAGATCCGGGCCGCCTGGCCGTTCTTCTGGAGCAGGTAGTACAGCCCCCGGCGGCGGTGGATGTCGTGGTACGCGAGGTCTATCTGGGCGACCCTCGGGTGCGACATGGTCATGTTGTGCTTGGCCCGGTAGCGCTCGATGAGCCGGTACTTCATGACCCAGTCGATCTCGGTCTCGATGCGGTCGAGCTGCTCCTCCTCGATCGCGTCGAGCGTACGGCCCCAGAGCTCCAGGACCTGGGCGACGACGCCGTTGCGGATGCCCCGCCGGTCGACGAAGTCGGCCGCCTTCTCGTAGTACTCCCGCTGGACCTCCAGGGCGGAGGCCTCCCGGCCGCTGGCGAGGCGCACCTTGCGCTGGCCGGTGATGTCGTGGCTGACCTCGCGGATGGCCCGGATCGGGTTCTCCAGGGTCAGGTCGCGCATCACGGTGCCCGCCTCGATCATGCGCAGCACGAGGTCGGTGGCGCCGACCTTGAGCAGCATGGTCGTCTCGGACATGTTGGAGTCGCCGACGATGACGTGGAGCCTGCGGTAGCGCTCGGCGTCCGCGTGCGGTTCGTCGCGGGTGTTGATGATCGGGCGCGAGCGGGTGGTGGCGGAGCTGACGCCCTCCCAGATGTGCTCGGCCCGCTGGGACACGCAGTAGACCGCGCCGCGCGGGGTCTGCAGCACCTTTCCGGCGCCGCAGATCAGCTGGCGGGTCACGAGGAACGGAATGAGGATGTCCGCGAGCCGGGAGAACTCTCCGTGCCGGGCGACCAGATAGTTCTCGTGGCAGCCGTAGGAGTTTCCCGCAGAGTCGGTGTTGTTCTTGAAGAGATAGACGTCGCCCGCGATTCCCTCCTCGTGCAGGCGGCGTTCCGCGTCGACGAGGAGTCCTTCGAGAATGCGCTCGCCTGCCTTGTCGTGCGTGACCAGTTCGACCACGTTGTCGCATTCGGGAGTTGCGTATTCCGGATGCGAACCCACGTCCAGGTACAGGCGGGCGCCGTTCCGCAGGAAGACATTGCTGCTGCGGCCCCATGACACGACACGGCGGAAGAGGTAGCGCGCCACTTCGTCAGGAGACAGTCGGCGCTGTCCCCTGAACGTGCACGTGACGCCGTACTCGTTCTCCAGCCCGAAAATGCGGCGGTCCATGTCTGAACATTACGCCTGATGGCCTGAGCTGAAACCGGGTTCGACGGCCCCGTTTCGATCATTTTCCGATGAGCGCGCGCTGTTTTCGGCCCGTCCGGCGTCGGGACCGCTGTTCACGGCGCCCCCGCTGACGGCGTGTCGCACCCGCGGGGCGGGCGGGGCGCCCCCGAGGACCCGGCCGGTGGCCACGAGCACCAGGAAGGCGACGAAGCCGCCCGCACCGGCCACGGCGAATCCGGCGGGGGTCCCCGCGAGTTCGACGGCGGGTCCGGAGACCGCCGAACCGAGGGCCGCGCCGACGCCGAAGGTGGTGACGAGCCAGGAGAAGGCCTCGGTCACCGTGCCGGCCGGGGCGTGCCGGTCCACCACGAGGAAGGCACAGGCGATGGCGGGCGCCAGGAAGACACCGGCGAGGGCGGCCAGCGCCGTCATGGCGACCGGGCCGGGCACCAGCAGCAGCGGCAGGTAGCCCAGGGCCAGCAGCAGCACCAGGATCCGCAGCCGCCGCTCGGGCGCCCCGGCCCACTGGCGGGCGCCGTAGAAGACCCCGCCGATCAGCGCGCCGAGGCCGAGGGCCGCCATCAGCCAGCCGTAGACGGCCTCGTCGCCCCGGTCGTCCGCGTAGGCGACGCCGGCGACGGTGATGGAGCCGAGGGCGAGACCGACGAAGAAGAACGAGGCGAGCAGCGCGAGCAGCCCGCGCGAGCGCAGCGCGCCCAGCCAGTGCGCCTCGCGGGGCGCCGAGCGCCAGGTGCGGGACGGCTCGGAGAGGACAACGGAGAGGGCCCCGAGGACGCCCAGGAGGTTGATGACGACCAGCGCCGCGGCGGGCGACCAGAGCGAGACCAGGAGGGTCAGCAGCAGCGGCCCGACGGTGAACATGACCTCCTGGGCCACCGCGTCCAGGGCGTACGCCCGGTGGACCCGGTCCTCGCGGCCGAGGACGCTCGGCCACAGCGCCCGCAGGCCGCCCTCCAGGGGCGGCGTGAAGAGTCCGGCGACCAGGACGGCGGCGTAGGCCAGGAAGAGGTTGGCGATGCCGGTGACGGCCAGCGCCGCCATGCCCAGGGCGGATATCAGGGCGGCCGGGAGCTGGACCCGCGGCTGGCCCTTGAGGTCGACGGCCCGGCCGAGCAGCGGCTGGCCGACCGCGGTGGCCAGGCCGTACGCGGCGATCAGCCCGCCCGCCAGGCTGTAGCTGCCCCCCTCCGCGCGGGTGAAGACGGTGATGGCGATGGGGCCGGTGCCGTTGGGCAGCCGGCCCACCAGCGTGCCGGCCAGCAGTCGGGCCGCGTGCGGCGCCCGCAGGATGTCGCGGTAGCCGCCGTTCGCCCCGGCCTCGGTGGCCATGTCGTCTCCCCTCCTCGGGTGTCAGCCCCAGGTTCTCAAGTTTTACGTATAACGTGTCGGGTCATACGTACCATGACGGCAGCACGCCGGTCCACCCCGCGTGCCGGACCACCAGCCGTCGCGGAGGCACGCGTGCACAGCCCGGAACCCTTCCACGGGAGCCGCCCCACCAGCCGGGACGTCGCCAGGGCGGCCGGCGTCTCCCAGGCCACCGTCTCCCTCGTCCTCGGCGACAAATGGCGCGGCCGCGTCTCCGAACGCACCGCCGGCTCCGTCCGCGAGGCCGCCGCCGAACTCGGCTACCGGCCCAACCTCGCCGCCCGCAACCTCCGCCTCGGCAGCACCAGGACCGCACTCCTGGTCGTCCCCGCCCTCACCAACGAGTTCTTCGCCCACGTCTACACCGGCGCCGCCGTCGAGGCCGCCCGCCACGGCTTCGGCGTCGTGCTCTACCCCTCCCCCGACGGCATCGGACCCGCCAAGGACCCCTTCGCCTCCGCCCAGGCCGCCCTGGACGGCGTCCTCGCCTCCTCCATGGCCACCGACGCCCTCAAGGCCTTCCAGGGCACCGACCTGCCCCTCGTCATGCTCGACAGCGACCCCGCCGACCCCGGAGCCGCCGCCCACGTCAACCTCGACGTCGCCGACGGCATGCGCCGGGTCACCGGCCACCTCCTGGACCTCGGCCACCGCAGCTACCTCCACCTGGCGTCCGCCGTCCCCTCCTGGACCTTCGACGCCCGGGCCGCCGTCCTCGCCGACGCACTGCGCGGAAGCGAGCTGCGCACCGCGCGGGCCCAGCTGAACGTCGCCGCCGCCTGGGAGGCCGCCCACCAGGCCCTCACCGCCCCCGGCCCCCGCCCCACGGCCGTCATCTGCGACGACGACATCCTCGCGGCCGGCGTCTACAAGGCCGCCCGCCGGCTCGGCCTGCGCATCCCCGAGGACCTCTCGGTCACCGGCTTCGACGACATGGCCCTCGCCACCGCCCTCGAACCGGAGCTGACCACCGTACGGCTGCCCGCCGAGGAGTTCGGCGGACGGGGCATGGCGGCCCTCCTCGCGGCCCTGTCGGGCGAACGGCCCGAGCCGGCCGTCCTCCCCGTCGAACTGGCCGTCCGCGGCTCCTCCGGCCCGGCCCCGGCCGCCTGACGGCCACCACCCCCGGCACGCGCGAGGGCCCCGGGACCGAACGGTCCCGGGGCCCTCGCGCACACCTCGCGCGGCCTACTCCTCGGCCGCCTCGTCGGACGGATCGTCCGTCTTGGCCACGGCCGCGTCGTCCGCACCCAGCAGGCGCACCAGCTGCCGGCCGACGATCCGCTTGAACTTGCGCTGCTGCGGGCGCGTACGGTCCAGGACCGCCACCTCCAGGCGCTCCGCGGGAATCTCCCGCTCGGTGCCGTTGGTGTCCCGCGAGAGCGCCTGCACGGCCAGCTTCAGCGCCTCGGCGAGGGACATCCCGTCGCGGTGCCGCTGGTCCAGGAAGGAGCTGATCTGCTCCGCGTTGCCGCCGACCGCGACCGAGCCGTGCTCGTCCACGATCGAGCCGTCGTGCGGCAGCCGGTAGATCTGGTCGCCCTCCGGCTCCGCGCCGACCTCGGCGACCACCAGCTCCACCTCGTAGGGCTTCTCGCCCGCGCTGGAGAAGATGGTGCCCAGCGTCTGGGCGTAGACGTTGGCCAGACCGCGGGCCGTCACGTCGTCGCGGTCGTAGGTGTAGCCGCGCAGGTCCGCGTAGCGCACACCGCCGATCCGCAGGTTCTCGTACTCGTTGTACTTGCCGGCGGCGGCGAAGCCGATCCGGTCGTAGATCTCGCTGAACTTGTGCAGCGCGCGGGACGGGTTCTCGCCGACGAAGACGATGCCGTCGGCGTACTGGAGGACGACCAGGCTGCGTCCCCGGGCGATGCCCTTGCGGGCGTACTCCGCCCGGTCGGCCATGGCCTGCTGGGGTGAGACATAGAACGGCGTGGACACCGGCTATCCGTCCCTTTCTTCTGGGCTTCTACAGGGAGGCGACGAGTGGTCAGAGCAGGGCGGCGCGCGGCCCGTCGGGCTGCTCGAGGCGCCGCTCCGTGATCGACCGGGCCAGCTCGGAGGACTCCTCCTCGGTGAGCCTGCGGAAGCCCTCGTCGGTGATGACGGTGACGATCGGGAAGATCCTGCGGGCCAGGTCCGGCCCACCGGTCGCCGAGTCGTCGTCCGCCGCGTCGTACAGCGCCTGGACGACGAGCGTGGTGGCCTGCTGCTCGGTCAGGTCGCCCCGGTAGAGCTTCTTCATCGACCCGCGCGCGAAGATCGAGCCCGAGCCGGTGGCGGCGTATCCGTGCTCCTCGGAGCGGCCGCCGGTGACGTCGTAGGAGAAGATCCGGCCCTTCTCCTTGCCCTCGTCCCAGCCGGCGAAGAGCGGGACGACGGCGAGGCCCTGCATGGCCATGCCGAGGTTGCTGCGGATCATCGTGGACAGGCGGTTCGCCTTGCCCTCCAGGGAGAGGGTCGCGCCCTCCACCTTCTCGAAGTGCTCCAGCTCCAGCTGGAACAGCTTCACCATCTCCACCGCGAGGCCGGCGGTGCCGGCGATGCCGACCGCGGAGTACTCGTCGGCCGGGAACACCTTCTCGATGTCCCGCTGCGCGATCATGTTCCCCATCGTCGCCCGCCGGTCACCGGCGAGCACCACGCCGCCGGGGAAGGTCGCGGCGACGATGGTCGTGCCGTGGGGCGCCTCGACGATCCCCTCGGGGAGCCTCCGGTTGCCCGGGAGCAGCTCCGGCGAGTGGTCGGCGAGGAAGTCGATGAACGAGGACGAGCCCGGCGTCAGGAAGGCCGCCGGCAGTCGCCCTGTGCTACGAGTGTTGGCTTCCACGCGTGTCCCTCCAGGTATGCGATGGCCCGACGAAGGACGTCGGGATCGTCTCCCAACTTGCCGATGGCCGAATTGCAGTTGAAGCACAGTACGCCACGGACCCTACCCGTCTTGTGGCAATGATCCACATGCGCGGCGGGAGCCGCGAGACAGATCGCGCAGAGGCCTCCTTGCGAGTTGATCATCTCGTCGCGCTCGGCCTCGGTGAGGCCGTACTGACGCTTGAGATGACCGGCTCGCCCCTGGGCCTTCTTGCAGGCCTTGCAGCGAGTGGCGAGGCCGTCCGACGCGGTGGTGTTGCGATGCCACTCACCATGCGGCTTGATCTCACCGCACTGCCGGCAGAGCTTGTGCCCTGCCGGCACATCCGCCTTGCTTCGGACGACCTTGCCCTTGGCCGCCTGTCTGATCCGGTAGCGCTCAGCCCCGTAGGCCGCGACGCATTCCCGACACCGTGGTTGCAGGCCGTCCCCGCGATTACAGTCCTGAGCGAATCCGTTCAGCGGAACATCTCGCCCACAACCGCGGCAGTGTTTGACGGCCTCCGACATCTCCCCACCCCTACGCCCTCACCTTCGATTCGAAGGCTACTGGCCGCCTTTTTGTACGAAGCTTCGAACGAAATCCTCTGCGTTCTCTTCGAGTACATCATCGATTTCGTCCAGGACGGAGTCCACGTCGTCGCTCAGCTTCTCCTGGCGTTCCTTGAGGTCGGAGCTCGCCTCCGTGGTGGTCTCCTCGACCTCCTCCGTGGAACGCGTCGCCTTCTGCTGTCCGCCGCCGGTGTCCTTGGTCGCCATAAACCTCACCCCGCTCGAATCGGCCCGCTCGTTCGGATCCCTACAAGATCAGACCCTACAAGCCGGGACTGACATCGGCCCCGCAGTTTCTACAACGTCCGGGCACTGTTCCCATGATTCCCAGTCCCCGGGCATTTCAGCCGCGCCCGGGAATCCGGGAATTCCCGGGCGGTCTCAGCCGCCGGAGAGGACCCGCACCAGTTCCTCCGCCGTGCGGCAGCGGTCCAGGAGGTCCTTCACGTGTTCCTTGGTGCCCCGGAGGGGCTCCAGGGTCGGGACCCGCTGGAGCGAGTCGCGACCGGGCAGGTCGAAGATGACCGAGTCCCAGGAGGCGGCGGCCACGTCGTCCGCGTACTGGTCCAGGCAGCGGCCGCGGAAGTAGGCCCTGGTGTCCTCGGGAGGGCTCGTCTCGGCCCGTTCCACCGTGGGCTCGTCCAGCAGGCGCTTCATGCGCCCGCGGGCCACCAGGCGGTTGTACAGGCCCTTCTCGGGGCGCACGTCCGCGTACTGGAGGTCGACCAGGTGCAGCCGGGCGGCGTCCCAGTCCAGGCCGTCGCGGCGGCGGTAGCCCTCCATGAGCTCCCGCTTGGCGATCCAGTCCAGCTCGCCGGCCAGGCTCATCGGGTCGTTCTCCAGCCGGTTGAGCGTGTCCTCCCAGCGGACGAGGACGTCCTTGGTCTGCTCGTCGGCGTCGGCCCCGTACCGCTCCTCCACGTACTTGCGCGCGAGCTCGAAGTACTCCATCTGCAGCTGCACCGCGGTGAGTGTCCGGCCGCTGCGGAGCGTGACGAGGTACTGGAGCGTCGGGTCGTGCGAGACGTGGTGGAGGGTGCGGACGGGCTGGTCGACGGCGAGGTCGACGGTGATGAAGGAGTCCTCGATCATGGAGAGGACCAGCGCCGTGGTGCCCAGCTTCAGGTAGGTGGAGATCTCGGAGAGGTTGGCGTCGCCGATGATCACGTGGAGGCGGCGGTACCGCTCCGCGTCCGCGTGGGGCTCGTCGCGGGTGTTGATGATGGGGCGCTTGAGGGTGGTCTCCAGGCCGACCTCGACCTCGAAGTAGTCCGCCCGCTGGCTGATCTGGAAGCCGTGCTCCCGGCCGTCCTGGCCGATGCCGACCCGGCCGGCGCCGGTGACGACCTGGCGGGAGACGAAGAAGGGGGTCAGGTGGCGCACGATGTCCGAGAAGGGGGTCTCCCGCTTCATCAGGTAGTTCTCGTGCGTGCCGTAGGACGCGCCCTTGTTGTCGGTGTTGTTCTTGTAGAGGTGGATGGGCTGGGCGCCTGGGAGCTGGGCGGCCCGCTCGGCGGCCTCGGCCATGATCCGCTCGCCGGCCTTGTCCCAGAGGACGGCGTCGCGGGGGTTGGTGACCTCGGGCGAGCTGTACTCGGGGTGGGCGTGGTCCACGTAGAGCCGCGCGCCGTTGGTCAGGATGACGTTGGCGAGGCCGATGTCCTCGTCGGTGAGCTGGCTGGAGTCGGCGGCCTCGCGGGCGAGGTCGAAGCCGCGGGCGTCCCGCAGCGGGTTCTCCTCCTCGAAGTCCCAGCGGGCGCGGCGCGCCCGGTGCATCGCCGCCGCGTAGGCGTTGACGATCTGGGACGAGGTGAGCATGGCATTGGCGTTGGGGTGCCCGGGGACGGAGATCCCGTACTCCGTCTCGATGCCCATTACGCGCCGTACGGTCATGCGGCCCTCCTTGCCCGGCGCCGCTCTCCGCACAGTGCGTGTCGCGGCGGTACCCACGAGCCTAGAGCGGCCACGCGTGTACGGGGAGATCAGAAGCGGTTCGGTGAGTGGAAAGCGACGGCTGCGGACGTCCGGTTCCGGACATCCGCAGCCGGTGCGTTCCTACAGGTACTGGCCGGTGTTCGCCACCGTGTCGATGGAGCGGCCGGTGTCCGCGCCCTGCTTTCCGGTGACGAGGGTGCGGATGAAGACGATCCGCTCGCCCTTCTTTCCGGAGATGCGGGCCCAGTCGTCGGGGTTGGTGGTGTTGGGCAGGTCCTCGTTCTCCTTGAACTCGTCCACGCAGGCCTGGAGGAGGTGGGAGACGCGGATGCCCTTCTGGTCGTGGTCGAGGAATGCCTTGATGGCCATCTTCTTGGCCCGGTCGACGATGTTCTGGATCATCGCGCCGGAATTGAAGTCCTTGAAGTAGAGGACTTCCTTGTCGCCGTTGGCGTACGTGACCTCGAGGAAGCGGTTCTCCTCGCTTTCCGCGTACATCTGCTCGACCACGGACTGGATCATCGCGTGGGCGGCCGCCTCCTTCGAGCCGCTGTGCTCGGAGAGGTCGTCCGCGTGGAGCGGGAGGGTGGCGGTGAGGTACTTGGCGAAGATGTCCTTGGCCGCTTCCGCGTCCGGACGCTCGATCTTGATCTTCACGTCGAGCCGGCCGGGGCGCAGGATGGCGGGGTCGATCATGTCCTCGCGGTTGGAGGCGCCGATGACGATGACGTTCTCCAGGCCTTCCACGCCGTCGATCTCGGCGAGCAGCTGGGGGACGATGGTGTTCTCCACGTCCGAGCTGACTCCGGATCCGCGGGTGCGGAAGAGGGATTCCATCTCGTCGAAGAAGACGATGACGGGGGTGCCCTCGCTCGCCTTCTCCCGGGCACGCTGGAAGACGAGGCGGATGTGCCGCTCGGTCTCGCCGACGTACTTGTTGAGGAGCTCGGGGCCCTTGATGTTGAGGAAGTAGGACTTCCCGGCGGGCTGGCCGGTCACCTCGGCGACCTTCTTGGCAAGGGAGTTGGCGACGGCCTTGGCGATGAGCGTCTTGCCGCAGCCGGGCGGGCCGTAGAGCAGGATGCCCTTCGGGGGCCGCAGTTCGTGCTCCTTGAAGAGGTCCGGGTAGAGGTAGGGGAGCTCGACGGCGTCGCGGATCAGCTCGATCTGGTTGCCCAGGCCGCCGATCTTGTCGTAGTCGACGTCCGGGACCTCTTCGAGGACGAGTTCCTCGACCTCGCTCTTGGGGACCACTTCGTAGACGTAGCCCGACCTGGGTTCCAGGAGCAGGGCGTCGCCGGGGCGGATGGTGATGTCGAGGAGCGGTTCGGCGAGCCGGACCACGCGCTCCTCGTCGGTGTGTCCGATGACCAGGGCGCGCTCGCCGTCCTCGAGGATCTCCTTGAGGGTGACGATGTCGCCGGCGCGCTCGAATTCCATGGCCTCGACCACGTTGAGCGCCTCGTTGAGCATGACTTCCTGGCCCCGCTTGAGCTCGTCGAGCTCGACGCCGGGGCTGACGTTCACCCGGAGCTTGCGGCCCCCGGTGAAGATGTCGCACGTGCCGTCCTCGTTGGCCTGCAGGAAGACACCGAAGCCGGCCGGCGGCTGTGCGAGCCGGTCGACCTCCTCCTTGAGGGCCACGATCTGGTCGCGGGCCTCACGGAGCGTATTGGCGAGCCGCTCGTTCTGCGCGGACACGCCGGCCAGGTTCGTCTGCAGCTCGACGATCCGCTCCTCGAGAATCCTCGTGTGTCGCGGAGAGTCGGCGAGCTTGCGGCGCAGGACGGCGATTTCCTGCTCGAGATAGGCAACCTGGCCGGCGGGGTCCTCAGACCCCCGCCCCGGCCGGATGCCGCGGTTGATGTCGTCGTCGTGGGCTGCCACGGTCCTCACCTCCTCCAAGGGGAGCTGGACGCTTCCTGACCCTACCTGGGTGGGTGATGATTGAAACCCCTAGATCAAAAAGACTCCGGGGTGTGTCCGATCTTCACCCTTGCGCTTCCCCTCACGCCAGGGGAATACCCACCGCCGGACAATGCAAAAGCGTGCGGTTGTATCGTCGTGGGTGGTCAACACCCGTCAGGCTTGGCCGGACTTACTTGCGGCTCGCCCGCGCGACGCAGAAACGGCAGGAGATATGACCGTGCAGCACGAGGCCCCGGCCACGGCCGCCGACGAGGCGCTGGAGGTCTGGATCGATCAGGACCTGTGCACCGGGGACGGGATCTGCGTGCAGTACGCGCCCGAGGTCTTCGAGCTGGACATCGACGGGCTCGCTTATGTGAAGAGCGCGGACGACGAGCTGCTCCAGGCTCCGGGGGCGACGACGCCCGTGCCGCTGCCGCTGCTGACCGATGTGGTGGATTCCGCGAAGGAGTGCCCGGGCGACTGCATCCATGTGCGCCGGGTCGCGGACGGCGTCGAGGTGTACGGGCCGGACGCCGAGTGACGGCTTCCTGAGCCGTGGCCTCCGGTCCGTCGGGGCCGGGGGGTCAGACCGCGCGGGCCTCGTTCTTGGCGGTGCGGAGGAAGACTCCGCCCTTCCAGCGCCAGGTGACCTGCTCGTGTTCGTCGGGGCAGCAGCTGGGGACGTCCGGCGAGGAGTAGCCGAGCAGGGTGGCGTGCACGGCTCCGTCGCGTACGGCGAAGGCGGTCACGTTCTTGAGCTCGGAGGGTTCCACGAGGGTGGCGACGACGCGGGCGGCGGGGGTGCCTGCGGCTGTGCCGTGGGTGAGGACGTAGATGCCGCTGGGCGGCGTTCCGGAGCCGGCTTCGCAGTGTACGACTGCGACGGTCTCGGGGTTTCCGTCGCCGTCGAGGTCCCCGGTGGCCCGTTGGGCGATCGTGCTGGGGGCTCCCCTGCATTCCAGGGGGAAGCGGGCGGTGGCGGCGTCGGGGGCGGGTCGTGGGGCGGGGGCCGCGGTGGCTCCGGCGGGGCCGGGCTGGAGCAGTCCGGCGAGGGCGACGACTCCGGCCATCGCGGTGGCGGTGGCCAGCCAGTGCACCGGACGGGCGTGGGTGTGCGCGAGGTCCGGGACGGCGGGGGGCTGCACGCGAGGAGTCTCCTGTGAGGGCGGTGCGGAAGGAGTTGCGGGCATCGTGCCACACGTCACAGGAGGGCGGAACAGGCGGGGTCGGCTGTGTCCGGGAGCTTGACGGGGGTGGGGCGGGGGTTTGGCGGGGGCCGTGAACATGGAGGTGCCGCCGTCGACTTCCGCGCCCGGGGGCGGGAAGTCGGCGGCGGCACGCCTGCGTTGTCGGGGGTCAGCCCTTGTTGGGGCCCTCGTAGTCGTCGCCGTAGGCGCCCTTGGAGGGGCGGCGGCGGCGCATCGGGGGCTCGACGCCGTCGGCCAGGCGGCGGGCGGTGACGAGGAAGCCGGTGTGGCCGATCATGCGGTGATCGGGGCGCACGGCCAGGCCCTCGACGTGCCAGTTGCGGATCATGGATTCCCAGGGCTGCGGCTCGGCGTAGCAGCCGAACTCGCGGATGGACTCCACGGTGCGGGCGAGCTGCGTGGTGGTGGCCACGTAGCAGCAGAGGATGCCGCCGGGGACGAGCGCCTTGGAGACGGCCTCCAGGCACTCCCAGGGAGCGAGCATGTCGAGGATGACGCGGTCGACCTCGGTGTCGGACAGGTTGTCCTGGAGGTCGCCGACGGTCAGCTGCCAGGCGGGGTGCGGGCCGCCGAAGTAGCGCTCGACGTTGCCCTTGGCGATCTCGGCGAAGTCCTCGCGGCGCTCGTAGGAGTGCAGCATGCCGCTGTCGCCGATGGCGCGCAGCAGGAAGGAGCTGAGCGAGCCGGAGCCCACGCCCGCCTCGACGACGCGGGCGCCGGGGAAGATGTCGGCGAAGGCCAGGATCTGCCCCGCGTCCTTGGGGTAGACCACGGCGGCGCCGCGGGGCATGGACAGGACGTAGTCGGGGAGCAGGGGGCGCAGCGCGAGGTAGGCGACGTTTCCGGTGGTACGGACAACGCTGCCCTCGGGGGCGCCGATCAGTTCGTCGTGCGGGAAGGAACCCTTGTGGGTGTGGAAGTTCTTTCCCTCTTCGAGCGTGAACGTGTAGTGACGGCCCTTGGGGTCGGTCAGCTGAACCTGGTCCCCGACCTTGAAGGGCCCGCGTCGGCGGGCGGCACCGGTCGGTTCGGACATGCGAACAGAGTACCGGGATTACGAGGAGGGTCGTGCCATGGCCTTGACGAAGGCCTTCTCCACGTCGGTGGTGGAGAGCACGCCGTAGATCTCGCCGGTCTCCTCGACGACGAGGTACTCGGTGGCGGGGCTGGCGCGGAGGTGGTCGAGGAGGGGCTGGCCGGCGAGTTCGGCGGGGACCTTCATGCCCTCGGTGAGGTCCTGGGCGAGGGCGCTGACGGCGACCCAGGGGCGGCGGTGCTGGGGGACGCTCGCGATGGCGGTCTCGCGGACGATGCCGGTGGGGCCGCCGTGGCCGTCGACGACGACGAGGGCGCGGGCGCCGGCCTCGTTGGCGCGGCGGAGGGCTTCGGAGAGCGGGGTGGCGGATTCGACGGGGACGGCGCGGCGGGTGAGGGTGCGGGCGCGGAGCTCGGGGAGGTGTTCGCGGAGCCGGGCCATGCGGAGGCTGTTGCCGGCGCCGGTCCAGATGATCGCGGCGAGGATGGCGGCGAGCAGGGCGTCGGTGACGGTGTTGAAGCCGGAGATGTCCTCGGTGGAGTTGCCGAGCAGTCCGGTGCGGGTGAGCAGGGGCAGTCCGATGAGGACGGTGACGGCGAGGGCGCGGCCGATCCAGGCGGCGGCGACGGTGCCGGTCATGGCGTTGCCGGTGATCTTCCACACGACGGCGCGGAGCATGCGGCCGCCGTCGAGGGGCAGGCCGGGCAGCAGGTTGAAGACGGCGACGATGAGGTTGGAGATCATCAGGCCGCCGAGGAGGACGCCGGGGACGGTGCCGGGTTCGACGGCGTAGAGGCTGAGGTAGAAGGCCCCGGCGAGGACGAGGGAGAGCAGCGGGCCGACGAAGGCGAGGAGGAATTCGCGGCCGGGGGTCTCGGTCTCCTTCTCGATCTCGGAGACGCCGCCGAAGAACTGGAGCTGGATGCGGCGCACCGGGAGCTTGAAGCGGAGGGCGGCGAGGGTGTGGGCGAGTTCGTGGACGAGCACGGAGGCGTAGAAGGCGATCGCGAAGAACAGCGAGACCAGGTAGCGGGCCGCGCCGAGCTCGGGCAGGACGCGTTCGATCTGGTCGCCGAAGACCCAGGTGATGAGGGCGGCGACCAGGAACCAGCTGGGCGCGACGTAGACCGGCACGCCGAAGGGCCGGCCCATGAGGATGCCGCCGCCCGGCTCCTCGGTCCGCTGCGGCTTGGACTCGTCCTGGTTCACGGGTTCCTTTCGTCGCCGAGCTGCATGGCCCGCGTCACTCGGTCACGGTTCGATCATGCAGTGCGACGGGGTCCTGAGTCGATGGTATTCCGCTCGCTGTCGGTGGCGGGTCGTAGGGTCTGAGTCATGAGTACGAGCGAGCAGCCGCCGGCGGAGGCCCGGACGCCCACGTCGTTGTCGCCGTCGCGGGCGAGCGATTTCATGCAGTGCCCCCTGCTGTACCGGTTCCGGGTGATCGACCGGCTGCCGGAGAAGCCGAGTGCCGCGGCGACGCGGGGGACGCTGGTGCACGCGGTGCTGGAGCGTCTCTTCGACGCGCCGGCGGTGGAGCGGACGGCGCCGCGGGCGAAGGCGCTGATCCCGGGCCAGTGGGACCGGCTGCTCGGTGCGCGGCCGGAGCTGGGCGAGCTGTTCGCGGAGGATCCGGACGGCGAGCGGCTGGGCCGGTGGCTGACGGAGGCGGAGGCGCTGGTCGAGCGGTGGTTCACGCTGGAGGATCCGACGCGTCTGGAGCCGGCCGAGCGCGAGATGTTCGTGGAGACGGAGCTGGAGTCGGGGCTGCGGCTGCGCGGGGTGATCGACCGGGTCGACGTGGCGCCGACGGGCGAGGTGCGGATCGTCGACTACAAGACGGGCAAGGCGCCGCGTCCGGAGTACAGCGAGGGCGCGCTGTTCCAGATGAAGTTCTACGCGCTGGTGATCTGGCGGTTGAAGGGCGTGGTGCCGCGCCGGCTGCAGCTGGTCTACCTGGGCAGCGGGGACGTGCTGACGTACGACCCGGTGGAGGCGGATCTGCTGCGGGTGGAGCGCAAGCTGCTCGCCCTGTGGGAGGCGATCCGGCTGGCGACGGAGTCGGGTGACTGGCGGCCGCGGCCGACGAAGCTGTGCGGCTGGTGCGACCACCAGGCGGTGTGTCCGGAGTTCGGCGGCACTCCCCCGGTGTATCCGCTGCCGGTGGTGCCCGCGCGCCCGGCGGAATCGGAGCTTCCTGATCGAAGCGGTCAGGGCGGTCGGGACGGATAGGCCGGTCAGGGCAGAATGGGACGGGTCCAGCCCGCCCGTGAAGGAGTCTCCCGTGGCCATCCGCGTCCTCCTGGTCGACGACCAGCCCCTGCTGCGTACCGGTTTCCGGATGATCCTGGAGGCGGAGCAGGACGTCGCGGTGGTGGGCGAGGCCGGTGACGGTCTGCAGGCGCTGGAGCAGGTGCGGGCGCTGCAGCCCGACGTGGTGCTGATGGACATCCGGATGCCGCGGATGGACGGGGTGGAGGCGACCCGGCAGATCACCGGCCCGGGCCGGGACGGGCCGGCGAAGGTGCTGGTGCTGACCACCTTCGACCTCGACGAGTACGTGGTGGAGGCGCTGCGGGCGGGGGCCAGTGGTTTCCTGCTGAAGGACGCGCCGGCGACGGAGCTGGTGCAGGCGATCCGGGTGGTCGCGGCGGGCGAGGCGATGCTGGCCCCGTCGATCACGCGCCGGCTGCTCGACAAGTACTCGGCGCACCTGCCCTCGGGCGAGGAGCAGGTCCCGGACACGTTGAACACGCTGACCGACCGCGAGGTCGAGGTGCTGAAGCTGGTGGCGCGCGGTCTGTCGAACGCGGAGATCGCGGCGGACCTGTTCGTCAGCGAGACGACCGTCAAGACCCATGTGGGCCATGTGCTGACGAAGCTGGGCCTGCGGGACCGGGTGCAGGCCGCGGTGTACGCGTACGAGAGCGGTCTGGTGCGCCCGGGGGCGCAGTAGTCCGTCGCGGGACGGTGGAGGGCCCGGCACGCGTCGCGCGTGCCGGGCCCTTCGTGTCGCCGTGGCGGATGTCGCCGTGGCGGCGGGGTCAGCTCTTCTTGATCTCCCAGAAGCGGAAGACGGTGGACGCGTCCAGGGTCCACTCCAGGCCGGTGATGTTGTCGCGGGCGACGGCGTACTGCTTGCCCTGCCAGAGCGGGAGCAGCGGCAGCTCCTCGGCGACGATGTCCTGGATCTTGCCGAAGTCCTGGCCGGTGGCGGAGCGGTCCGCGACGGCGGAGGTCTTCGGGATGAGGCTGCCGGTGACGGTGGCGTTCTCGTAGTGGTTGCCGAGGACGTTGCCCTTGCCGAAGAACGGCGCGGTGAAGTTGTCGGCGTCCGGGTAGTCGGGGACCCAGCCCTTGACGTAGACGCCGTACTTGCCGGCGGCGATGTCCTTCTCGTACTGCTCGTACTCGACGGACTTGACGTCGGCGTCGAAGAGGCCGCTGGCGTTGAGCTGCCCGGCTATCGCCTTGAGCTCCTGGTCGGTGGCCGGGCCGAAGCGGCTGCGGGTGGACCAGAGGGTGAGCTTGACCTTGTCGGTGATGCCGGCCGAGCGCAGGGCCTTCTTGGCCTTCGCCGGGTCGGGGCTGCCGTAGGTGTCGAAGAAGGCGGTGTTGTGGCCCGCGATGCCCGCCGGGACGATCGAGTAGAGCGGGGTGGCGGTCGACTTGTAGACGTTCTGGACGAGCTCGTCGCGGTCGACGAGGTGGGCGATGGCCTGGCGGACGCCCAGCTTGCCGATGACCGGGTCCTTGACGTTGAAGACCAGGTGCTGGACCTCGGCGCTGCTGCCGCGGACGACCTCGATGCCCTTGTCGTCCGTGGTCTCGGAGGTTTCGAGGGCGGCGATGTCGTCGGCGGAGAGGCCTCGGTAGGCGACGTCGATCTCGTTGGCGGAGAGGGCCTTGGAGAGGGCCTCGCGGTCGCCGCGGTAGAGCTTGAGGGTGACGCCCTCGTTCTTGGTCTTGGCGTTGCCGTGGTAGCCGGGGTTGACCGAGAAGACGGCCTCGGTCTCGGTGAGGGAGTCCAGCTTGTACGGGCCGGAGCCGATCGCCTTGTTGTCGGTCCGCAGCGAGCCGTCGGCGTACTCGCGGTGGTCGACGATGGAGCCGGCGCCGGAGGCGATCTTGCTCGGGAAGGTGGCGTCGGGGACCTTGAGCTTGAAGACCACGGTCCGCGCGTCGGGGGTCTCGATCGAGTCGATGGTCGAGAGCAGCGGCGCGGGGCCGGAGGGGTCGTCGATCTTCAGGGCGCGCTCGAAGGAGAACTTGACGTCCTCGGAGGTGAGCGGGTTGCCGTTGGAGAACTTCAGGCCCTCGCGGAGGGTGCAGGTGTAGACCTTGCTGCCGGCCGCGAAGCCGCACTTGTCGGCGGCCTCGGGCTCGGGCTCGGAGCCGCCCTTCGGGAAGCTGAGCAGGGACTGGAAGACGTTGTTGAACAGCAGCCAGGAGCCGGGGTCGTAGCCGGCGGCGGGGTCGGTGGCCAGGACCTCGTCCGACATGCCGACGCGGACGGTGTTGCCGGATCCTCCGGAGCCGCCGCCCTGCTCGGTGCCGCAGCCGCTGAGCATCGCGGCGGCCAGGCCCGCGGCGAGCGGGGCCGTCAGCCACTTGTTGTGTGCCTTCACAGAACTTGCCTCTTGATCTCTTGCCAGGCCGGCCGCGCAACGGCTGCGCGGCCGGTACAACGAAGGGGTCAGGCGGTGCCGCGGCCGAGCTCCCACAGGAGGAGGTCGGAGGAGGTGTTCAGCGCCCACTCGACGCCGGTGACGTCGTCGCGCGCGGCGACGTACTGCTTGCCCTGCCAGAGCGGCAGGACGGGGACGTCCTTGGCGACGATCTTCTGGATCTGCTCGAAGACGGGAGCCGCGGCGGTGCGGTCGGCCTGTCGGCGCGACTGCGGGATCAGCCGGTCACGGACGGACTGGTTGACGTAGGGGGTGTTGAGGAAGTTGTCGCTGTCGAGGAACGGAGCGATGTAGTTGTCCGGGTCCGGGTAGTCGGGGAACCAGCCGAGGCCGTAGACGGCGTAGTCGCCGCGCTTCTGGGCCGGACGGAACTTGGACCACTCGGTGCCCTGGATCTGGGTGTCGAAGAGCCGGGTGCCGTTGAGCTGGCCGCGCAGGGCCTCGAACTCCTTGGCCGTCTCGGCGCCGTAGTGGTCGGTGGTGTAGTGCAGGGTGACCTTGACCGGCGTCTTGACGCCCGCGTCGCGCAGGATCTTGGCCGCCTTGGCGGTGTCCGGCTCGCCGTAGGTGTCGATGAACGAGGTGGCGTGGCCGGTGACGCTGGAGGGGATCAGCGAGTAGAGCGGCTGCGCGGTGGGGCCGTAGACCTCGCTGACGAGGGCGCCGCGGTCGATGACGGAGGCCATGGCCTGTCGTACGGCCTTGTCCTCGACCGAGGGGGCCTTGGTGTTGAAGGCGAGGTAGCGGATCTCCAGGCCGGGGACCTCGGTCAGCTCGATGCCGTCCTTGGGCTTCTCGGTGAGGTCCTTGATCTGCGACTGCGACATGGTGCGGGCCATCATGTCGATGTCGTCCTTCTCCAGCGCCTCGTCCATGACGGCGGCGTCGGTGAAGGGGCGCAGCTCGACCCGGTCGTTGCGCAGGGTGATGTCGCCCTTGTACTTGGCGTTCTTGGTGAAGACGAACTTCGTCACCTTGTCGCCGTCGCGCTCGGTCTTCATCGTGTACGGGCCGGAGCCGTCGACGTCGAAGCCGGCGCGCAGCTGCTTGCCGTCGTACTTGTCCTTGCTGAGGATGCCGGCGACGGGGGTGGAGAGCTTGTACGGGAAGGTCGCGTCGGGCGTCTTCAGGTGGAAGACCACCTCGCGGTCGCCCTTGGTCTCGACGGTGTCGATGTTGGCCAGGAGCGCGGCGGTGCCGTTGTCGGACTTGATGGCGAGGACCCGCTCGATGGAGAACTTGACGTCCTCGGCGGTGATCGCGGTGCCGTCGGCGAAGGTGAGGCCCTCGCGCAGCTTGCAGCGGAAGCTCTCGCTCTGCTTGTCGGAGAAGCCGCAGCTCTCGGCGGCCTCGGGGACCGGCTGGCCGCTGCCGCGGGGGACGTGCATGAGGGTCTGCACGGTCTGGCGCAGGACGTTCCAGGCGCCGGTGTCGTAGGCGAACGCCGGGTCGAGCGGGGCGGGGGCGTCCTCGGTCGCGACGAACTGGTCCGTGGTGCCCACGACGATCGCTCTGCTCTTGTCCCCTCCACCACAGGCGGCGAGCAGGGGGGTGAGCAGTGCGGCCACGACCGGCAGCACCAGGGTCTTGCGGTTCATCAGGGACGTTCTCCTCATCCGGCCCCGGGTGACGGCCGGCACTGGGTACAGCGGCATCGTTCACTCCGCCGGTCCGCCCGGTCGGGGCGGGGGCGATCGGGCCTGGATGGGGGTGCGATCGGTCCTGCGTGCGCGGCGACTTGGGTGGGCGCCGGGGCACGCGGAAGGGTGCGGCGGAGTACTCGCGAAAGATTAGTGGGCCGCGCCGCTGCCGAAGGACGTGCGGGGGCCGTCCGGTCACCGCACAGTGATCATGAATGCGTCAGCATCGATAATCATGCGTGGGCATGATTCGTGCGTCATCGATCGAAACGGGACACATGGGCAGGGCGGAACCGACATGTTCCGGACATGGCCTGCCCGAGAACCGCCTGCCGGTCGGCACTCTGCGTGACCAAGGTCACGCAGAGCCCTTTTCGGACATTGAACCTCAAACAAAGCTCAGATCCGGCCCGCGAACAAGGCCTCGGAGGAGCCTCAGGAAGCCGTCGGAGCGGCGATGAGCGTCCGCAGGAACGGCACGTCGACCTCTTCGAGAGAGCGCACCACGACCCGGCCCGCGGAGGGCGCGATGGGGGCCACCGAGGGCACCGCGACGACCCGGCAGCCCGCCGCCTCGGCCGAGGCCACACCGGTCGCCGTGTCCTCGATGACGGCGCACAGCGCCGGTTCGGCGCCCACGCCCGCGGCGGCGGTCAGATACGGCTCCGGGTGCGGCTTCGTCCGGCCGACCTCGTCGCCGGCCACCGTCAGCGCGAAGCGGTCGCGGCCCAGGGAGAACAGCACCTTGTCGATGATCCGGCGGTGCGAGGCGGAGACCAGGGCGGCCGGAATGTTGTGCCGGGCCAGCTCGGCGAGCAGCCGCTCGGCGCCCGGCATCAGCGGCACGCCCTGGCCGATGCGCTGCTCGAACTTCTCGTTCAGCAGCACCGTGAGCTCGTCCAGGGTGATGTCGGCGCCGGTCGCCTCGATGAGATAACCGGCGCTGCGCGTCATCGGGCCGCCGACGACGATCTCCTTCCAGGCGACGTCGAGCCGGTGCCCGAGGTCCGCGAAGACCTCCACCTCCGCGTCCCACCAGAAGCCCTCGGTGTCGACGAGGGTGCCGTCCATGTCGAGGAAGACCGCCTGCAGGGCGGAGCTGCCGTGGGCACGGAGCAAGGACGCGGGGACCGTACTGGTCATCCGGACACCTCCATCGGGAGACGAGAAGGCCGGCCGCCCACCCCGGTACGGGGGTAGGGCGACCGGCCTCTGCACTGGACCGACCAGTGTACGTCCCGCTCACACGCGGCGCAGGGATTTACCCCCGTACCGGCTACCGAGCGTTGAAGTACTTCGCCTCGGGGTGATGGAGGACGATCGCGTCCGTGGACTGCTCCGGGTGGAGCTGGAACTCCTCGGAGAGGTGCACGCCGATCCGCTCGGGCTCCAGGAGCTCGGCGATCTTCGCCCGGTCCTCCAGGTCGGGGCAGGCGCCGTAGCCCAGCGAGAAGCGCGCACCGCGGTACTTGAGGGCGAACATGTCCTCGACGTCCGCCGGGTCCTCCCCGCCGAAGCCGAGCTCGGCGCGGACCCGGGCGTGCCAGTACTCGGCCAGCGCCTCGGCCAGCTGCACGGAGAGGCCGTGCAGCTCCAGGTAGTCGCGGTAGGAGTCGGACGCGAAGAGCTTGGCCGTGGCCTCGCCGATCTTCGAGCCGACGGTGACGACCTGGAGGCCGACGACATCGGTCTCGCCGGACTCCTCCGGGCGGAAGAAGTCCGCCAGGCACAGGCGGCGGCCGCGGCGCTGGCGCGGGAAGGTGAAGCGGGTGCGCTCGTTGCCGTCGTCGTCGAGGATGATCAGGTCGTCGCCCTTGGAGACGCAGGGGAAGTAGCCGTGGACGACGGCCGCCTCCAGCAGGTTCTCCGTGTGCAGGCGCTCCAGCCAGCCGCGCAGGCGCGGACGGCCCTCGCTCTCCACCAGCTCCTCGTACGTCGGGCCGTCACCGGTGCGGTTCTGCTTCAGGCCCCACTGGCCCTTGAAGAGCGCGCCCTCGTCGAGCCAGCTCGCGTACTCCTTGAGCTGGATGCCCTTGACGACCCGGGTGCCCCAGAACGGCGGGGTCGGCACCGGGTTGTCGACGGAGACGTCCGAGCGGCCGCCCGGCTCCGGCTCGTCGACCTGGAGGGTGGCGGCGCCCTTGGCGACCCGGCGCTGCTTGAGCTCGGGCAGGGTGGCGCCCGGCACACCGCGCTTCACCGCGATCAGGGCGTCCATCAGGCGCAGGCCCTCGAAGGCGTCGCGGGCGTAGCGGACCTCGCCCTGGTAGACCTCGTGCAGGTCCTGTTCGACGTACGCCCGGGTGAGGGCGGCTCCGCCGAGGATCACCGGGTACTTGGCCGCCAGCTCGCGCTGGTTCAGCTCCTCCAGGTTCTCCTTCATGATCACCGTGGACTTGACCAGGAGGCCCGACATGCCGATGACGTCGGCGCGGTGCTCCTCGGCGGCCTCCAGGATCGCGGAGACGGGCTGCTTGATGCCGATGTTGACGACGTTGTAGCCGTTGTTGGAGAGGATGATGTCGACGAGGTTCTTGCCGATGTCGTGGACGTCCCCGCGGACCGTGGCGAGGACGATGGTGCCCTTGCCCTCGGCGTCCGACTTCTCCATGTGCGGCTCCAGGTAGGCCACCGCGTTCTTCATGACCTCGGCGGACTGGAGCACGAACGGCAGCTGCATCTGGCCTGAGCCGAAGAGCTCGCCGACCGTCTTCATGCCGTCCAGGAGGATGTCGTTGACGATCTCCAGGGCCGGGCGGTCCACGAGCGCCGCGTCCAGGTCGGCCTCCAGGCCGTTCTTCTCGCCGTCGATGATCCGCCGCTTCAGCCGCTCCTCCAGCGGCAGCGCCAGCAGCTCCTCGGCCTTGCCGGCCTTGAGGGACTTGGTGGTGGCGCCCTCGAAGAGCGCCATCAGCTTCTGCAGCGGGTCGTAGCCCTCGGCGCGCCGGTCGTAGATCAGGTCGAGGGCGGTGGTGACCTGCTCCTCGTTGAAGCGGGCGATCGGGAGGATCTTCGACGCGTGGACGATGGCCGAGTCCAGGCCGGCCTTGACGCACTCGTCGAGGAAGACCGAGTTCAGCAGGATGCGGGCGGCCGGGTTGAGGCCGAAGGAGATGTTGGACAGGCCCAGGGTCGTCTGGACGTCCGGATGCCGCCGCTTCAGCTCGCGGATCGCCTCGATGGTGGCGATGCCGTCCTTGCGGGACTCCTCCTGACCCGTGCAGATGGTGAAGGTCAGGGTGTCGATGAGGATGTCGGACTCGAGGATGCCCCAGTTGCCGGTGAGGTCGTCGATCAGCCGCTCGGCGATGGCGACCTTGTTCTCGACGGTGCGGGCCTGGCCCTCCTCGTCGATGGTGAGCGCGATCAGCGCGGCGCCGTGCTCCTGGGCCAGTCGGGTGACCTTGGCGAAGCGGGACTCGGGCCCGTCGCCGTCCTCGTAGTTGACCGAGTTGATGACGGCGCGGCCGCCCAGCTTCTCCAGGCCGGCCCGGATGACCTCGACCTCGGTGGAGTCCAGGACGATCGGCAGCGTGGAGGCCGTGGCGAAGCGGCCGGCCAGCTCCTCCATGTCGGCGACGCCGTCGCGGCCCACGTAGTCGACGCAGAGGTCGAGCATGTGCGCGCCCTCGCGGATCTGGTCGCGGGCCATCTCGACGCAGTCGTCCCAGCGGCCGTCCAGCATGGCCTCGCGGAACTTCTTGGAGCCGTTGGCGTTGGTGCGCTCGCCGATCGCCATGTACGAGGTGTCCTGGCGGAACGGGACGGTCTGGTAGAGCGAGGCGGCGCCCGGCTCGGGGCGCGGCTCGCGGACCGGCGGGGTGAGGCCGCGGACCCGCTCGACGACCTGGCGCAGGTGCTCGGGGGTGGTGCCGCAGCAGCCGCCGACCAGGTTGAGGCCGTACTCGCCGACGAAGGTCTCGTGGGCGTCGGCCAGCTCGGCGGGCGACAGCGGGTAGTAGGCGCCGTCCTTGGTCAGGACGGGGAGACCGGCGTTGGGCATGCAGGAGAGCGCGATGCCGGAGTGCCGGGCGAGGTAGCGCAGGTGCTCGCTCATCTCGGCGGGGCCGGTGGCGCAGTTCATGCCGATCATGTCGATGCCGAGCGGCTCCAGCGCGGTGAGCGCGGCGCCGATCTCGGAGCCGAGCAGCATGGTGCCGGTGGTCTCGACGGTGACCGAGGTGATCAGCGGGACCCGGTAGCCGGCGGTCTCCATGGCGCGGTGGGCGGCGATGATCGCGGCCTTGGTCTGCAGGAGGTCCTGGGTGGTCTCGACGAGCAGGGCGTCGGCGCCGCCGGCGAGGAGGCCCTCGGCGTTCTGCTGGTAGGCGTCGCGGATGGTGGCGTAGTCGACGTGGCCCAGGGTGGGCAGCTTGGTGCCGGGGCCCATGGAGCCGAGCACCCAGCGCTGCTGTCCCGTCGTACGGGTGAACTCGTCGGCGGCCTCGCGGGCGATCCGGGCGCCGGCCTCGGAGAGCTCCAGGATCCGGTGGGCGATGTCGTACTCGCCGAGCGCGGAGAAGTTGCAGTTGAAGGTGTTGGTGCCGACGCAGTCGGTGCCGACGGCCAGATAGGCGTCGTGGACCGAGCGGACGATGTCCGGGCGGGAGATGTTGAGGATCTCGTTACAGCCCTCGAGCTGCTGGAAGTCCTCGAGGGAGGGGTCCTGGGCCTGGAGCATGGTGCCCATCGCGCCGTCGGAGACGACGACCCGGGAGGCGAAGGCCTCACGGAGGGCGTCGGCCCGCTGGGCGGCGGTCGCGGGGGCGGCGGAGGAGGTCGGCGACGAGGCCATGGATGAAGCTCCCTGGGATGCGACGGCTGTCGGCTTTGCGCTCCCGGTGGAGAGCGCACGGGGTCAGACTAACCGCGCGGGTGCCGGGGTGGACATCGGGTTCCACAAGGTGGACTGCATCCTTTGTGCGGGGACTCCCCGTCCGGCCGGTCGTGCACGACACTGTCTTATGTGACACGAGGTCGGCATCGACCGATAGTGTTCAGCATTGTCGAACAGCATGTGAGGAGAAGGGCCGGGCGATGGCGAAGAACATCCAGTCGCTTGAACGGGCGGCGGCGATGCTGCGACTGCTCGCGGGCGGCGAGCGCCGGCTCGGCCTGTCCGACATCGCCTCCTCCCTCGGGCTGGCCAAGGGGACGGCGCACGGCATCCTGCGCACCCTCCAGGCCGAGGGCTTCGTGGAGCAGGACCCGGCCTCGGGCCGCTACCAGCTGGGCGCGGAGCTGCTGCGCCTCGGCAACAGCTACCTGGACGTGCACGAGCTGCGCGCGCGGGCCCTCGTCTGGACGGACGACCTGGCCCGGTCCAGTGGCGAGAGCGTCCACCTGGGCGTGCTGCACCAGCAGGGCGTGCTCATCGTCCACCACGTCTTCCGGCCCGACGACAGCCGCCAGGTGCTGGAGGTCGGGGCCATGCAGCCGCTGCACTCCACGGCCCTGGGCAAGGTGCTGTCGGCGTACGACCCGGTGGCGCACAGCGAGGCGGTCGAGGTCGCCCGGGAGCCCTTCACGCCCCGGACGGTCACCGGTCTGGAGGACTTCGAGTCGCTGCTGGACCTGACCCGGGCGCGCGGCTGGGCGGCGGACGTGGAGGAGACCTGGGAGGGCGTGGCCTCGGTGGCGGCGCCGATCCACGACCGGCGGCGGATGCCGGTGGGCGCGGTGGCCATCACGGGCGCCGTGGAGCGGGTGTGCGCCGAGGGCGAGCTGCGCTCCGAGCTGGTCGCCGCGGTGCGGGACTGCGCGCGGGCGGTCTCCCGGGACCTCGGGGCGGGCCGCTTCTGACCCCACGGCAACGGGCGGCCGCCTGCGTCCGAACACGACTGAACCCGTCGGTAACGATCGCGTTATCGGCGGGTTTTTCGCGCCCGCAACCCTTGACGCGCTGTTAACCGTGGCGCAAAACTTCCGTTCATCGGTCGGCATTGTCGAACAGCTACCGGCAATACGCGCTAAGGTGTGACAGTGCCAAGGGCCGGCAACGCCCTCACCACGAGGGCGCGGACCACCGGAGGGACCCGGGGTTCGCCTTCCCCTGGACGAAGGACAAAGGAGTCGCGGGTGTCCAGCTCCGACATCTTCATCGGCGAGACCATCGGTACCGCCGTACTCATTCTGCTCGGCGGCGGTGTCTGCGCCGCCGTCACGCTCAAGAGCTCCAAGGCCCGCGGCGCGGGCTGGCTCGCGATCACCTTCGGGTGGGGCTTCGCCGTCATGACGGCCGTGTACATGACCGCTTCCCTCTCCGGGGCGCATCTGAACCCCGCGGTGACGGTCGGTATCGCGATCAAGGACGGGGACTGGAGCAACGTGCCGGTCTACATCGCCGGCCAGCTGCTGGGCGCGATGATCGGTGCGGCGCTGGTCTGGGTGGCCTACTACGGCCAGTTCCGCGCGCACCTGACCGACCCGGAGCTCATCTCCACGCCCCACGAGGAGGCGATGGTCGACCAGAAGGCCGCCCCGGACGCCGGCCCGGTGCTCGGCATCTTCTCGACCGGCCCGGAGATCCGTAACACCTGGCAGAACCTGGCCACCGAGATCATCGGCACCGTCGTGCTGGTCCTCGCCGTGCTCACCCAGGGCCTCAACGACAGCGGCAAGGGCCTCGGCGTCATCGGCGCCCTGATCACCGCCTTCGTCGTCGTCTCCATCGGCCTCTCGCTCGGCGGCCCGACCGGCTACGCGATCAACCCGGCCCGTGACCTCGGCCCGCGCATCGTGCACGCCCTGCTCCCGCTCCCGAACAAGGGCGGCTCCGACTGGAGCTACGCCTGGATCCCCGTCGCCGGTCCGCTGATCGGTGGAGCCATCGCCGCGGGTATCTACAACATCGCGTTCGCCTGAGCCGTCCTTCTTCCAGACCTCCCTTGGAGTACACCGTGACCGACGCACACACCTCCGGCACCTCCTCCCACGGGCACGGCCCGTTCATCGCCGCGATCGACCAGGGCACCACCTCCTCGCGCTGCATCGTCTTCGACAAGGACGGCCGGATCGTCTCCGTCGACCAGAAGGAGCACGAGCAGATCTTCCCGAAGCCGGGCTGGGTCGAGCACGACGCCACCGAGATCTGGGCCAACGTCCAGGAGGTCGTCGCCGGCGCCATCGCCAAGGCGGGCATCACCTCCGCCGACGTCAAGGCGATCGGCATCACCAACCAGCGCGAGACCACGCTGATGTGGGACAAGAACACCGGTGAGCCCGTGCACAACGCGCTCGTCTGGCAGGACACCCGCACCGACGCCCTGTGCAAGGAGCTCGGCCGCAACGTCGGCCAGGACCGCTTCCGCCGCGAGACCGGCCTGCCGCTCGCCTCGTACTTCTCCGGCCCCAAGGTCCGCTGGCTGCTCGACAACGTCGAGGGCCTGCGCGAGCGCGCCGAGCGCGGCGAGATCCTCTTCGGCACCATGGACTCCTGGGTCATCTGGAACCTGACCGGCGGTGTCGAGGGCGGCGTGCACGTCACCGACGTCACCAACGCCTCGCGCACCCTCCTGATGAACCTCCACGAGATGGCCTGGGACGAGCGCATCCTCGCCTCGATCGACATCCCCGCCACCGTGCTCCCGGAGATCCGCTCCTCCGCCGAGGTGTACGGCACGGTCAAGGGCGGCGTCCTCGACGGCGTCCCGGTCGCCTCCGCGCTCGGCGACCAGCAGGCCGCCCTGTTCGGCCAGACCTGTTTCGCCGAGGGCGAGGCCAAGTCCACGTACGGCACCGGCACGTTCATGCTGATGAACACCGGCGACAAGATCATCAACTCCTACAGCGGCCTGCTGACCACGGTCGGCTACCAGATCGGCGACCAGAAGCCGGTCTACGCGCTGGAGGGCTCGATCGCCGTCACCGGCTCCCTGGTGCAGTGGATGCGCGACCAGATGGGCCTCATCAAGTCCGCCGCGGAGATCGAGACCCTGGCCTCCTCCGTCGAGGACAACGGCGGCGCCTACTTCGTCCCGGCCTTCTCCGGCCTGTTCGCCCCGTACTGGCGCTCCGACGCCCGCGGTGTGATCGCCGGCCTCACCCGGTACGTCACCAAGGCGCACATCGCCCGCGCCGTCCTGGAGGCCACCGCCTGGCAGACCCGCGAGATCACCGACGCCATGACCAAGGACTCCGGCGTCGAGCTGGCCGCCCTCAAGGTCGACGGCGGCATGACCTCCAACAACCTGCTGATGCAGACCCTCTCCGACTTCCTGGACGCCCCCGTCGTGCGCCCGATGGTCGCCGAGACCACCTGCCTCGGCGCGGCCTACGCCGCCGGTCTGGCCGTCGGCTTCTGGCCGGACACCGACGCGCTGCGCGCCAACTGGCGCCGGGCCGCCGAGTGGACCCCTCGCATGGACGCCGACAAGCGCGACAGCGAGTACAAGAACTGGCTCAAGGCCGTCGAGCGCTCCATGGGCTGGCTCGAAGCAGAAGAGAACTGACGAGGAGTAATTCGCGATGACCACCCTGCAGAGCCTCCCCTCCCTGGGGATGCACCCGGCCGCCGGTTCCCTTCCGACCCGCGCCGAGACCAGAGAGCAGCTGTCCAAGGCGACGTACGACCTCCTGGTGATCGGCGGCGGCATCCTGGGCATCTCCACCGCCTGGCACGCCGCGCAGTCCGGGCTGCGGGTGGCCCTGGTGGACGCCGGCGACTTCGCCGGCGCCACCTCCTCCGCCTCCTCCAAGCTGCTCCACGGCGGTCTGCGCTACCTGCAGACCGGCGCGGTGAAGCTGGTCGCGGAGAACCACTTCGAGCGGCGGGCGGTCTCCCGCCAGGTGGCCCCCCACCTGTCCAACCCGCTCACCTTCTACCTGCCCGTCTACAAGGGCGGCCCGCACGGCGCGGCCAAGCTCGGCGCCGGCGTCTTCGCCTACAGCGCCCTGTCCGCCTTCGGCGACGGCGTCGGCCACCTGCTGAGCCCCGCCAAGGCCGCCCAGGACGTGCCGGAGCTGCGCACGGACAACCTCAAGGCCGTCGCCGTCTACGGCGACGACCAGATGAACGACTCCCGCATGGCCCTGATGACGGTCCGCGCCGCGGTCGACGCCGGCGCGGTCGTCCTCAACCACGCCGAGGTCACCGGGCTGCGCTTCACCAAGGGCCGGGTCACCGGCGCCGAGCTGAAGGACCGGCTCGACGGCGAGGAGTTCGGCGTCAGCGCCCGTCTGGTGCTCAACGCCACCGGCCCGTGGGTGGACCACCTGCGCAAGATGGAGGACCCGAACGCGGCCCCCTCCATCCGCCTCTCCAAGGGTGCGCACCTGGTCCTCAAGCGCACCGCCCCGTGGAAGGCCGCGCTGGCCACCCCGATCGACAAGTACCGCATCACCTTCGCCCTCCCCTGGGAGGACATGCTCCTGCTCGGCACCACCGACGAGGAGTACGAGGGCGACCCGGGCGAGGTCGCGGTCAACGAGAAGGACACCGCCCAGATCCTGGACGAGGCCGCCTTCTCCATCCGCGACCAGCAGCTCGACCGCTCGCTGATCACCTACGCCTTCGCCGGTCTGCGGGTGCTGCCCGGCGGTCCCGGCGACACCTCCAAGGCCAAGCGCGAGACCGTCGTCACCGAGGGCCGCGGCGGCATGCTGTCGGTGGCCGGCGGCAAGTGGACCACCTTCCGCCACATCGGCCGCACCATCATGAAGAAGCTGGAGGCCCTCCCGGGCCACCCGCTCGGCGACGACTACGAGCCGGTGTCGACGCTGCCGAAGCGGCTCCCGCTGCCCGGCATAGCCAACCCGAACGCGGTCGCCCACCGGCTGCTCGTGGACGGCCCGGCGCCCGGCCCGCGGATGTCCGCGGACACCGCCAAGCACCTGGCGACGCACTACGGCTCGCTCGCCTTCGACATCGCCCGCATGGCGAACGAGAACCCCGAGCTCGCCGAGCGCGTCCACCCCGACGCACCGGAGATCTGGGCCCAGGTCGCCTACGCCCGCGACCACGAGTGGGCCGAGACCGCGGACGACGTGCTGCGCCGCCGCACCACGCTGACCATCCGCGGCCTCGCCACGGACGAGGTCCGCGGCAAGGTCGAGGACATGCTGCGCAAGTAGTCCTCGGCGAACGGATGTCGTAGCGAGCGGTAAGGGGCGGTCTCCCGGGAGACCGCCCCTTACGCGTGCCCCCGCACGCGCCCCGGGGCCCGCCATGCGGCCGCCACACCGCCGCAACACTGGGCGCGCAGAGTTGAACCATGAAGTTTCAGGTGCTCTCCCTCATCGGCCATGCCCCGCACCCCCTCACCGGCGAACTCGACCACGCCGCGGACCGGCTGGAGCAGGTCCTGGCGGTCGGCGAGGCCGCCGAAAGGCTCGGCTTCGACGCGTACGCGGTCGGCGAACGGCACGCCGGCCCCTTCCTGTCCTCCAGCCCCTCCGTGGTGCTGGGCGCGCTGGCGGCGCGCACCTCCCGCATCCGGCTCCTGACCGGCGTCACCGTCGTCGCGATCCTCGACCCGGTGCGGGTCGCCGAGGACTACGCCACGCTCGACCTGCTCTCCCGGGGCCGGATCGAGCTGGTCGTCGGCAAGGGCGCGGAGGCCGGCCACTTCGACCTCTTCGGGCTGGACGAGGAGCGGCAGTGGGACCTGCAGAAGGAGAGGTACGAGCTGCTGCGCCGGCTCTGGACGGAGGAGGGCGTGGACTGGGAGGGCGAGTTCCGTCCCCCGCTGAAGAACGTGACCACCGTCCCCCGCCCGTACGCCGGGCCGCCGCGGATCTGGCACGGCTCGGCCACCAGCCTCAACTCCCCCGAGCTCGCGGCGAAGCACGGCGACCCGCTGTTCACCGCCAACGCCATCCAGCCGCGCGAGGCGTACGCGAAGCTGATCGCCCACTACCGCGAGAGGTTCGAGGAGTACGGGCACGACCCGAAGGACGCGCGGGTGGCGGCGGGCTCCGGCGGGCTGCTGATCGCCGACAGCCACGAGCAGGCCGTCAGCCGCTACAAGGAGCTGTACGAGGCGCGGACGCGGCAGAACTTCCGGCCCCACCTGGAGGGGAAGACGGGCTACAACACCCCCTTCCGCACGATCGAGGACGCCATCGCGGGGGGCCCGCAGCTGATCGGCTCGCCGCAGCAGATCATCGACAAGCTCCTCGGCTACCACGAGGTGTACCGGCACGACCTGCAGTCGGTCACCGTGGACGCCTTCGGGCAGTCCACGGCCGAGCAGATCGAGACCCTGGAGCGGTTCGCGGAGGAGATCGCGCCGGTGGTGCGGAAGGAGGCGCCGAGCACGCTCTGGGAGGAGTGAGCCGGCACGCGTGCCGACGGGAGTTCCTGGGTAGTCGATCAAGGCCGGGACGGCTTTCGGGCGGGTCCGAGGGCTGCGGGCGGGCCGCCGGAAAGCCGTAAGGTTGGTCCGTACGACAGGAACTTCGACGAAGGAGGCGCTGGGTGATCGAGCTCGAGGGGGTTCCCGAGCTGATCGACCCGGTCATGGTGGCCGCGTTCGAGGGGTGGAACGACGCCGGTGACGCCGCCTCCGCGGCGGTCGCCCATCTGGACCGGGAGTGGAAGGGCGAGGTGTTCGCGGCGCTGGACGCCGAGGACTACTACGACTTCCAGGTCAACCGGCCCACGGTGTGGCTGGACGGCGGCGTCCGGAAGATCACCTGGCCCACGACCCGGCTCTCCGTGGTGCGGATCGGCGGCGACAAGCCCCGGGACCTGGTCCTGGTGCGCGGCATCGAGCCGTCGATGCGCTGGCGTTCGTTCTGCAACGAGATCCTGGGCTTCGCCCACGAGCTGGGCGTGGAGATGGTGGTGATCCTGGGCGCGCTGCTCGGCGACACCCCGCACACCCGTCCGGTGCCGGTCAGCGGAGTGACCTCCGACCCGGATCTGGCGCGCACGATGGACCTGGAGGAGACCCGCTACGAGGGCCCGACGGGCATCGTGGGCATCCTCCAGGAGGCGTGCACGCACGCCGGGGTCCCGGCGGTGAGCCTGTGGGCGGCGGTGCCGCACTACGTGTCGCAGCCGCCGAACCCGAAGGCGACGCTGGCGCTGCTGAACCGGCTGGAGGACCTGATCGACCTGCGCATCCCGCTGGGCGAGCTGCCCGAGGACGCGCGGGCCTGGCAGGTGGGCGTGGACCAGCTGGCCGCCGAGGACAGCGAGGTCGCGGAGTACGTCCAGACCCTGGAGGAGGCGCGGGACACGGCCGAGCTGCCGGAGGCCTCCGGCGAGGCCATCGCCCGCGAGTTCGAGCGCTACCTGCGCCGCCGCGAGCCGGGTTCCGGACCGGGCCAGGGCCCGGGGGTCGCGACGGAGGGCGGCGACACCTCGTACCTGAGGGAGGGCTCCAGCGACCGGACCCGCCCGCCGAAGCCGCAGCAGCCGGGGCCGGAGGCGGTGCCGGGCGCCGAGCCGCCCGCGGCGGGGGACGACGGAAGCGACCCCGACGGCGCAGGCGGCACCGGCGACGGCGGAGCCCCGGGGGACTCCGAGGCTCCGGGAGACTCGGGAGAGCCGGGAGAGCCCGGGAACTGAGCGGTGTGACGGGAGGGGCGGCGCGTCCGCCCCTCCCGTCGGCTTCTGCGGGTGCCGTCAGGCGCAGTCGAACCGAGCGCCCGCCCAGTCGCCGTGGTCGCCGCTCTTGGACCCGTTGGTGTCCGTGACCTTCAGGTGCACGTGGCGCGCACCGGTCAGGTCGACGGAGACCGGCACGGTCGCCGAGGCGCCCGTCACCTTGGGCGAGGTCCACAGCACCTTGCCGTCGGCCTCGACGGAGAAGGCGACCTCCCCGTAGCCGTTGATCTCGTCGTCGATGCCGACCTCGGCGGTGAACGCGGTGCAGCGCCCGCCGAGGTAGAGCTCGATGTCGGAGTCGGCGTGGGCCCCGATGCCCTTCGCGTAGGTCTTGCCGGCCAGCGTGAGCACCTTGCCGTCGGCGGCGCCGGACTCGCCGTTGGAGCGGTCCCGCTCCGGCGGGCCCCAGCCGTTGCCGGACTTCAGCCAGACCAGGTCGCTCGCCCAGGCGGGGGCGGTCGGCGGCGGTGGCATGACCCCGACGGCGAAGCGCTGTTGCGCGGTGCGGTCCGCCCCGGCGGCCCGGTGGCGGACGGTCGCGGTGAGCGTGGCCTCGCCCGGTACGGCGTCCTGGGCGGGGGTCACCGAGAGCTCGACGCGCCGGGTGGTGCCGGCCGGGACGCGGGCGATCCGCTCGGTCGGGGCCACCTGCCAGCCGGCCGGGACGGTGAGGCCGACGGAGACGTCGGTGGCGTCCCTGGTCCCGGCGGTGACGTCGACGGCGACGGTGCCGGGCACGCCCGCGCCCAGCTCCTGCGCCGCCGGGGCGGCGAGGGCGGCGGCGGCGCCGGGGACGGCTCCGCCGACGGCGCTGGTGCCGCGCAGGACGAGGGTGAAGCCGCGGTCGGTACGCTGGGCGGCGGTCTTGATCCGCACCACGCCGCCGCGGTCGTCCCGGTCGTACCACCAGCCCTGGCCGGCGGCCTCGAAGGCGGCCTTGGAGGTGAAGCCCTTCAGCGGCTTGCCGCCCAGGGCGACGCCGGTGGGCGCGTCGCCGGTGTGGACGGTGAAGGCGTACGGGCGGGCGGCGGCCTTGCCCGTGTAGGCGCCCTTGCTCGCGCCGATGCGCACGGTCACGTCGCCGGCGCCGCGGCGGGGTGCCTGGACGTCGGCGCGCTGGGTGGCGTAGCGGCCGCCGCGGTGCTCGCGGGTCACGCCGTCGTCCTCGTACAGGGTGAAGGACGACCTGCCCTGCGGGTAGACGTCCCAGGCGAGCGCCGAGCCGGGGGTGCGCTGGGTGTACGAGCGGATGCCGCCCGGCCACATCGGGACGGTCGCCCCGGCGCGGACGAACAGCGGCAGGGTGTCGAGCGGGGCGCTGTAGTCGTCGAGGGTCAGGGGGCCTTCGTAGACGCGCCCGTTCCAGTAGTCGATCCAGGTGCCCTTGGGGAGGTAGATGCCGTCGCGCTCGACGGCGTCCTTGTACACCGGGGCGACCAGGAAGTCCTGGCCGCTGAGGAACTCGTACTTCGCGGCGTCGGTGGCGGCCACCGGGTCGTCGGGGTACTCGAGGGCCAGCGGCCGGGCGAGGCCGACGCCGGTCCGGGTGGCCTGGTGGGCGTGCGAGTAGATGTAGGGCAGCAGGGCCTCGTGCAGCTTGAGGGAGGCCCGGTTGATCGAGGTGTAGGGCTCGCCGTACCGGAAGGGCTGCTTGTCCTGGGCGGCCCAGCCGTCCATGGTCATGGTGACCGGAAGGAACATCTTCCACTGCAGGTCACGGGTGTACGTCTTGGCGCTGCCGCCGAAGATGCCGTCGACGTCGCCGGTGGTGTAGGCGAGGCCGGACATGGAGGCGCCGGCGTAGGTGGGGATCTGCCAGCGGATGTACTCCCAGCTGCCGGACTGGTCGCCGGACCACTGGACGCCGCAGCGCTGGGCGCCGGACCAGCTCTCGGGGGCCCAGGTGAAGCCGCGGGCGTCGCTGTTGGCCTCGATGCCGGCGTAGGCGCCCTTGCAGCCGTCGAGGGCGAACTTGTAGCCCTCGCCGACCCAGGCCACGTCCAGCTTGGCGACCCGCTGTCCGGCCTTGACCTGCTCGCCCAGCTTGTCGATGCCGTCCTCGGTCCACAGGCCGAGCTGCATGCCGCGCTTCTGGAGGCCCTGGGCGGCCTCGGCGAGGTTCTCGTAGCCGCAGCCGTAGCCGTCGTTGACGAGCATCCAGCCGTTCGGCATGTCGTTCTCGACGTAGCCGTCGGCGACCCCGAGGGCGTCGAGGGTGCGCCGTTCGCCGCGGTTGGCGTTGTGGAGGTAGCAGTCGGCGTCGCCGATCTCCAGGCCGTACACCGGCGGCATGAACGGCTTCCCGGTCAGCCGGGTGTACTGCCCGATGACGTCCTTGAGGGCGTCCCGGCCGCTGCCGGCGAAGTAGTAGGCGTCGAAGCGCTGTTCCCGGGCGGTGGTGGTGACGGGCTCCCCGAAGACGTACGTGTTGGGGGCGTAGGTGTTGCGGTAGACGCCGTATCCGGCGGAGGAGAGGTAGAAGGGGACGGAGTTGGGGTGGCCGCCGTCGTTCCAGTTGTAGTCGACGCCGACCTCGACGGTCTTGCCGCGGTGCGAGGTGTTGCCGCGGCCGTTCTGCATGCCGGCGCCGTAGAACTGCTCGTCGGCGCCGCGGGCGAGGGACTGGGTGGTGCGGTCCTGGTTCCAGGAGAGGCCCCGGGTCTCGGACCACAGGGGGGTGCCGTCGGCCCGGACGGCGGCGAAGCGGAGCGGTGACTTGTAGGCGCGCAGGGTCACCCGCGCGGTGCTGAGCTCGTAGCGGTCCCCGCGGTCGGACCAGCGGGTGGCGGGCGGCGGGCCCTGCGGCAGGACGATGTCCCGGCCGGTGGGGTCGGCGAACGTGCCGTCGGGCGCCAGCTCGATGCGGAAGGTCTCGTCGGAGACGAAGCTGACCCGGGCCTGCGCGGCGCCGGCGGTCAGCCGGTAGACGGGTCCGTCGGCGGTGAATCCGGTGAGATTCCCGACGGTGGTCTCGGGGGAATCGGTGGGGCCGGTGCTGCCTGTGGGCACGGCTGCCGCACTCCCGCCGGGTCCGGCGAAGACGGCGAGCAGGCCGAGCAGTGCACCGGCGACTGCAGCTCTCATGCGCATTGATGATTGCATGGGGCCTGTTTAGCGCAGATTCGAGCATCGCGACAGGGCAAAACGGAACCGCCCCCGGACTTGTCGTGAAGTCCAAGGGCGGTCGCGTGAAAAGGAGTTACGCCGGGGAGCTCGCTACAGGGCGACGCCCAGGAGCGCGTCGACGGCGCGGGAGACGAGTCCGGGGGCGGACTCGTCGGTGCCGCCCTCGGACTCCTGGAGCGCGGCCCAGCGGTCCACCGCGGCGAGGGCGGCCGGGGCGTCCAGGTCGTCGGAGAGCGCCTCGCGGAGCTCCTCGACGAGCGCGTCGGCGGACGGGCCGTCGGGGCGCGAGACGGCCGCGCGCCAGCGGCCGAGGCGGTCGACGGCGTCCTGGAGGACCTGGTCGGTCCACTCCCAGTCCGCCCGGTAGTGGTGCGAGAGGAGCGCGAGACGGATGGCGGCCGGGTCGACGCCCTCCTTGCGCAGGGTGGAGACGAAGACCAGGTTGCCCTTGGACTTCGACATCTTCTCGCCGTCCAGGCCGACCATGCCGGCGTGCACGTACGCCTTGGCCATGGGGAACTCGCCCGTGAGGGACTGGGCGTGCGAGGCGCCCATCTCGTGGTGCGGGAAGATCAGGTCCGAGCCGCCGCCCTGCACGTCGAAGCCCATGCCGAGGTGGTCCAGGGCGATGGCGACGCACTCGATGTGCCAGCCGGGGCGGCCGGCGCCGAGGCTGCCGCCGTCCCAGCTCGGCTCGCCGTCGCGGGCGGCCATCCACAGCATCGGGTCGAGGGGGTTCTTCTTGCCCGGGCGGTCCGGGTCGCCGCCGCGCTCGGCGGACAGGTGGCGCATCAGCTCGGAGTCGTAGTTCGAGACCTGGCCGAAGTGCGGGTCGGCCTCGACGGAGAAGTAGATGTCGCCGTCGAGCTCGTAGGCGGCGCCGGAGTCCCGCAGGCGCTCGACCAGCGGGACGATGCCGGGTATGGCCTCGACCGCGCCGATGTAGTCCCGCGGGGGCAGCATGCGCAGCGCGGTCATGTCCTCGCGGAACAGGGCGGTCTCGCGCTCGGCGAGCCCGACCCAGTCGATGCCGTCGCGGATCGCGCGCTCCAGGAGCGGGTCGTCCACGTCGGTCACGTTCTGGACGTAATGAACCTGCCGCTTGGTGTCGAGCCACACGCGCTGAACGAGGTCGAACGCGTTGTAGGTCGCCGCGTGACCCATGTGGGTCGCGTCGTACGGCGTGATGCCGCAGACGTAGATGCGGGCGACGGGGCCGGGAGCGAGGGTGACTCGTCCGCCGGTCGCGGTGTCGTGAATCCGGAGGTCGCGGCCCTTGCCGGGCAGGGCGGGGACCTCAGAAGCGGGCCAGGCATGCATGTCCTGAGCGTAACCGGACAGGTGTTCCGGATACGAACCGCATCCGGGATCTTGACCGATTAGGCGGTCTTGCGGGACAAACGGGTTCGTGCATACCCCCCGGGGGTCTTACCCCTCCGTACCCCTTGGCCGAAAAGCATCGCTCACCCTGGCGATCCCCCGTGCGGTCGGCCGGACGGCCCTCACACCGGCGGCCAGGGGATCGCCGGCCACTGCCCGGACGGCACCGGGTGCCGACCCGTCCTGCGCAGCCCGGCCACCCGCTCCCGCAGGGCGTCCACCTCGGCCCCGGTGAGCAGACCGGCGAGCCGTTCGGCCAATGGGGTGCCGGGCGCGAGCTCCCCGTCGAGCCGGTCGAGGACGGCGGTGGCCTCCTCGGTCAGGTCCTCCCCCGCCCAGCCCCACAGCAGGGTGCGCAGCTTGTCGTCCACGTGGAAGGAGACGCCGTGGTCGATCCCGTAGAGCCGTCCGTCCGGCGCGGGCAGCAGGTGGCCGCCCTTGCGGTCGCCGTTGTTGATGACGGCGTCCAGGACGGCCATCCGGCGCAGCTGCGGGGTGTCGGCGTGGACGAGCAGCGCGGTGCGGTCCTCGGCCACCTGGGCCGGGCCCACGGCCTTCCAGCCCTCGCCCGCCTCCTCGTCCTCCACGAGCGCGAGCAGGGCGGCGGAGGGGTCGGCCTCGATCCAGAGCTGGACCATGCCCTCGCCGTACGGCCCCTCGCGCAGCACGGTCGGCGGCACCAGGCCCCAGCCGGTGGCCTCGGAGAGCTCGTAGGCGGCGACCTCGCGGCGGGCCAGGTTGCCGTCGGGGAAGTCCCACAGCGGGCGCTCGCCCATGACCGGCTTGTAGACGCAGGCCGCCTCCTCGCCCTCGTAGGCGACGGAGCAGAACAGGACGGCGTTGGAGGCCTCGCGGACCTGGCCGCGGACGGTCAGCTCCCCCCGGCTGAGCAGGTCCACGACGGCGGGGGTCCGGTCACCGCTCATGCGCCGCGCCGGTATCCGTTCTGGCGCGGGCAGACGTGGCCCTCGGGGTCCAGCGGGAGGCTGCACAGCGGGCACGGCGGGCGGCCCGCGTTGACGACGTCGAGGGCCCGCTTGGCGAACGCCCTGGCCTGGGCGCCGGAGAGCCGGACGCGCAGCATCGGCGGCCCGTTCTCCTCGTCCTGGAGCAGCCGCTCCTCGGCCGCGGCGAGGTCCTCCTCGGAGTCCGCGTCCAGTTCGACGAGCGCCTGCGCCTCGACGATCATCCGCTGCTCCTCGCCGTCCCAGGCGAGGGCCATGGTGCCGACCCGGAACTCCTCCTCGACGGGGGTGTCCAGCGGGGCGGTGTCGGCGATCTCGGCCGGGGCGACCGCGGGGACGGGCGCGTTGCCCCCGGTGCGGCGGACTACCTCGTCCAGGAGTTCGTCGATGCGCTCGGCGAGGGCCGCGACCTGGGTCTTCTCCAGGGCGACGCTGGTGACCCGGCCGGCCGCGGACGCCTGGAGGAAGAAGGTACGGCGGCCAGGCAGCCCGACCGTGCCGGCCACGAAACGCTCCGGTGGGTCGTAGAGGAACACCTGACGGGACACGTTCCTGACTCCCTTGGGTCTCGACTGTGCTGCTGTCGTGGGCTGCTGTGCCTCCGCGGCGCTGCTACGGCGGCGCGTCCACCCTACTGCGCGGAAGGATCACGGTGCGCCCGCACCGCCCCCCACCTCCGCCGCCCCGCTGTCGCCGGGCGTCTCGCGCGGGGTGAGCGCGGCGAGGTCGCCGGTGTCGCCGAGCCGGACGAGGAAGGGGCGCAGCCGCGTGTAGCGGATGACCGTGAGGGAGCAGGGGTCGACGTGGATCCGCTGGAAGAGGTCGAGGTGCAGTCCGAGGGCGTCGGCCACGATCGACTTGATGATGTCGCCGTGCGAGCACATCGCGTACACGGCGTCCTCGCCGTGCTCGGCCTCGATCCGGGTGTTCCAGTCGCGTACGGCGTCCACGGCGCGGGCCTGCATGGCGCGCATGGACTCGCCGCCGGGGAAGGCGGCGGCCGAGGCGTGCGCCTGGACGACCTCCATCAGCGGCTCGTCGGCGAGTTCGGCCAGTTTCCGGCCGGACCAGTCGCCGTAGTCGCACTCGCTGATCCGCTCCTCGGTGTGCAGCGCGAGGCCGGGGCGGGCGTCGAGGAGCGGGCGCACGGTCTCGCGGCAGCGCTGCAGCGGGCTGGAGACGACGGCGGCGAGCGGCACCCCGGCGAGGCGCCCGGGCAGTGCGGCGGCCTGCTCCGCGCCGCGTTCGTCGAGCGCGACCCCGGGCATCCGCCCGGCGAGCACCCCGGAGGTGTTGGCGGTGGAACGTCCGTGCCGGACGAGGATCAACGTGGCCATGTCGGCCAGCGTACGGGGCCCGGGTGGGGCGACGGGTGCGGGACGGCGGACCTCGGGGGAGAATACGGCCCGTGATCGTGGACTCAGCCATCTACCGGAACGGGCGCAGGACGGACGGCCCCGCCGACCTGTCCGACGCGCTGGACGAGGCGCGGGCGAGCGGGGACGCGTTCCTGTGGGTGGGTCTCCACGAGCCGACGGAGGCGGAGTTCGCCCACGTGTCCAGCGAGTTCGCGCTGCACCCGCTGGCCGTGGAAGACGCCCTGAAGGCGCATCAGCGGCCCAAGCTGGAGGTCTACGACGACTCGCTGTTCGCGGTGCTCAAGCCGGTGGTGTACGAGCCGGAGAGCGACCGGGTCAGCTCGGACGAGCTGATGGTCTTCATCGGCGACTCCTTCGTGGTCACCGTGCGGCACGGCGAGGGCGCCCCGCTGGCGGCGGTCCGCAAGCGGCTGGAGGCCGAGCCGGAGGTGCTGCGGCACGGGCCGACCGCGGTGTTCTACGCGGTGAGCGACGCGGTCGTGGACCACTACCTGGACGTCGCCGCGGAGCTCCAGGTCGACCTGGAGGAGCTGGAGGCCGACGTCTTCGCGCCGGCCGGCGGCAGCCCCGCTCGGACGGCGGAGCGGATCTACAACGCGAAGCGGCAGGTGCTGGAGTTCCGCCGGGCCTCCGTCCCGCTGGCGGGCCCGATGGCCCGGCTGACGACGGGCGCGGTGCCCTTCGTGCACGAGGCCGCGGTGCCGTTCTTCCGGGACGTCAACGACCACCTGCTGCGCGCCAACGAGCTGGTGGAGGGCCTCGACCGGCTGCTCTCGGACGTGCTCTCGGCACATCTGGCGCAGATGGGCGTGCGGCAGAACGACGACATGCGGAAGATCTCCGCCTGGGCGGCGATGGCCGCGGTGCCCACGATGGTCGCGGGCATCTACGGGATGAACTTCGACCACATGCCGGAGCTGCACTGGGTGGGCGGCTATCCGGCGGTGATCGTGCTGATGGCGGGGATCGTGGTCGTGCTGTACCGCCTCTTCAAGCGGCGCGGCTGGATGTGAGTCCCCGGCTCAGAAGGCGGGGACCGGGGTCGCGGGTCCGCCGAGGGCGTCGCGGCGCTCCGGCATCCTGAGGTCGACCATCCGGTGCCAGCCGGCGGCCCGCTCGTACGCGTACACGCCGTGGATGCCGGCGGCGAGGGCGGCGGCCTTGGCCTGGGGCCAGCGCAGGATGCGCCCCATGTGCCGCATCACGGCGAGGCTGACGTCCCGGTAGACCTGGATCTCGGCGAGCGCGGACTCGCGCAGGACGCCCTGGATGAGCCGGCCGTGCCCCTCGTAGTTGAGGCGGAGCAGCTCCTCGTGGCAGTAGGCGAGGTGGTTGTCCTCGTCGTTGCAGATCATCCGCAGGGCCTTGCCGAGCTCGGGGTGGTCCCCGAAGTGCTTCACGAGCAGCTGCATCTGGGCGGCCGCGCGTTCCTCCGTGACCCGGCTGTGCGCCAGGTAGACGACGATGTCCCGCTCGGTGAGGGGCTCCTCGCGGCGCAGCTTGTCGTGGGCGAGGCCGATGCCGCGGTGTTCGAGCAGCATCGTGTAGTCGGTGTCGGGCGGTACGGGGACGGGGTCGAGGCCGCGCTTCCTCATCAACGCGTTGAAGATGCGGCCGTGCTTGTCCTCGTCGGCGCCGTGCCGGGTGATCTTGGGGGCCAGGTCCCGCATCCCGGGGGCGACGAGGGCCGCGATCCGCGCGTTCTCCCAGCCTCCCTGGGCCTCGCCGCTGGCGGCGATCGAGCAGAAGAGCTGGAAGGACTCGTCGTCGTCGATGATTTCCTGGAACAGGCTCTTGGCCGTGAGCATGGCTGCCACCTCCCGTGGAGTACGAGTCAAGTGGGCCGCGCGCGGACGGGCAACAGGAGGGCCGCGGGCACTGGGCCGAAAGGCGTACAGGCGAGGTGCCGCCGGGCGCGTAACCCCCGGCGCGCCCGCGCGTTGTGCTGCGTGACGGCCGTGGCGGGGAAGACCCCCGAGCCCCCACCACGGCCGCAGACTTCCTCGGACCTTCCTCCGGGGCTACGCGAGCTCCGCCCGCTCCAGCGCCTCCACGCCCGCCCTGAGGGCCGCCAACCGCTCGTCCAGCGTGAAGCCGGCCGGGGCGAGGGTCAGGGTGGTGACGCCGGCGGCGGCGTAGGCCTTCATCCGGTCGGCGATCCGGTCGACGGAGCCGAGCAGCGTGGTCTGGTCGATCAGCTGGCGCGGGACTGCCGCGGCGGCGCCGGCCTTGTCGCCGGCCAGGTACTTGTCCTGGATCTCGGCGGCGGCCTTCTCGTAGCCCATGCGCTGGGCGAGCTGGTTGTAGAAGTTCTGCTTGCGGCTGCCCATGCCGCCGACGTACAGCGCGGTGTACGGGCGGAAGATGTCGGCGAGGGCGTCGATGTCGTCGCCCAGGGCCAGCGGCAGGGTGGGGTGGACGTCGAAGCCGTCCATGGTGAGCCCGGCCTTCTCGCGGCCCGCGCGCAGGTGGCGCAGGGCCGTCTCCTCCAGGTGCTCGGCGGCCGGGAAGATCAGCAGGGCGCCGTCGGCGATCTCGCCGGTCTGTTCCAGGTTCTTCGGGCCGATGGCCGCGATGTAGAGCGGGATGTGCGGGCGGGTCGGGTGGACCGTGAGCTTGATCGGCTTGCCCGGGCCGTCGGGCAGCGGAAGGGTCCAGTGCTCGCCCTCGTAGGTGAGGCGCTCGCGGGACATGGCCCTGCGGACGATCTCCACGTACTCGCGGGTGCGGGCGAGCGGCTTGTCGAACTTGACGCCGTACCACCCCTCGGAGACCTGCGGTCCGGAGACGCCGAGGCCGAGCCGGAAGCGGCCGCCGGAGAGCGAGTCCAGGGTGGCGGCGGTCATCGCCGTCATCGCGGGCTGGCGGGCCGGGATCTGCATGATCGCGGAGCCGACGTCGATGCGCTCGGTCTTGGCGGCGACCCAGGACAGCACGGTGGGCGCGTCGGAGCCGTACGCCTCCGCCGCCCAGCAGACGTCGTAGCCGAGGCGGTCCGCCTCCTGGGCCACGGCGAGGTTGTCGCCGTCCATGCCCGCGCCCCAGTAGCCGAGGTTGATGCCGAGCCGCATGCCACGTACCCCTTACCCATCGGTAACGTCCCTGTGCCGGGGACTCTAGCGCGCGCTCCCCGGATTCGTCAGGAGGCGATCGGGCAACGGCGGAGGAGCGGCCCGGGCCCGGCTGTGGACGGGTTGTCCACAGGCTCTCTCCCTGTGGTGCCCTGGCCAGTACTCTCGCGGCCATGGAGCAGAGGCATCTCGGACGTACCGGCCTGCGCGTGTCCCGGCTCGGGCTCGGCACCCTCACCTGGGGCCGGGACACCGACGAGCACGACGCCGCCGAGCAGTTGAAGGCGTTCTGGGACGCGGGCGGCACCCTCGTCGACACCGCGGACGTGTACGGGGGCGGCGAGGCGGAGTACCTGCTCGGGCAGCTCATGGAGAACCTGGTGCCGCGCCGGGACCTGATCGTGTCGACCAAGGCCGGCAGCGTCCCCGACCCCGACCGGCGCACGGACGGCTCGCGCGGGCATCTGCTCGCGGCCCTCGACGCCTCCCTCGCCCGGCTCGGCACGGACTACGTGGACCTGTGGCAGCTGCACGCCTTCGACCCCCACACCCCGCTGGAGGAGTCGCTGCACGCCCTCGACATCGCCGTCCGCAGCGGCCGGGCCCGTTACGTCGGCGTGTCCGACTTCTGCGGCTGGCAGCTGGCGAAGGCCGGGACCTGGCAGCTGAGCGGGGACCGGACCCGGCTCGCCGGGACGCAGATGGAGTACTCGCTGCTCCAGCGCGGCGTGGAGCGGGAGGTGCTGCCGGCCGCCCTCGACCTCGGGATCGGGCTGCTGCCCTCCTCCCCGCTGGGCCGCGGGGTGCTCACCGGCAAGTACCGGCACGGCACCCCGGCGGACTCGCGCGGCGGCTCGGAGGCACTGGCGCCGTTCGTCGAGCCCTATCTGGACGAGGCGGCGAGCCGGATCGTGGACGCGGTCGCGACGGCGGCCGACGGCCTCGCGGCCACCCCGCTCCAGGTGGCCCTCGCCTGGGTCCGCGACCGTCCCGGAGTGACCGCCCCGATCATCGGCGCGCGCAACGCGCAGCAGCTCGCGGCCGCGTTGTCAGTGGAGAGCCTTAGTCTTCCTGACGAGATCTTCCGGGCCCTCGACGATGTGTCGGCGCCCGTGCACCACTATCCGGATCACGACTGGAGCACCTTGTGACCGAGCCTTCCGGGGAGACCCCGCCCGAGGCAGCCGCGCCCGCCGCCGACGCGGAGGGAGCGACCTCCGCGTCACCGGGCACCCCGGACAGCCCGGACAGCCCGGACAGCCCGGACACCCCCGATGGCGCGGTCGACGAGGGGACGGCCGGCGAAGGCGCCGACGAGGCTGCCGACGGCGGCGAGACCGCCGGGGCCGCTGACGGGGACGGGGACGGCAAGAAGACCGAGCTCTCCGAGGCGCAGGCCGAGCTCGCCGCGCAGCGGGAGCTGCGGGCGCGGATCGAGCAGCGCAAGGCCGAGCGGGCCACCCCGGTCGACGCGGGCGGCAAGCTCAGCGGGACGGCCGCCGACCTCCTCGCGGCCGTACGGGCCGTGGAGAGCGGCGCCAAGCCCGTCACGACCCTGCGGCCCGAGGTGCCCGCGCCCGCGCGGCCCGCTCCGGCCGCCGCGCCGGAGACGACGGTGCGCCCGCCGGCGCCCGCCGCCCCGGCGGTGACCGAGGAGACCACCTCCGCGGTGCGGCAGGTGCTCGCGCGCGGTGGGGCGCCCGAGGCGCTGGCCGGGCAGGTCGCCGCCGTGCTCGGTGAGGGCGCCGCCCGGGCGCTCGACGACGACCCCTGGCAGCTGCTGGCGGTGCCGGGGGTGCGCCCCGAGCAGGCCGACGGCTTCGCGCGGGCGCTGCTCGGCGCCGCGTGCGGTCCCGGCGACGAGCGGCGGGCCGTGGCGCTGACCGCCTGGCTCCTGGAGCAGGCCGCGCTCAAGGGGCACACGGCCCTGGAGATCGGCACCGTGCGGGACGGGCTGGCCCGGCTGTCGGTGCCCGAGCCCGGCAAGGCGGTGGAGTCCGCGATCTCCGAGGCGGCGGTCCTGGTCTTCCAGGAGGAGGACGAGGACGAGGGCGACGCCGACGAGGACGCAGAGGGTGCCGAGGGCACCGAGACCGCCGACGCTGCCGGTGCGCCCGAGGAGCGGCCGGAGCGGCCCGTGCTGCTCGGCCTGGAGCGGTACGCGCTGGCGGAGGAGAGCCTGGCCGACGGGCTGGCCCGGCTGATCCGCACGGTCGAGGCGGCCGACTGGGAGGGCTCCGAGCTGGCCCGCGCGGCCGGCGGGCACGGCCTGGTGCTGCACACCGGCGGCGAGGCGGCCCGCGGCGAGCCCGCCGCCCTCGCCGGGGCGGCCCGCGAGCGGGGCCTGCGGGTGGCCCTCGCGGCCCACACGGCGCGGGACGGCGCGGTGCCGGTTGCCGCGCTGCTCTCGGGCGCGGCGGGTCCCGGCCGCGACGAGGAGGGCGCCCTGGCCCTGGACCTGCTGGTCGTCCTGGACGCGCCGCAGCTGGACGTGGAGACGGCCGCCCTGCTCGTGGAGGCGCTGCCGGACGGCTGCCGGCTCGTCCTGGGCGGCGACCCCCATGTCCTCGGCGCCGCCGGTCCCGGCCGGGTCTTCGCCGATCTGCTCGCCGCCCGCGTCGCCCCGGTGATCGCGTCCAGGACGCCCGATCCGGGTCCGGTCGGCGAGCTGGTCTCGGGCATCGGCATCGGGGAGCTCAATCAGGTGGACGCCCCCGGCAAGGAGGTCGTGATCGTCCCGGTCCGGGACGCCGGCGAGGCGGTGCACCGCACGGTGCAGCTCGTCGCGGACTCGATCCCGCGCGCCCTCGGCCTGGCGGCCGACCGCACGCAGGTGATCACGGTCGGCCACGGCGGCGCCGCGGGCACCCGCGCGCTGAACGCGGCCCTCAAGCAGCGGCTCAACCCGGGCCCCGGCCGCTTCGGGGGATACGACCCGGGCGACCGGGTCGCCCACTCCCCCGCGCCGGGTCGGACCGTGCCGGGCACGGTCGTCTCGGCCGACGCCGAGGGGCTGCACCTGGACTGCGGGGGCGAGCGGGTCACCGTACCGAAGGAGCGGGTCGAGACCGCGCTGCGGCACGGGTGGGCGCTGACCGCGCACCAGGCCGCCGGGGCGCGCTGGCCGGCCGCGGTCGTCGTGCTGCCCGGGGACGCGGCGGCGGGCCTCAGCCGGGCCTGGGTGTACACCGCGTTCGGACGGGCCGAGCGGCATCTGTCGGTCGTCCACGGTGTGGACCAGGCGCTGCCGCGCGCGGTCGCCGAGGGCCTCGACCCGGAGCGCACGACCCGGCTCCGCCCGCTGATCGAGGCGCTGCTCCACGAGGAAGAGGCGTAGCACCGGACACACGGACGGCCGGCGTCCTCCCGCGTACCGCGGGGAGGACGCCGGCCGTCCGCTGTCGGTGGGCCGGGCGGTCCCTCAGACCCCGTGGGCCTGCTCCTCCGGCTCCTCCTCGGTCTCGTCGTCGAACACGGCGCTGATGTCGAAACGGCAGACGATCCGCTCCGGGTCGGCGTGGTCGAAGGGGGCGTTCAGCCACTCCCCCGGATCGGGCAGTTCGTCGGCCGCCTCGACCCAGAGGGTGGAGTCGCCCTCCTCCAGACCGAATTCCTTGTGACGGGACGCGATTTCGTCAGGTTCGTACTCGCCGAAGAGGGTTCCGAGGGCGGCATAGGTCGTGCCGGCGCCGTTCCCCTCCCGGTCGACTTCCACGATGCGCCGGGCCTGGGCGACGAGGCGCTTCGGTTCCACCACCGCGTAGTCGCGGCGGATCAGCACGCTGACGGCGTGCGGTTCCTCGGGCCCCGCGTAGGGCGGCAGGGCGTCGTCGGCGCCGGGGATCTCGAAGGGCGTGACCTCGTCGTACCGGTCGTAGAGGACCTCGTCGTACGCCTCCGCCGCCGCGGCGAGCGCGTTGAAGGCCTCGTAGACGGCCGGGTCGTCGTCCCCGGTGCGGCTCTCGACCGCCGCGAGGTGACGGTCCAGTGCGGTTTTGACCGCCTCGGCGGCGGCTCGTACCTCGGCAGCGGTGGGCTGCGCAGCATCAGACATAGGACAGACGCTATCCGTACCGGGCCCTTGGCCGCACAATAGATGCGATGCCGGAATACGAATTTGTCGACGTGTACGTGCCGCGCGGCGTCTCCCGCAAGGAGGCGACGAGGCTGCTGACCGACCATGCCGAGTACGGGCACTGGGAGTTGGACCGACTGAGCCTGCATCGGGACGGCAGCCGCAGAGTGCGGCTGCGCCGGCGCATCATCCGTCAGATCCGCGCCACCTGGTGAGACGCAGAAGGGGCCCCGCGATGCGGGGCCCCTGCCGTTTCCGTGCCGGTCAGGCGGTGCGGCGGGACCGCCGGTAGATCACGGAGCCGGCGAGCAGCAGGGCCGCGCCGGCCGGGACGGCCATGCCGACCGCACCGGCACCGGTGTGCGCGAGCTCCTCGCCGGGCGGCGTCTGGACGCCGGTGTGCGTACCGGGGGTGTTCGGCCCGTGCGGGTACCCGGGGGTACCGGGGTGCTCGCCGCCCTCGTTGCCGGGGGTGCCGGGAGTCCCGGGGGTGCCCGGCGTACCGGGCGTACCGGGCGTGCCCGGGTTCCCCGGGGTGCCGGGCGTACCCGGGTTGCCGGGGTTCCCGGGGTTGCCCGGATTACCGGGGTTCCCAGGATTCCCGGGGTTACCGGGATTGCCCGGGTTACCGGGATTGCCCGGGTTCCCCGGCTCCCCCGGGTGGCCGGGGTGTCCCGGGTGGCCCGGGGTCGTCGGCCCGGTGCCGTTGCCGCAGCCGTTGTTCGTGGCCGCGTTGCCGGCGCCGACGCCGTTGACGCTGTTGCCGCAGATGTTGATCGGGGCGTCCACCGGCACCTGGACGACGTTGCCGGACCCGACGCCCGGCGAGTGCGAGGCGCTGCCGTGGGCGGAGGAGCCGGAGCCGCCCTCGTCCCCGTAGCCGCCGGGGCGGCTCGTGTTGGCGCACTTGTTGCCCGACGCCGGGTTCATCAGACCGACGGCGTTGACGGTGTTGCCGCAGACGTTCACCGGCGCGTGCACCGGGACCTGGACGGCGTTGCCGGACCCGACGCCCGGCGAGTGGGAGGCCGTGCCGGTCGCGCCGGCGTCGGCGTGGGCGTAACCGCCGGTGAGGGCGATCATGCCGCCCGCCGCGGCGACGGTGAAGATGCTCTTCCGGGTGATGCGTGTGACCTGTCGCATTGCTGTGTTCCCGCTTCCCTGCATGCTCGGCTCGTGCGAAATGCCCACCGGCCCCGGAGTGCATGGCGCGCACTCCGGGGCCGGCCTTGGCTCAAACCCTCAGGGGGTGATGCTCAACGTCAGGCGTTGATGCAGGTGTTGCCGAAGGCGGGGTTCAGCAGACCGATCACGGAGACCGTGTTGCCGCACACGTTCACGGGGATGTGGATCGGCACCTGGACGACGTTGCCCGAGAGCACGCCGGGGGAACCGATGGCGGCACCCTGGGCACCCGAGTCGGCAACGGCCATGCCCGCACCCGCGAGAACGAGACCGCCGGTGGCAGCCGCAGCAGCGACGACCTTCTTGATCATTATTCCTCCTTGTTGGCAATGCGGTCCCAGCCGCGGACCGCACCACCTGTAACGAGGGGGAATCCAGGGGGCTACGAGACCCTGGAGGCATTCACTCTTTCCGGTCATCCACGCACGCGCGGTCGATTTCAGCAGGCGCCCGTCAGGGGGCGTCCTTCAGCAGGCGCCCGTCAGGGGGCGTCCTTCAGGAGGCGCCCTTCAGGAGGCGTCGATGAAGCGGTCCAGGACCCGGACACCGAACTTCAGGCCGTCCACCGGCACCCGCTCGTCGACGCCGTGGAACATGCCGGCGAAGTCGAGCTCCGGCGGCAGCTGCAGCGGGGCGAAGCCGAAGCAGCGGATGCCCAGGTCGTCGAAGGACTTGGCGTCGGTGCCGCCGGAGAGCATGTACGGCACGGCGCGCGCGATCGGGTCCTCGGCGCGCAGGGCCAGCTGCATGGCGTCGACCAGGGCGCCGTCGAAGCTGGTCTCCAGCGCCTTGTCCCCGTGCACGTCCTCGCGCTTGACCCGGGGCCCGAGGATCCGGTCGAGGTCGGCCAGGAACTCCTCCTCGTAGCCGGGCAGGAAGCGCCCGTCGACGTGGGCGGTGGCCTGGCCGGGGATGACGTTCACCTTGTAGCCGGCGCCGAGCATCGTCGGGGCGGCGGAGTTGCGCAGGGTGGCGCCGACCATCTTGGCGATGCCGCCGAGCTTGGCGAGGGTCGCGTCCATGTCCTCGGGGTCGAGCGGGGTGCCGAGCGCGTCCGAGAGCTCGTCGAGGAAGGAGCGCACGGTCTTGGTGACCCTGACCGGCCACTGGTGGCGGCCGAGCCGGCCCACGGCCTCGCACAGCTCGGTGATGGCGTTGTCGTTGTTGGTCATCGAGCCGTGACCCGCGGTGCCCTCGACGGTCAGCCGCATCCAGTGCATGCCCTTCTGGGCGGTCTCGACCAGGTAGAGCCGGAGGTTCTCGTTGACGGTGAAGGAGAAGCCGCCGACCTCGCCGATCGCCTCGGTCACCCCGTCGAAGAGGCCCCGGTGCTTGTCGACCAGGTGACGGGCGCCGTAGGTGCCGCCCGCCTCCTCGTCGGCGAGGAAGGCGAGGACGATGTCGCGCGGGGGCTTGCGGCCGCTGCGCATGCGGTCGCGGACGACCGCCAGGGTCATCGCGTCCATGTCCTTCATGTCGACGGCGCCGCGGCCCCAGACGCAGCCGTCGGCGACCTCGCCCGAGAAGGGGTGGTGGGTCCAGTCCTCGGCGTTGGCCGGGACGACGTCGGTGTGGCCGTGGATGAGCAGGGCCGGGCGGGACGGGTCCTCGCCCTCGATGCGGGCGACGGTGGAGGCCCGCCCCTTGTGCGACTCGATGATCTTGGGCTCGAGTCCGACCTCGGCGAGCTTCTCCGCGACGTACTCCGCCGCCGCCCGCTCGCCCGGGCCGGAGTGGTCGCCGTAATTGCTGGTGTCGATGCGGATGAGGTCACGACAGAGGTCGACGACCTCGTCCTCGCCCGTGACGGTCCGGCCGGTGTTCGACTCGCTCACGCTGCTTCCTCCCACTACGTGCCCCATGTGCTGGCTGTGATCCACCCATCCTCCCGCGTGCCCCCCTCCAGGCCCAAGGGCGGCCGTCGGCCGACATGTGCCCGACACACGAGGGGCCGGAGGTCACGCGGGGAGGGGGCGTACGGGGGTGGTGATCGGCCACCCCAGATGTTTGCTATGGTTTTCCTCGTCGGAAGGGGCCAGCGGCCACGAAGACGAGATCACCTGTCCGGGTGGCGGAATGGCAGACGCGCTAGCTTGAGGTGCTAGTGCCCTTTATCGGGCGTGGGGGTTCAAGTCCCCCCTCGGACACCAGCGAAAGACCCCACGTCACGTGGGGTCTTTCTCGTTAGGGCGGTAGGACCGGTGCGACGCAGAGGCAAGGCTCCCGCCTCCCCCCTCCCCCAGCGGGACGGCATCGATCCCGTGCGGGTCCGGCTGCCCGAGGATCCGGAGCGGCGGTGGGCCACCGTGCGCGCGCACCTGCTGGACCGGTACGCGGCGGTCGTCGGGGCCGCACGGGTCGAGGCGATGCTGCGCGAGGGCCGGTTCGTCGGGGCGGACGGGACCGCGGCCGACGGGGACGAACCCTACGTGCCGGGGCGCCACCTCTGGTTCCACCGGGACTTCCCCGCCGAGGAGCGGGTGCCCTTCGAGGTCGAGGTCGTCCACCGGGACGAGCGGATCGTGGTGGCGGACAAGCCGCACTTCCTGGCGACGATGCCGCGGGGCCGCCACGTCACGGAGACGGCGCTGGCCCGGCTGCGGCGGGAGCTGGGGCTGCCGGCGCTGCAGCCCGCGCACCGGCTGGACCGGCTGACGGCGGGGCTGGTGCTCTTCGTCGTACGGCCGGAGGACCGGGGGGCGTACCAGACGCTGTTCCGGGACCGGGCCGTGCGCAAGGCGTACGAGGCGGTGGCGCCGTACGACCCGGCGCTGGAGCTGCCGGTGACCGTGCGGAGCCGGATCGAGAAGGAGCGCGGGGTGCTGGCCGCCCGGGAGGTGCCGGGCGAGCCGAACGCCGAGAGCCGGATCGAGCTCCTGGCGCACGCGCACGGGCTCGCCCGGTACCGGCTGGTGCCGGTGACCGGGCGGACCCATCAGCTGCGGGTGCACATGAACGCGCTCGGGCTGCCGATCCTGCACGACCCGCTGTACCCGGTGGTCCGTGCGGACGGGCCGGAGGACCACGCGCGGCCGCTGCAGCTGCTGGCGCGGTCGCTGGGGTTCACCGACCCGTTCACGGGTGAGCCGAGGCGCTTCGTGAGCCGGCGCCCGCTCAGTGCCCTCGGCCACGCGGCGGAGCCGCAGATCTAGGGATGCCACTCCTCCAGGTGCGGAGCCTCCGCGCCGATGGTGGTGCTGTCGCCGTGGCCGGTGCGGACCACCGTCTCGGGCGGCAGGGTGAGGAGCTTCTCCCGGATCGACCCGACGATGGTCGGGAAGTCCGAGTAGGACCGCCCGGTCGCGCCGGGGCCGCCCTGGAAGAGGGTGTCGCCGGTGAAGACGGTGCCCAGATCGGGGGCGTACAGGCAGACCGCGCCGGGGGCGTGGCCGGGCGTGTGGAGGACGTGCAGGTCGGTCCCGGCGATGGTGAGGACCTGGCCGTCGGCGAGGTCTCCGTCGGGGGTGTGGTCGGGGTGGGTGAGCTTCCACAGCGGCTGGTCGGCCGGGTGGAGCAGGATCCGGGCGCCGGTGGCGGCGGCGAGGGCCGGGGCCGCGTCGATGTGGTCGTCGTGGGCGTGGGTGCAGACGATGGCGCGCAGGGCGCGGCCGTCGAGGGCGGCGAGGACGGCGTCGGCGTCGTGGGCGGCGTCGATGACGACGGCCTCGGTGTCGTCGCCGACGATCCAGACGTTGTTGTCCACCTCCCAGGTGCCGCCGTCGAGGCTGAAGGTGCCGGAGGTGACCAGGTGGTCGATGCGGGTGCCCATCAGAGGACCACCACCGAGCGCAGGACGTCGCCCTCGTGCATGCGGGCGAAGGCCTTCTCGACCTCGCCGAGTCCGATGGTCTCGGTGACGAAGGCGCCGAGGTCGATGCGGCCCTGCTGGTGCAGGTCGATCAGCATCGGGAAGTCGCGGGAGGGCAGGCAGTCCCCGTACCAGGAGGACTTGAGGGCGCCGCCGCGGCCGAAGACGTCGAGGAGGGGCAGTTCGAGCTTCATCTCCGGGGTGGGGACGCCGACGAGGACGACGGTGCCGGCGAGGTCGCGGGCGTAGAAGGCCTGGCGGTAGGTCTCGGGGCGGCCGACGGCCTCGATGACGACGTCGGCGCCGAAGCCGCCGGTGAGCTCGCGGACCGCCTCGACGGGGTCGCCGGCGCGGGAGTCCACGGTGTGGGTGGCGCCCATCTCGCGGGCCTTGGCGAGCTTCCGCTCGTCGATGTCGACGGCGATGATCCGGGCGGCTCCGGCGAGCCGGGAGCCGACGATCGCCGCGTCGCCGACGCCTCCGCAGCCGATGACGGCGACGGTGTCGCCGCGGCCGACGTTCCCGGTGTTGAGGGCGGCGCCGATGCCGGCCATCACACCGCAGCCGAGGAGTCCGGCGACCTCGGGGGCGACGGCCGGGTCGACCTTGGTGCACTGCCCGGCGGCGACCAGGGTCTTCTCGGCGAAGGCGCCGATGCCGAGCGCCGGGGAGAGCTCGGTGCCGTCGAGCAGGGTCATCTTCTGCCGGGCGTTGTGGGTGTCGAAGCAGTACCAGGGGCGGCCGCGCAGGCAGGCCCGGCACTGGCCGCAGACGGCACGCCAGTTGAGGATCACGAAGTCGCCGGGGGCGACGTCGGTGACGCCCTCGCCGACCGACTCGACGACGCCCGCCGCCTCGTGGCCGAGGAGGAAGGGGAACTCGTCGTTGATGGCGCCCTGTTTGTAGTGGAGGTCGGTGTGACAGACACCGCAGGCCTGGATCTTCACGACGGCCTCACCGGGGCCGGGGTCGGGGATCACGATCGTCTCGACCCGGACCGGCTCGTTCCTGCCGGGGGCGACGACCCCCTGGACCTGCTGCGCCATCGTGGACTTCCCTTCCACCGAAACGGTGACCCGCGTTACGGATGTGACGATATCGGCCAGGTTACGCGGCCCCCGCAACCTTCGTCCCGTCGCTCGCCGTCTCCTGCCCCAGCAGGCATGACACAGCCTCAGGGGGAAACGATGACCAGTGAACTCGAACCGTACGTCGACCCGTTGACCGTCCCGCCGGTGCTGCGGCCCGAACCGGGCGGCGACACGGCGGAGATCGAGATCTCCTTGCGCCCGGCCTGGGTGCGGATGCACCGTCAGCTGCCGCCCACGCCGATGTGGGGGTACGAGGGGAGCGTCCCGGGTCCGACGATCGAGGTGCGGCGGGGGCAGCGGCTGCGGGTGGCGTGGACCAACCGGATCCCGAAGGGCAGCGAGTATCCGGTGACCGTGGTCGAGGTGCCGCGCACCGAGGGGCGGCCCGATCCGCACAACCGGCCGGGCCGGGAGGGCGTGGAGCCGGTCCGCGAGGCGGCGGCGCTGCCGGCCTGGTCGGTGACGCACCTGCACGGGGCGCAGACCGGCGGCGGCAACGACGGGTGGACGGACAACGCGGTCGGCTTCGGGGGCGCGCAGCTGTCGGAGTACCCGAACGAGCACCAGGCGGTGCACTGGTGGTACCACGACCACGCCATGAACATCACCCGGTGGAACGTGTACGCGGGTCTGATGGGCACCTATCTGGTGCGGGACGACGAGGAGGACGCGCTGGGTCTGCCGTCCGGGGAGCGGGAGCTGCCGCTGGTCCTGGCGGACCGGAACCTGGACACCGACGCGGACGGGGAGCTGAACGGGCGGCTGCTGCACAAGACGACGCGGCTGGTGGCCAGCCACCCGGAGACGGGGAAGCCGGTCGGGCTGCCGTTCGTCGGCCCGTACACGACGGTCAACGGCACGATCTGGCCGTATCTGGACGTGCTGGACGGCTGGTACCGCTTCCGGCTGGTGAACGCGTCGAACGCGCGGACCTACGACCTGGTCCTCGTCGACGAGGACGACCGGCCGGTGCCGGGCGCGGTGCACCAGATCGGGAGCGACGGCGGGCTGCTGCCGCGCCCGGTGGCCTTCGACTTCGAGGAGGGCGACGGGGGCGCGGAGAGCGTGGCGCCGCTGACGATCGCCCCGGCCGAGCGCTTCGACCTGCTGGTCGACTTCCGGGGCCGGGCAGGGCAGCGCCTGCGGCTGGTGAACAAGGCCGTGGGGCGGGGGCCCGGGGTGCCGGACGCGACGCTGAACGTGCCGTATCCGCAGGTGATGGAGTTCCGCGTCGGTGAAGGAGCCGAGGACGGCGGCTGCGACGGTTTCGCGTTGCCGTCGGTGCTCTCGGGGTCCTTCCGGCGCTACGACCACGCGCACGTCGAGCACGGGCACCGGCTCGTGGTGCTCACGCCGCCGGGGACGGTCGGGGGCGGCGGGCATCCGGAGATGTGGGAGATGGAGGAGGTTCCGGAGAAGGAGGGCGCCCGGCTGCGGCTGCCGGCGAACGGGGTGATCCAGATCCAGTCGGCGGACGGCAAGGTGCGCACGTACCGCCGTACGGCCCGGACGTTCAACGACGGGCTCGGCTTCACGATCGGCGAGGGCTCGTACGAGCAGTGGTCGTTCCTGAACCTGGCCCCGGGGCCGCTGATGCACCCGATGCACATCCACCTGGCGGACTTCCAGGTGATGGGCCGGGAGGCGTACGCGACGGGCGGCTTCGACGGGGCGGTGGGCGGTTCGCGCTCGCCGGTGCGGTTCGACCCGGCGCGGCCGGTGCCGGTGCCGCCGAACGAGGCGGGCTGGAAGGACGTCTTCCGGGTGCCGGGCGGGGAGCTGGTGCGGGTGATGGGCCGCTTCGACGGGGCGTACGGCCGCTTCATGTACCACTGCCATCTGCTGGAGCACGAGGACATGGGGATGATGCGGCCGTTCGTGGTGGTGCCCCCCGAGGTGCTGCCCTTCGACCACGGTGCCGGGCACGGGCACGGGGGCCACTGAGGCGCCGGGTCGGCGAGGCACCCGGTCACCGGGGCGTCCGGCCGGTGACGGCGTACGAGGCCCCCGCGCGCGGTGTGCGCGCGGGGGCCTCCTCCCGTGGGGGGTCTCAGTCCCGGTTGCGGCCCTCGGTGGCGCGGACCCGGCCGCGGACCAGGAACCAGCCGCCGACCAGCGCGGCCGCGATGAGCGGCAGGCAGGCGACGGTGGTGCGGCCGACGCCGCCGTCCATCCACATGAGGACGAGGACGGAGGCCAGGAAGGCGAGGGTCACGATCTGGGTGTACGGGGCCCAGGGCAGGTTGTAGCCGGGGCGGGCGACCCTGCCCTGGCGGGCGGCGCGCCAGAACAGCAGCGAGCAGACCATGATCATCGCCCAGGTGCCGACGATGCCGATCGAGGCGAAGTTGAGGACCAGCTCGAAGGCCTCGCCGGGCATCACGTAGTTGAGGGCGACGCCGAGGACGCCGAAGCCCGCGGTGAGCAGGATGCCGCCGTAGGGCACGCCGCCCTTGTTCATGACGCCGGTGAACTTGGGCGCGGAGCCGGCCAGCGACATGGAGCGCAGGATGCGGCCGGTGGAGTAGAGGCCCGAGTTGAGGCTGGAGAGGGCGGCGGTGAGGACCACCAGGTTCATCACGCCGGCGGCGCCGGGGATGCCCAGCTTGTCGAAGACGGTGACGAAGGGGCTCTGGTCGCCGGTGTAGGCGGTGTACGGGAGGATCAGCGCGAGCAGGACGACGGAGCCGACGTAGAAGAGGCCCACCCGCCACATGATCGAGTTGATCGCCTTCGGCATGATCTTCTCGGGGTTCTCGGTCTCGCCGGCGGCGACGCCGCACAGTTCGACGGAGGCGTAGGCGAAGACGACGCCCTGGATGAGCAGCAGCATCGGCATCACGCCGTTGGGGAAGATGCCGCCGTTGTCGGTGATGTTGGCGAGGCCCGGGGTGTGGCCGCCGACCTCGTGCTGGGTGACGACGAGGAAGATGCCGACGAGCATGAAGGCGACCAGGGCGGCCACCTTGATGATCGCGAACCAGAACTCCATCTCGCCGAAGTACTTCACCGAGATGAGGTTGGCGGCGAGGACGACCGCGAGGGCGATCAGGGCGAGGATCCACTGCGGGACGTCGCTGAACATCGCCCAGAAGTGGGCGTAGGTGGCCGCGGCGGTGATGTCGGCGACGGCGGTGGTCGACCAGTTGAGGAAGTAGAGCCAGCCGGCCGTGTAGGCGCCCTTCTCGCCCATGAACTCCCGCGCGTAGGAGACGAAGGCGCCGGAGGAGGGGCGGTAGAGCACGAGCTCGCCGAGGGCCCGGACGACGAAGAAGGCGAAGACGCCGCAGACCGCGTACGCGATGAAGAGCGAGGGTCCGGCGTTGGCCATCCGGCCGCCGGCGCCGAGGAAGAGGCCCGTGCCGATGGCGCCGCCGATGGCGATCATGTTGATGTGCCGGGACTTGAGGTCCTTGCGGTATCCGGCGTCGCCGGCGTCGATGTGGGGGGGACGCCGTGGAGCCTGCGGCCGCCGGGGCGGCGGTCTGCGGCTCGGCCGCGGTGACGCGGTCGCTCATGGAGTTGTTCGCCTTCGTGAGGGGGTGGGTCGTGCGGTACCCGGCCGTGCCTCCCGGGGGTTCACCCCGGCACGGCCCGCGCACATCCTCACGGCAATGCGCGGCCCTGACTGTGGCGGATGTCACTGAACGCCCGGATTTGAGCTAGTTCAGAGGTTGGAGAGCGCCCGGCCCGGGGGCGCGAGGGGCCGCCTCAGGGCGCCAGGACGTCCAGCTCCTTGAGCGCGCCGACGGCGATCTCCCGGGTCAGCGCCTCGGCGCGGGCGGCGTCCCGCTCGCGTACGGCCTCGGCGACCTGGACGTGGAGGGTGACGGCGGCCGGGTCGGGGTCCTCGAACATCACCTGGTGGCGGGTGCGGCCGCTGAGGACCTCGGCGACCACGTCCCCGAGCCGGGCGAACATCTCGTTGCCGGAGGCGTTGAGGACGACCCGGTGGAAGGCGATGTCGTGCACCAGGTACTCCTCCAGCCGGCGCCCGCGCGAGGTGGCGACCATGCCGAGGGCCTGCTCGGTGAGCTCGCGGCACTGCTCGGGGGTGGCGTGCAGGGCGGCGAGTCCGGCGGCGACCGGTTCGACCGCGGAGCGCAGCACGGTGAGCGAGCGGAGCTGGCGGGGGCGGTCGGCGCCGGCCAGGCGCCAGCGGATGACCTGGGGGTCGTACACGTTCCACCGCTCGGTGGGCAGCACGATCACGCCGACCCGGCGCCGGGACTCGACCAGGTGCATGGACTCCAGGACGCGCACGACCTCGCGCACGACGGTCCGGGAGACCTCGAAGCGCTCGGCGAGCTCGTCGCTGCGCAGCACGGCACCGGGCGGGTACTCGCCGGCGGTGATCGCGAGGCCCAGGGCGTTGAGGACGTGCGGGTGGAGCCCCTGGGCCGTGGTCGTCATGGTGGCCAGCCTATGTCGGATCACACAGGTGATCACGCCGGGAAGAATAAGTACGACTTATTTGTCACAGCCTCTTGAATACGTCGTACCCAACGGGTTTCATGAGCGCGACGGATCGATGTCGAAGAAGACAGCGAGGCACCCCCCATGAGCTCCACCCCCCAGCCCGTCCCGGCCGGCCCTCCGCAGGTCGTCGTCGTGATGGGCGTCGCCGGAACCGGCAAGACCACGATCGGGCCCCTGGTGGCCGAGGCGCTCGGCCTGCCGTACGCGGAGGGCGACGACTTCCACCCGGCGGCCAACGTGGCCAAGATGTCGGCCGGGATCCCCCTGGACGACACGGACCGGGAGCCCTGGCTCGACGCCATCGGGCGCTGGGCGCACGGGCGGGCCGGGCTCGGCGGTGTGGTGAGCAGCTCCGCGCTGAAGCGGATCTACCGGGACCGGCTGCGTGCCGCCGCCCCCGGCGTGGTCTTCCTCCATCTGACCGGCGACCGGGAGCTCATCGAGCAGCGGATGGCCGCGCGCAAGGGCCACTTCATGCCGACCGCGCTCCTCGACTCGCAGTTCGCCACCCTGCAGCCGCTGCGGGAGGACGAGGCGGGCGTCGCCGTCGACGTCTCCGGCACCCCCGAGGACATCGCCACCCGGGCCGTCGCCGCGCTGCGCCGACTGGCGGCCTGACCCCGTCCCGCAGCCGCCCGGGCCCGCGCGCCCGCGCAGCCCCGTAGCCCCGTAGCCCTTCAAGGCCCCCCGTCCCCCTCTCCCCTACCCTCCCCTTCCAAGGACCCACCGTGACCAGTCTCAGCGTCGAGATCCTGGCAGCGGACGCCGCCGAACCGATCACCTCGGCAGGCAACGCCCAGCTCGGCATCGCCGTCCTCGCCGGCATCGCCGTCATCGTCCTGCTCATCACCAAGTTCAAAGTGCACGCGTTCCTCGCCCTGACCATCGGGTCGCTGGCGCTGGGCGCGTTCGCGGGCGCCCCGCTCGCGGACACCATCAAGTCCTTCACCACCGGGCTCGGCAGCACCGTGGCCGGCGTGGGCGTGCTCATCGCCCTCGGCGCGATCCTCGGCAAGCTGCTGGCCGACTCCGGCGGCGCCGACCAGATCGTCGACACGATCCTGGCGAAGACCGGCAAGAAGGCCATGCCCTGGGCGATGGTGCTCATCGCCTCCGTGATCGGACTGCCCCTCTTCTTCGAGGTCGGCATCGTGCTGCTGATCCCGGTGGTGCTGCTGGTCGCCAAGCGCGGCAACTACTCGCTGATGCGGATCGGCATCCCGGCCCTCGCCGGCCTCTCCGTCATGCACGGCCTCATCCCGCCGCACCCCGGCCCGCTCGTCGCGATCGACGCGGTCGGCGCCAACCTGGGCGTCACCCTCGCCCTCGGCCTGGTCGTCGCGATCCCGACCGTGATCATCGCCGGTCCGGTCTTCTCCCGCTACGCCGCCCGTTGGGTGGACATCCCGGCGCCGGAGAAGATGATCCCGGTCCGCCCCTCCGAGGACCTGGAGAAGCGTCCCGGCTTCGGTGCCACCGTGGCCACCGTGCTGCTGCCCGTCGTCCTCATGCTGGTGAAGGCGCTCGTCGACATCGTCGTCGACGACCCGGCCAACGGCGTGCAGAAGGTCACCGACGTCATCGGCTCCCCGCTGATCGCCCTGCTCGCCGCCGTCATAGTGGGCATGTTCACCCTGGGCCGGGCGGCCGGCTTCACCAAGGAGCGCCTCTCCTCCACCGTCGAGAAGTCACTCGCCCCCATCGCGGGCGTGCTGCTCATCGTCGGCGCCGGCGGCGGCTTCAAGCAGACCCTCATCGACATCGGCGTCGGCCAGATGATCCTGGACTTCTCCGAGAACTGGTCGATCCCCGCCCTGCTGCTCGCCTGGCTGATCGCGGTCGCGATCCGGCTGGCGACCGGCTCGGCCACGGTGGCGACGATCTCGGCGGCCGGCCTGGTGGCCCCGCTCGCCGAGGGCATGTCGACGGGCGAGGTCTCCCTCCTCGTCCTCGCGATCGGCGCCGGTTCGCTCTTCTTCAGCCACGTCAACGACGCGGGTTTCTGGCTGGTGAAGGAGTACTTCGGGATGAGCGTCGGCCAGACGGTCAGGACCTGGTCGGTGATGGAGACGATCATCTCGGTGGTCGGGATCGTGTGCGTGCTGCTGCTGTCGCTGCTGATGTAGCCGACGTGGCCGATGTGGCCGCTGCGGCCCCTGTGGCGCGGTCCCCGTGACGAGGCCCCGGTGTGCGGAGACCCGCACTCCGGGGCTTTGCCGTGGGCCCGGTCCGCCGACGGACCGTCCCGGCGTTCCGTCAGCCCACCGCCTCCGCCGCCGCCCGGCCCGCCGCACGGCCGGAGAAGAGGCAGCCGCCGAGGAAGGTGCCTTCGAGGGAGCGGTAGCCGTGCACCCCGCCGCCGCCGAAGCCGGCCGCCTCGCCCGCCGCGTACAGGCCGGGGAGCGGCTCGCCGGTGTCGGTCAGGACGCGGGAGGAGAGGTCGGTCTGCAGGCCGCCGAGGGACTTGCGGGTGAGGATGTTCAGGCGTACGGCGATCAGCGGGCCGGCCTTCGGGTCGAGCAGGCGGTGCGGGGCGGCCGTGCGGATCAGCCGGTCGCCCAGGTAGCGGCGGGCGCCCCGGATCGCCGTGACCTGGAGGTCCTTGGTGAAGGGGTTGGCGATCTCGCGGTCGCGGGCGGTGATCTCGCGGCGCAGGCCGTCCTCGTCGATCAGGTCCTTGCCGGTGATCCGGTTCATGCCGCGGACCAGGGCGGCGAGGTCGCGCTCGACGACGAAGTCGGCGCCCTTGTCCATGAAGGCCTTCACGGGGCCGGGCACGTCGGCGCGGGCGCGGCCGATGACGTCGCGGACCGACTTGCCGGTGAGGTCGGGGTTCTGCTCGGAGCCGGAGAGGGCGAACTCCTTGCCGATGATCCTCTGGTCGAGCACGAACCAGGTGTGGTCGTGGCCGGTCCGCATGATGTGTTCGAGGGTGCCGAGGGTGTCGAAGCCGGGGAAGAGCGGGACCGGCAGCCGCCTGCCGGTCGCGTCGAGCCAGAGCGAGGACGGGCCGGGCAGAATGCGGATGCCGTGCCGGGCCCAGATCGGGTCCCAGTTCTCGATGCCCTCGGTGTAGTGCCACATCCGGTCGCGGTTGACGTGGTGTGCGCCGGCCTTCTCCGCGATGCCGAGCATCAGGCCGTCGACGTGGGCCGGGACGCCGGACAGCAGCTTGGCGGGCGGGGTGCCGAGCCGTTCGGGCCACTGCGCGCGGACGAGGTCGTGGTTGCCGCCGATGCCGCCGGAGGTGACGATCACGGCCTGGGCGCGCAGGGTGAAGGAGCCGGTGGCCTCGCGGCCGCTGGCGGTGCCGCGCGGGGCGTCGGACGGGGCCAGGACCTCACCGGTGACGGTGTCGACGGCGCCCGCGGTGCGGGAGAGGCCGGTCACCCGGTGGCGGAAGCGGAAGCGGACCAGGCCGCGGGCCACGCCCTCGCGGACCCGGGCCTCGAAGGGGGCGACGAGGCCCGGCCCGGTGCCCCAGGTGATGTGGAAGCGCGGGACGGAGTTGCCGTGGCCGTTGGCGTCGTAGCCGCCGCGCTCGGCCCAGCCGACCACGGGGAAGAAGCGCACGCCGAGGGCGTGCAGCCAGGCGCGCTTCTCACCGGCCGCGAAGTCGACGTACGCCTCGGCCCAGCGGCGCGGCCATGCGTCCTCGGGGCGGTCGAAGCCGGCCGTGCCGAGCCAGTCCTGGAGGGCGAGGGCGTGGCTGTCGCGGATCCGCATCCGGCGCTGCTCGGGCGAGTCGACGAGGAAGAGGCCGCCGAAGGACCAGTGGGCCTGGCCGCCGATCGACTGCTCGGGTTCCTGGTCGAGCAGGATCACGGACCGGCCGGCGTCGACCAGCTCGGCGGTGGCGACGAGTCCGGCGAGGCCGGCTCCGATGACGATGACGTCGGCGTCGTAGGCGTGGGGCATGGACCGCATCTTGGATACACCGATGTATCGAGTCAACGGTTCGAGGCACTTTGCCCGCGACTTTCGCCGGACGACTGCCCCTCCCGCTTTCTAATGTCGAGCATTAATATGGACCCATGGCAAGGACGTCAGGGCCCGAGACCAGGGAGAAACTGATCCGTGCGGCGGAGGAGGTCTTCGCCGCCCAGGGCGTGGACGGCGCGCAGCTGCGGGACATCGTGGCGCGCGCCGGGCAGGGCAATCCGTCCGCCGTCCAGTACCACTTCGGCTCCCGCGCCGGGCTGCTCGACTCCGTGATGGCCGGCCGCCAGCTGCGGACCGAGCAGGTGCTCGACCCGCTCCTCGCCGCCGCCCCCGACGAGCCGCACGCGCTCGTCGCCGCGCTGGTCGCCGCCGAGTCGAGCGAACTGCGCACCGACCGGGGCCGGCGCTGCCTGCGGATCTCCGCGCAGCTCAGCCACGAGAGCGGGGTCCGCACCCGCACGCCCCACCCCACGCTCGCCGGCACCGGCTACTGGCGCCTGATCGAGCGCCTGGAGTCCTGCCTGGCCGCCGCCGGCCTGCCCGAGCCGCTGCGCCTGGAGCGCCTCGACCTGGCGCTCACCGTCGTGGGCGCGGCGATGGCCGACCGGGCCCGGCAGTACCTCGACGGCACCGAACCGCTCACCGGAGAGGCGCTCTTCCTCGCCGATCTGGTCGAGACCACCACGGCGCTCCTCCTGGCCGCACGGCCCCGGAGCGGCGCCCACCCCCCTAGGGCCCCGAAAGGACCTCACATGAGCGAGCTGACGACCGCGCACCACCCGCACGACCTGACCGGCCGGACCGTCCTCGTCACCGGCGGCGCCCGCGGCCTCGGCGCCGAGGCCGCCCGGCAGGCCGTGGCCGCCGGTGCGAACGTCGTGATCACCGACGTGCTCGACGAGGAGGGCAAGGCGACCGCCGCCGAGCTCGGCGAGCGGGCCCGGTTCCTCCACCACGACGTGACCTCGGAGGAGGAGTGGGCCGCGGCCGTCGCGTACGCCGTCGAGGAGTTCGGCGGGCTGCACGGCCTGGTGAACAACGCCGGCATATCGACCGGCGCCTTCCTGGAGACCGAGTCGGTCGAGCACTTCCGCAAGGTCCTCGACATCAATCTGACCGGCGTCTTCATCGGCATGAAGGCCGCGATCCCCGCGATGAGGGCGGCGGGCGGCGGCTCGATCGTCAACATCTCCTCGGCCGCCGGCCTGATGGGCCTCGCGCTGACCGCCGGGTACGGCGCCTCCAAGTGGGGCGTGCGCGGGCTGACCAAGATCGGCGCCGTGGAGCTCGGCACCTCGCGGATCCGCGTCAACTCGGTCCACCCGGGCATGACGTACACCCCGATGACCGCCTCGGTCGGCATCGAGAAGGGCGAGGGCAACTACCCCAACACCCCGATGGGCCGGGTCGGCGAGGCCCCCGAGATCGCGGGCGCGGTCGTCTTCCTGCTCTCGGACGCCGCCTCGTACGTGACCGGCGCGGAGCTGGCGGTGGACGGCGGCTGGACGACCGGTCCGACGGTGAAGTACGTCATGGGTCAGTGACCGCGGGGCGGCGGGCTCCGACGGCGGTGATTTCATGGGCCCATGAGCGCTGCCGATGAGGTACTCGACGTCGTCGACGAGAACGACCGGGTGATCGGGCGGGCCCCGCGCGGCGAGGTGTACGCGCGGGGCCTGATCCACCGCTGCACCTTCATCCGGGTGCGGGATGCCGAGGGACGGGTCTTCGTCCACCGCAGGACCCCGACGAAGCTGGTCTTCCCCTCGCTGTACGACATGTTCGTCGGCGGGGTGGTGGGCGCGGGCGAGTCCTACGACGACGCCGCCCTGCGGGAGGCCGAGGAGGAGCTGGGGGTGTCCGGGCTGCCCCGGCCCACGCCGCTGTTCCGCTTCCTGTACGACTCCGGGGGCATGGCCGGGAAGTGGTGGTCGGCCGTGTACGAGGTGCGCTGCGAGCTGCCGGTGCGCCCGCAGGCGGAGGAGGTGGCCTGGCACGCCTTCCTCCCGGAGGAGGAGCTGGCGGCGCGGCTCGCCGAGTGGGAGTGGGTGCCGGACGGCCTCGCCGCGTACGAGCGACTGCGGACGCTGCGGGCACCCTGAGCGGCTGCGGGCACGCTGAGCCGGTGCGGGCGTCGCGGGCGCGCTGAGCGGTGCGGGCCGCCCTCAGCGGCCGCGGGCGCCGTGGGCGATCTGAGCCGGTGCGGGCGTCGCGGGCGCCTTCGCCCGCCGGGCGGTGTGATCATCAGACGGATAGGGTGCCCGCGTGAGCGACTTCATACAGAGCCTGCGGCTGTGGTTCGCGCCGCGGCGCCTCCGGGAGGAGGGCGAGACCCCCGACTACCGCTTCTCCCTGGCGAACGAGCGGACCTTCCTCGCCTGGATCCGGACCGCGCTCGCACTGATCGGCGGCGGCTTCGCCGTGGACCAGTTCCTGCCGGACCTGCGCTGGGGCGTCCGGGTCGGGCTCGCGCTCGCGCTGCTCGCGGCGGGCGTGCTGTGCGCGCTGCGCGCGGTGAACCACTGGGTGCGCTGCGAGCGGGCCATGCGGCGCGGCGAGGACCTGCCGGTCTCCCGCTTCCCGGCCGTGCTCAGCCTGGCGGTGGCGGTGGTCGCCGTCGCGATGGTGGTGGTCGTCGTCTTCGGCTGGGCCGGGCGGTGACCCGGGCGGGCGACGGGGGCGGGCCGGCCCTCCGGGACCCGGGGCTCCAGCCCGAGCGCACGCGGCTGGCCTGGCGGCGCACCACGCTGTCCTGCACCGTGGTCGCGGTGCTCGCGGGCAAGCAGGCGATCCACGACGGGGTGACGGCGACCGGGCTGCTCGCGGCGGGGCTCTCGGCGCTGGTGTGGATCGGCTTCCTCGCGGTGGCGCACCGCCGGATCCAGTCGCTGGGCGCGGCGCGGCCGCGCCCGCTGTCGCTGCGGAGCGCCTGGCTCGCGGCGCTGTGCACGGTCGCGTTCGCCGGTTTCGCGGTGGCGATCGTGCTGTGAGGCGCGGCGTACGCCCCCGCGGCGGGCGGAGTGCGCGGATCTGAAGAAACGGGCATTCCGGACTAGCCTGAGGTGGTCAGCCGACCCCTCGCAGAGGCGGAGTCATGACCGTCACCCACCACGAGCACGCCACCCACGCGCACAGCCACGGCCCGGCCTGCGGGCACACCGCCGTCCCCCACCGGGACCACGTGGACTACGCGCACGACGGGCACCTGCACCGCGAGCACGCCGGACACTGGGACGAGTGCGAGTCCTCCGCGCACGTGGCGCACACCCACCCGGACCACACCCACGGACCGGACTGCGGACACACCGCCGTCCCGCACGGCGACCACGTCGACTACGCCCACGACGGGCACCGGCACGCCGAGCACGGCAACCACTGGGACGACCACTGACGTTCCCGTCCGCCGATCTCGGCCCCGGTTTCCCCCGGACCCCGCGCGCCTGGCACCCTTCCCCTGTCCAGTCGGGCTCTCATCCGGGGGAACTCCTGTGCCTGCCACCGATCCGTACGTGGTCACGCTCGCGCCGCACGTCCACGCCTTCGTCCAGCCCGACGGGGGCTGGTGCCTGAACAACGCCGGGTTCCTCGGCGACGGGGACGAGACGCTGCTCGTCGACACGGCCGCCACCGAGCGGCGGGCCCTGCTGCTGCGCGACGCGGTCCGCGAGGCGGGGCTTCCGGCGCCGCGCACGATCGTCTCCACGCACCACCACGGCGACCACACCTATGGCAACGGGGTGTTCCTGCCCGGGGCGCGGATCGTCGGCCACGAGAACTGCCGGGCCGAACAGCTCGCCGCCGGGCACCAGCTCCACCTGCTGTGGCCGCAGACCGACTTCGGCCGGATCGAGATCCGGCCGCCGCACCTCACGTACCGGGACTCCCTCACGCTGTACGTCGGCGAGGTCGAGGTGCGGGTGATCCACCCCGGTCCGGCGCACACCACCGGCGACTCGATCGTCCATCTCCCCGATCAGGGCGTCGTCTTCACCGGCGACCTGGTCTTCCACGGCGGCACGCCCTTCCTGCCGATGGGCTCGCTCGCCGGTTCGCTGCGCGCGCTCGCGCTGCTGCGCTCGCTCGACGCGCCGACGGTGGTGCCCGGGCACGGCCGGGTCACCGACCCCTCGGCGTACGACGCGACCGAGCGCTACCTGCTCTGGGTGCGGGAGCTGGCGCGCGAGGGCCACGCGAAGGGGGATCCGCCGCTGGAGACGGCCCGGGCCGCGGAGCTCGGCGAGTTCGCCGCGTGGCGGGAGAGCGAGCGGCTGGTGGCGAACCTGCACCGGGCGTACGCCGAACTGGACGGCCTGCCGGACGGTCACCCGCTGGACCCGGTGGCGGTCTTCGGGGACATGGCGGCGATGAACGGCGGGGTGCCGGTGGCCTGCCACGCCTGACGGGCCTCGCGGGCGCTCACTCCGGCCGTGCCCTGCGCAGGGCCGCCGCGTCGTCGCGGTCCCGCAGCGTCCCGTCGTCGTCGAGCCACCGGCGGTGGAGGTCCGCCAGCCGGTCGCGGTCGAGGTCGACGCCGAGGCCGGGCGCGTCGGAGACGGCGAGGCGTCCGGCCCGGAAGCGGGGCGGGACGGTGACGACGTCGTCGGTCTGCCACGGGTAGTGGGTGTCGCAGGCGTGGGCGAGCTGCGGCAGGGTCGCGGCGACCTGGGTCATGGCGGCGAGGCTGATGCCCAGGTGCGTGTTGGAGTGCATGGAGAGCCCGACGCCGTACGTGCGGCAGAGCGCGGCGAGTTCGCGCGTGCGGTGCAGCCCGCCCCAGTAGTGGTGGTCGCAGAGCACGATCCGCACCGCCCCGCGCGCGAAGGCCTCGGGCGCCTCCGCGAAGGTGGTCACGCACATGTTGGTGGCCAGCGGCACGTCCGTGCGGGCGGCGACCTCGGCCATCGCCGGGGTGCCGGTGACCGGGTCCTCCAGGTATTCGAGGAGGTCGCCGAGTTCGGCGGCGACGGCGAGGGCGGTCGCCACGGACCAGGCCCCGTTGGGGTCGAGGCGCAGCGGCCGGCCGGGGAACTCCCCGGCCAGGGCGCGGATCGCCGCGGCCTCGCGCTCCGGCGCCAGGACGCCGCCCTTGAGCTTGAACGAGCCGAAGCCGTGGGCCGCCTCGAAGCGGCGGGCCTGCTCGACGACGCCGGCCGGGTCGAGGGCCTCGCCCCAGGCGTCGGGGGCCGCGCCCGGGTGGGCGGCCCATTTGAAGAAGAGGTAGGCGCTGTACTCGACCTCCTCGCGGACCCGCCCGCCGAGCAGCGCGTGGACCGGGACGCCGAGGCTCCGGCCGAGGGCGTCCAGGCAGGCGGTCTCGAAGGCGGAGACGACCGAGAGGCGCAGCTTCTCGGCGGTCCGGACGCCGCGCAGCCCGCCCGCGTCGACCCGCCCGTCCACGACTCCGGCGGGCGCCGCGCCGCACACGTCCGCCGCCAGCCGGAACAGGCCGTTCACGTCCGTGACCGACCGGCCGGGCAGCGCCGCGGCCAGCGGGCGCGCCAGGGCGAGGTAGGCGGTGTCGCCGTAGGTCTCGCCGAGGCCGGTGATCCCGCCCCGGGTCTCCACCTCCACCACCAGGCGGGGGGTAAGGGGCTGGTGGACGCCCTGGGTGTTGAGGAGGGGCGGGTCCTTGATCAGGATCGGGGTCAGCCGGACGTCCTCGATGCGCAGCGCTGAATCCATATGTGAACCCTATTCAGATTCAGGTACGCACGACCAGAGGCGTGCAGGACTCTCCTCCCGACCCCGCCGCCCGCCCCCGCCGTCCCCCTGGACGACATACCGACTGGTCGGTCATCATGAACGCCGACGCCGATCCCGGAGGTACGCCCCCATGAGCTCCACCCCGCCGCCCGGTTCCCCGCCCCCCGGCCTCGACCCCGAGCGGCTGCGCGGCTTCCTCGACCGCGAGCGGCCCGGCCTCGTCGCCGGCCCGCTCACCGCCCGGCTGATCGAGGGCGGCCGGTCGAACCTCACCTACGGCGTGACCGACGGCACCGGCCGCTGGGTCGTGCGCCGCCCGCCGCTCGGCCACGTCCTCGCCACCGCGCACGACATGAGGCGCGAGCACCGGGTCATCAGCGCCCTGCGCGGCACCGCCGTGCCCGTGCCGGAGACCGTCGCGCTCTGCGAGGACGAGTCGGTGCTCGGGGCGCCGTTCTACGTCATGGAGTTCGTGCCCGGCACCCCGTACCGCTCGGCCGCCGAGCTCGCCCCGCTCGGGCCCGCCCGCACCCGCGAGGCCGTACTCGGGCTCGTCGACACCCTCGTCGACCTGCACGCCGTGGACCCCGCCGCCGTCGGGCTCGACGACTTCGGGCGCCCCGAGGGCTTCCTCGACCGGCAGCTGCGCCGCTGGGGCAAGCAGCTCGCCGCCTCCCGGGGCCGGGACCTGCCGGGGATCGACGAGCTGCACGCCGCGCTCGGCCGCGGTCTGCCGGCCTCGCCCGCGCCGGCCGTCGTGCACGGCGACTACCGGCTCGACAACGTCCTCGTCGGCGAGGACGACCGCATCAAGGCGGTCCTCGACTGGGAGATGTCGACCCTCGGCGACCCGCTCACCGACCTCGGGCTGCTCGTCATGTACAGCGCGCCGCTGGAGCTGCCGGACTCCCCCGTCTCCACCACCGCCTCGGCCGCCGGCCACCCCACGCCCGGCGAGCTGATCGAGCGCTACGCCGCCCGCTCCGGCCGGGACACCGGCGCCGTCTCCTGGTACACCGCCTTCGCCTGGTTCAAGCTGGCCGTGATCCTGGAGGGCATCCACTACCGCTACACCCTCGGGCAGACCGTCGGAGCCGGCTTCGACCGCATCGGCGAGCTCGTCCCCGTCTTCATCGAGCACGGCCTCACCACCCTCCAGGAAGGCTGATCCGTCATGGACTTCGCGTACGACGCCCGCACCGAGGAACTGCGGGCGAGGCTCCTCGCCTTCATGGACGAGCACGTGTACCCCGCCGAGGCCGTCGCCCACGAGCAGCGCGCCGGGCTCGCCTCCCCGTGGGACACCCCGGCGGTCGTCGAGGAGCTGAAGGCCGAGGCCAGGCGGCAGGGGCTGTGGAACCTCTTCCTGCCGGACCGGGAGTACGGGGCCGGGCTCACCAACCTCCAGTACGCGCCGCTCGCCGAGATCACCGGCCGCAGCCCCCAGCTCGCCCCCACCGCCCTCAACTGCGCCGCCCCCGACACCGGGAACATGGAGGTGCTCGCCCAGTTCGGCGACGAGGCGCAGAAGAAGCAGTGGCTGGAGCCGCTGCTCGCGGGCGAGATCCGCTCGGCGTTCGCCATGACCGAGCCCGAGGTGGCCTCCTCCGACGCGACCAACATCGAGACCCGGATCCGGCGGGACGGCGACTCGTACGTGATCGACGGGCGCAAGTGGTACATCTCCGGGGCGATGAACCCCGACTGCCGCATCCTCATCGTCATGGGCAAGACCGACCCCGACGGCGCCGACCCGCGCCGCCAGCAGTCCATGATCCTGGTCCCCCGCGACACCCCCGGGGTCGAGGTGCGCCGCGCGATGCAGGTGTACGGCTACGAGGACCACTCCCACGGCGGCCACGCCGAGGTGGTCTTCCACGGCGCCCGGGTCCCGGCCGCCCACCTGATCGGCGAGGAGGGCGGCGGCTTCGCCATCGCCCAGGCCCGGCTCGGCCCCGGCCGCATCCACCACTGCATGCGGCTGATCGGCATGGCCGAGCGGGCCATCGAGCTGATGTGCCGCCGCGCGGTCTCCCGTACCGCCTTCGGCAAGGCGATCGCCGGGCAGGGGGTCGTGCAGAACTGGATCGCGGACGCCCGGGTGACGGTCGAACAGCTGCGGCTGCTCGTCCTGAAGACGGCCTGGCTGATGGACACCGTCGGCAACCGGGGCGCCCACACCGAGATCCAGGCGATCAAGATCGCCACGCCCCGTGCGGTGGTCGACATCATCGACAAGGCGGTCCAGGTGCACGGCGCCGGCGGCGTCTCGCAGGACTTCCCGCTCGCCGAGCTGTGGGCCGCGGCGCGCACCCTGAAGCTGGCGGACGGACCCGACGAGGTCCACCAGCGCTCGCTGGCCCGGCGGGAGCTGAAGAGGTACCTCTGAACCCCGCCGGACCCGCGGTTACGGGCGCAGGGCCCGCAGCAGGAGGTCGGCCAGGTGGTCGGCCACCTGCTGGGGGCTGAGCGGGCCGTCCGGGCGGTACCAGGTGGACAGGTGGTGGACCGAGCCGAAGTGGTAGTCGACGACCAGGTCGGCGGGGGTCGCCGCGGAGAAGACCCCGGCCTGCTGGCCCTCCTCGATCAGGGCGCGGAAGCGCTCGTGGTAGCGCCGCCGCTCGGCCCGCACCTGCTTGTTCTTCTCCGGGCTGAGGTGGTGCATGGAGCGGAAGAAGATCGCGGCGTCGTCCAGGTTGTCGATCGTGGTGACGACGACGTCGGCGGCGGCGTCCCGCAGCCGCCGCTCCACCGGGGCGTCGGCGCCCGCGTAGGCGTCGAGGCGCTCCTGCTGGAGCCGGAGCACCCGGGAGTAGACCTCCTGGAGCAGGTCCTCCTTGGAGCCGAAGTAGTGGTAGAGCGCGCCCTTGGTGACGCCGGCCGCCTCCACGATCTCCTGGACGGAGGTCCGGTCGTAGCCCTGCTCCGCGAAGAGCCGGGTGGCGGCGGCGAGGAGCCTCTGGGGGACGGGGACCCCGTTGCCGTCCGTCGTCCTGGCCATGCTCCGCCTTCTTTCGTCCATGCCGGCGCTCGTGCCGGTGCTCACTTCGGGGACCGCAGGTCCCGCCTGAGGATCTTCCCACTTGTCGTCTTGGGGAGCTCCGCCAGGATCTCGACCTCGCGCGGGTACTTGTACGCGGCGAGCCGCTGCTCACAGTAGGCGGAGAGCTCGGCGGGGTCCGCATCGGCGCCGGGCCGCAGGCTCACGTAGGCCTTCACCGTCTCGCCGCGGTAGGCGTCGGGGACGCCGACGACGGCGGCCTCGCGGACGGCCGGGTGGGTGTAGAGGACGTCCTCGACCTCGCGCGGCCAGACCTTGAAGCCGGAGGCGTTGATCATGTCCTTCTTGCGGTCGACGACGTACAGCCAGCCGTCCGCGTCCATGAAGCCGATGTCGCCGGTGCGCAGCTCCCCGTCGGGGAAGGCGGCCGCGGTGGCCTCGGGCAGCCGCCAGTAGCCGGGGACGACCTGGGGGCCGCGGACGGCGATCTCGCCCTGCTCGCCGAACGGGACCTCGGCGCCGGACTCGTCGAGGATGCGGACGACGGTGTCGGGGCCGGGGACGCCCACCGAGAGCGTGCCGGAGGCGGGGTCGACGGGCGCCTCGGACTGCGGCGGCACGGAGGCGCAGGGGGCGGTGCACTCGGTGAGCCCGTAGCCGTTGCGCAGGTAGGGGCCGAAGCCGGCGCGGAACTTCTCCACCAGGGCGGGCGGCACGGGCGCGCCGCCCGAGGACAGCACGAGGAACGAGGAGAAGTGGTCCGGGGTGGCGCCCGGGTGGGCGGCGAGCGCCATGTAGGCGGTCGAGGGTCCGACGGTGTAGGCGGGCCGGTGCTCCAGGAACGCGTCGAGGACGACCCCGGCGTCGAAGCGGTACGCGAGGGCGAGGGTGCCGCCGTTGGCGAAGCAGGCGCCGAGCTCGCAGACCAGCCCGGTGATGTGGAAGAGCGGGGCGAGGGCGAAGTAGACGGCGCCCTCGGGGACGGGGTGGCCGGTGCGCTGGCGTTCGGCGTTGTGGACGATGCCCCGGTGCAGGTTGAGGGCGCCCTTGGGGGTGCCGCTGGTGCCGGAGGTGTAGCTGATCAGGGCGATGTCGTCGGTGCCGGGCTCGCGCCCCTCGGGGGCCGGGTGGCCCGCGCGGGCGACGGCGAGGAGGTCGTCCGCGCCGTGGAGGCGGTCGGCCGGCACCCTCTCGAAGCCGAGGACGCGGGGGTCGTCGCGGGTCTGGAGTCCGCGCTCGAAGGCGGTGAGGGCGATCCGGACCCCGGCCTCGGCGACGGTGTCGCGGAGGTAGCCGTCCCAGGCGCGGTCGGAGCAGACCAGGGCGGTGGCGCCGGAGTCCCGCAGGGCGTGGCCGACCTCGCCCGCCTTGTACATCGGGTTGAGCGGGACGACGGTGGCGCCCGCCTTCCAGGCGCCGAGGAGGGCGAGGACGAAGTGCGGGCTGTTCTGGAGCATGACCGCGACCCGGTCGCCGCGCCCGACGCCCCGGGCGGCCAGGTGTCCGGCGACGGAGTCGGAGAGGGCGTCGGCCTCGCGGTAGGGGATCCGGCCGTCGAAGTAGGCGAGTGCCGGGTGGTCGGGGGTGCGCGCGGCGGCGGCGCGGAAGGCGTGCAGCACGGTGGGCGGCGGGTCGACGGGCGCCCGCTGGGCCGCGCTGAGCCGCCCGAGCCAGGGCTTGGCGGCGTAGATCGATCCCGTACCGCCTGCCTCGGTGCCGCCCGTGGCGTCCCGCTCCCGGCCCGTCACGCGCCCGCCCCTTCCCAGGTCCGCTGGACGCGGTTCATGCCGCGCAGCCACCGTTCGGGTTCGGCGGCCCTGGCCCCGTAGAAGCGGGCCACCTCGGGGTGGGGCAGGACGAGGAAGCGGTCGGCCTCCATGGCGTCGAAGAGGGCGTCGGCGACGTCCTCGGGCTCGATGGCGGTGGGGGCGAGGACCAGCTCGCCGGCCGTCCCGGAGGCGGTGAGCATGTCCGTGCGCACGCCCTGCGGGCAGATGGCGTGCACCGTGAGGCCGCGGTGGCGGTAGGTGAGGGAGAGCCATTCGGCGAAGGCGTACGCGCCGTGCTTGGAGACGCTGTACGGGGCGGCGCCGATCATCGTGAGCAGTCCGGCGGCGGAGACGGTGGAGACGAAGCGGCCGGTGCCGCGCTCCAGCCAGTCGGGCAGCAGCGCGCGGGCGGCGCGGACGTGGGCCATGACGTTGACGTCCCAGGCGGCGGCCCAGACCTCCTCGTCGGCGAAGGCGTCGCCGGGAGAGGCGAGTCCGGCGTTGGCGCACCAGACGTCCACGGTGCCGCCGAGCGCGGCGCGGGCCTCGTCGACGACCTCGGAGGCGTCCCCGGGGACGGCGAGGGCACCGATCTCGTCGGCGACGGCCTTGGTGCGGCCGGGGTCGAGGTCGTTGACGACGACCCGGGCCCCCTCGGCGGCGAACCGGCGGGCGAGTGCGGCGCCGATGCCGCCGCCCGCGCCCGTGACGACCACTCCCGCGCCCTCGACGCCCTGCACCGTGCTCATCGGCGGCCCACCTCTCCGTAGCGGCTGTGCGGGCAGACTAACCGGTCGGTATGGAACCGGGGAAGACTCCGGCGGTACGCCTCGTTCCGCGCGGCCCGGTGGAGCGCTAGCGTGCGTGCCCATGTCAGGGAAGGCGATCAAGGAGGTTTCCGCATGAGCCTGTCCAGACGTGGTCTGCTGGCCGCGGGCGGCGCGTTCGGCGCCGCGGCGGCGGCCGGTACGGGGCCGGCGGCGGCACACCCGGCCCCGGGCGGCGCGGGCGGTGCCCCGGCCCGCCGGGTCCGCACGGGGTTCGAGCGGCTCGCCGCCGACGGCTACGCGCGGCTCGCCGGGCAGCGGGTCGGCGTGGTCACCAACCCGACCGGCATCACCGCCGAGGCGCGCCACATCGTGGACGTGATGCACGCCGACGAACGCGTCGACCTGGTCGCCGTCTTCGGGCCCGAGCACGGCTTCCGCGGCACGGCCCAGGCCGGCGGCTCGGAGGGGCGCTACGACGACCCGGCGACCGGGCTGCCCGTCTACGACACGTACCTGAAGAGCGGCCGGCCGCTGGCCGACGTGTTCACCGCCTCGGGCGTGGACACGGTCGTCTTCGACATCCAGGACGTGGGCGCCCGCTTCTACACGTACATCTGGACGCTCTACGACTGCATGGAGGCCGCCGCGCTCGCCGGGAAGCGCTTCGTGGTCCTGGACCGGCCCAATCCGGTGACCGGCCGGGCCGCGCTCGGCCCCGTCCTGGACCGGGCGTACGCGACCTTCGTCGGGCGGGAGCCCATCGCGCAGGCCCACGGGATGACGGTGGCGGAGCTGGCCCGCCTCTTCAACGGGGAGTTCCTGGCGCGGCCGGCGGAGCTGGAGACGGTGACGGTCTCCGGCTGGCGGCGCGGGGAGTTCTTCGACGCCACGGGGCTGCCGTGGGTGCCGCCGAGCCCCAACATGCCGACGCCCGACACCGCGCTCGTCTACTCCGGCACCTGCCTGTTCGAGGGCACCAACCTCTCCGAGGGGCGCGGCACCACCCGCCCGTTCGAGCTGCTCGGCGCGGAGGGGATCGACGGACGGTGGGCGGAGGCGGCGAACGCGCTGGAGCTGCCCGGGGTGCGCTTCCGCGAGGCGTACTTCGCGCCGACCTTCTCCAAGTTCCAGGGCAGGACGGTGGGCGGGCTCCAGCTGATGGTCCACGACCGGGCGGCCTTCGACCCGGTGCGCACCGGGATCGCGCTGCTGGTCACCGCGCGGCGGACCTGGAGCGGCTTCGCCTGGCGCGCGGACGGCTGGATCGACAAGCTGACCGGTTCGGCCCGGGTGCGCACGCTCGTCGACGCCGGTGCGACGGCGGACGAGGTCGCCGCGGCCTGGGAGGCGGACCTGGCGGCCTTCCGGGCGGTCCGCCGGGAGTACCTGCTCTACCGCTGACCGGGGGCTGACCCCCGGACGGTCACGGGGGCGGGCCGGATTCCGGGCCCGCCCTCCCGCGGGTTGGCTGAGGTCATGAACGTTTCCTTACGACGCCGCCGCCCCCTGACCGTCCTGCTCGCCGCCCTCTGCGTGGGCCTGCTCGCCCCCGCCGCTCCGGCCGCCGCCGCGGACCGCGGGCCCGGGCACCCGGACCCCGCCCGCGAACTCGCCTCCACCGCACGCCCGTTGACCGACACCCGCACCCTGGAGCGGATCGTCGGCGACGCGAAGGTGGTCGGCGTCGGCGAGGCCACGCACAGCTCGGGCGAGTTCCTGCGCGCCAAGCACCGGATCTTCGAACAGCTCGTGGAGCGGCAGGGGTTCACCACCTTCGCGCTGGAGGCCAACTGGAGCACCGGCCTGCTCGTCGACGCCTACGTGCGCGAGGGCGCGGGCGACATCCGGAAGATCATGCGGGACGAGTTCCAGAACGCCTACGGCTTCTGGAACACCGAGGAGTACCTGGACCTGTTCACCTGGATGCGGCGGCACAACCAGCGCCACCCGGACCACCCGGTGCGGTTCATGGGCAACGACCTCGGCTACGCGGGCACCAACCTCTTCGACGAGGTCACCGGCTACGTGGCCCGGACCCGGCCGCAGCTGCTCCCCCGCTTCCGGGAGCTCTACCGGAGCTCCCGGCCGACCGGCACCGTGGACTCCTGGATGAACGCCTACCTGACCCGGCCGCTGGCCGAGCGCCGGGCCATGGCGGCGGACGTCGGCCGCGCCCTCGCCCTCCTGGAGCGGCAGAGGCCGGCGGGGACGGGACGGGCGGCCCGCGAGGCGCACGCCTGGGCCGTGCAGCACGCCCGGGTGATCGCCCAGGTCGGCACGGAGTACGCGTACGACATGACCGGCCAGGCCGGCGAGGCCGAGGTCGCGCAGGCAATGCTCTACCGCGACCGCGTGATGGCCGAGAACACGGTGTGGTGGCAGCGCCGCACCGGCGACCGGATGGTGCTGTCCGCGCACGACGGGCACGTCGGCTACGAGACCACGCGGCCGGAGCAGTACCCGCGCATCCAGGGCGCCTTCCTGCGCGACGCGCTCGGCGAGGACTACGTGACCATCGGGGCCACCTTCGGACGGGGCTCGTTCAACGCGCACGACACGGGGGCTCCGGGCGAGCCGGTACGGGAGTTCGGCGTCGGCCCGCTGGGGGCCGACAGCAACACGCACGTCCTGGACCGGGTCTCGGCCCGCCCCTTCCTGCTCGACCTGCGGACCGCGACCCCGGCCGCCCGGGAGTGGCTGGGCGTCGCCCGGCCGACCCGGTCCGTCGGCACGGCGTTCCCGTGGGAGGGCGACGTGGTGAACGTACGGCTCGCGACCGCGTACGACGCCGTCGTCCACTTCCCCGAGGTCTCGGCGGCCCGGCTCCTCCCCTGACGACTGCCCGTCCCTCCGCGGGGGAAGGATCCCGGTGCCGACGGCACACCTCGACGCGGAGGGACGGGGCCATGACCGGGATGAGTGTCGGGCCGTACCGCGAGATCACGTTCGACAAGGACGGTGACGGTCCCGGCGGCCCTGCCGGCCAGGCGGCCGGGCTCGCCGGACTCGACCGGCAGGGCTGCACGGACCTGCTGGTCTTCGCCCACGGGTGGAACAACTCCCCTTCGGTGGCGGCCCGGTTCTACTCGGCGTTCCTCGCCCCCTTCCCGGACCTCGCCGGGCCCGGGGTGCGGCTGGGGTACGCGGGGGTGGTCTGGCCCTCGATGATGTTCTCCGACGAGCCGGTCCCCGACTTCGCCTCGCTCGCGGCCACCGTGCCCGGGAAGACGGCGGTGGTGGCGCGGATCGCGGAGCTCGTCGGCGCGGAGCCCGCGCGGGAGTCGGCGTTCGCCGAGTTCGGCGCGCTGCTGCGGGAGCTGACGGACACGGACCGGGCGGGACTGGCCGGCGACCCGGAGGTGCCGGACTTCCTCGTCGCCGATCCGCTCACGACGTACGCGGCGTTCGCCGACGCGGGCGCCTACGCGGACACGGACGGAGACCCGGGCGGCGACGGCAGCGGCGGCGACGGCAGCGGCGGCGGCGACGGCGAGGCGCTGTTCGGGGGCGACCGGATGAAGCGGCTGTGGAAGGGCGCCAAGGAGGCGCTGCGCCAGGCCACGTACTACACGATGAAGCGCCGCGCGGGCGTGGTCGGCGCCCGGGGCCTCGGCCCCCTGCTCGGCGAACTCGGCCGGACGGCCCCGGAGCTGCGCGTCCACCTCGCCGGGCACAGCTTCGGCGGCCGGCTGGTCGCCCACGCGCTGCTCGGGCTGCCCGACGACGTCCGCACCGTGAAGTCGGTGACCCTGCTCCAGGGCGCCTTCTCCCACTACGCGTTCGCCGCCCGGCTCCCCCACGCGCCGGGCCGCCGGGGCTCCCTCCCGGACCTCCAGCACCGGATCGACGGGCCCCTGGTCGCCTGCCACTCCCGCCACGACACCGCCCTGCGGGTGTTCTATCCGCTGGCCTCGCGGCTCTCCCGCGACGACGACGCGATCCTCGGGGAGGACGGGCGCCGTTGGGGGGCGATCGGCTACGACGGCATTCAGGCCGTTCCCGGGACGACGGCCCGCACCCTGGGGACGGTGCTGCGGGACGGGCTGCCCGGGTCGGGGTGCGTGAGCGTGGACGCGGCGGAGGTGGTCTCGGAACACAGCGACGTCTGCCACCCGGAGCTGGCCCGGGTGGTCGCGAGGGCGGGGCGGTTCGGCGGATGAGCGGCGGATCCGCGGCATCGCGGGAGGGGTGAGTTCCGGCCGTCGGGGGGCCGCTGATGGATCCCATCCGATTTTCGATGGAACACGAAGCGGCTCCCGTTCGTCCCTCTCATATCGCCGAAGTGCCAGCGACGGAGGTGGGCAGACGATGGCCGGGTTCCGGAGTCTCGCGAGACAGGTCCGTGATCCAGGGAGCGACACGGCCTTGCGACGGTATTCGCTGCGCAAGTGCCTTGAGCGGTTCGCGCCCTACGGTCACCGGGCGACCTGGGACCATCTGTGCCGGAGCCACGGCTTCGGCCCGGAGGACCGGGAGGCCGATCCGGGGCGGCTGGTGGCCGCCCTGGACGAGTTGGAGGAGGCGCGGGCCGTGTGGCTCGCGTACGAGGAGGAGTTCGCCGAGCGCAGGCGGCGGGAGAAACACGGTGGCCTGCGCCGCCCGGGCGCCCTCGACGAGTGGCACCGCCGGATCTGGGGCGGCAACGGGGTGGCCCGCTGCGACGATCCCGCCCGCCATCCGCAGGAGCCGCTGCCCGAGGTGCTGGAGCGGCTGGTGGCCGCGCTGAAGCGGGGGCCGGGCGAGCACTGCCCGGTCTGCGCCGGGCCGCGCATCGAATGGCGGGCGGAGCTGCGGGACGAGCCGTGGTTCGGTCCGGTGTGCGAGGACTGCGGGGTGCTGATACCCCGCGCCGTCCTCACGCCCCGGGCGCTCGCCCGGACCCGTGGGGACGCGCAGCCGCGACTGGCGTCGGTGGCGTGATGCTCCAGGTCTGCCTCAACGGGGGCCACGGGCCCGGGGATTCGGCCGCGGTGCCGATGTCCCCGGACGCGATGGCCGAGGCCGCGGCGGCCGCCGTCGCCGCGGGTGCCGACGACGTGCACGTGCACCCCAAGACGCCCTGCGGGAGCGACACCCTCTCGCCGCGGGTGCTCGCCGACACGCTGGCCGCGATCCGCGCGGCCGTGGACGTGCCGGTGGGCGTGACGACCGGGGTCCGCTCGGAGCCCGACCCGGTGCGCCGGCTCGCCCGGGTCCGCGCCTGGACGGTGCTGCCCGACCACGCCTGCGTCAACTGGCACGAACCGGGGGCCGAGGCCCTCGCCGGAGCCCTGCTGGGACGGGGCGTCGCCGTCGAGGCCTGCCTGCGCTCCGGCACGGACGGCCCGGCCCGCTTCCTGCGCTCCTCGCTGGCCCCGCGCGTGCTGCGCGTCCACGCCGAGGTGACGGACCCCTCCCCCGCGACGGCCGGGGCCACGGCCCGGGCCCTGCTCGCGGCCCTGTCGCGCTCCCCGCACGCCCGGCCGGTCCTGCTCCACGGCAGCGGGGCCACCGCCTGGCCGCTGCTGCACCTGGCCCGGCAGCTGGGGCTCGCCGCCCGCATCGGCCTGGAGGACACGCTGCTGCTGCCCGACGGCAGCCCGGCCCGCTCCAACGCCCAGCTGGTGTCGGCGGCGCTGTCGGCGCCGATCTCGGCCTGATCCGAAAGACACGGCCCAGGCGGGCGGGACCTCGTCGCGGGGGACGGGGAGTCCGTCGCGCGGCAGGGCACGGGCGCGCGCCAAGTGGCGTGCACGGGACGGAAAAGAGCGACGCTAGCAGGCGGTAATCCGGTCGCCCAGCGGAATTCCCGCGGGGCACAGTGTGCGGCGATGACCACGCCACCGAGACACACCGAGCGACCGGAGCACTGACATGTCGACCCTGCGCGTCACCGCCGAGACCCTGACCGTGCACGAGCACCCGAACGCCGACGCGTTGGAGCTCGCGCAGATCGGCCTGTACCGGGCCGTCGTCGCCAAGGGCAGCTACCGGACCGGTGACGTGGCGCTCTACATCCCGGAGCAGGCGGTGCTGCCCCTCGCGCTCGTCGACGAGCTGGGGCTGACCGGGCGGCTGGCCGGGAAGGCGAGCGACCGGGTCAAGGCGGTGCGGCTGCGCGGGGAGCTGTCCCAGGGGCTGGTGTGCCGGCCGAAGGCGCTCGACGGGGTGGACCTGGTCCGCGCCGCGGCCGAGGGGACCGACTTCGCCGAGGCGCTCGGGATCGTCAAGTGGGCGCCGCCGGTGCCTCCGACGATGAGCGGGGACGTGGAGTCCGCGCCGGACCTGCTGCCGTGGGTGGACATCGAGAACCTGCACCGCTTCCCGGAGGTCTTCGCGCCGGGCGAGCCGGTGGTCCTGACGGAGAAGCTGCACGGCACGGCCTGCCTGGTGACCTATCTCGCCGAGGAGGACCGGGTGCTCGTCTCGTCCAAGGGCTTCGGCGCGAAGGGGCTGGCCCTCCGGGAGGACCCGCGCAACCTGTACTGGCGCGCCGTCCTCGGGCACGGCCTCCCGGCCGTCGCGGCCCGGCTCGCCGAGCGGCTGGGGGCGCGCCGGGTCGGGCTGTTCGGCGAGGTGTACGGGGCGGGGGTGCAGGACCTGGCGTACGGGGCGGACGCCCGCGTCGAGGACGGCCTCGGGTTCGCGCTCTTCGACCTGTCGGCCGAGATCGACGGCCGGGTCCGGTGGCTGGACCCCGCGGAGGTGCTGGAGCCGGGCGAGCTCCCCCTCGTACCGCGGCTGTACTCCGGCCCGTACGACCTCGACACCGTCCTCGCGCTGGCGAGCGGGCGGGAGACCGTCTCCGGGCGGCGGCTGCACCTGCGCGAGGGGGTCGTGATCCGCGCGGCGGCCGAGCGGCACAGCCCGGTGGTCGGCGGGCGGGCGATCGCCAAGGCGGTCAGCCCGGCGTACCTGACCCGCAAGGGCGGCACCGAGTACGAGTGATCCGCCCCCTGAGCCGAGCGGGGGCCCGCCCACGGGGGTGGCGGGTCCCCGCTCGTTCCTTTGCGGCGCCCTGGAGCGCCTCCGGACTCCGCCGGGCGCTTCCGGGCGGTACCGGTGGCCTTCGGGGGCCGTTCAGGCGTCCTTGCCCTCGGGCATCAGGCGCGAGCCGCTCAGCCGCTCGCCGAAGACGTCGTCGGGGTTGGACAGGACGCAGTTCTCCAGCGACAGGCAGCCGCAGCCGATGCAGTCGCTCAGGTGGTCCCGCAACCGCCCGAGCTGCTTGATCCGCTCGTCGAGTTCGGTCCGCCAGGCCGCCGAGAGCAGGGCCCAGTCCTCGTGGGTGGGGGTGCGTTCCTCGGGCAGCCGGGCGAGGGCGTCGCGGACGGTCGCGAGCGGGATGCCGACCCGCTGGGCGGCCCGGATGAAGGCGACGCGGCGGAGTATGTCGCGGCCGTAGCGGCGCTGGTTGCCGCTGGTGCGGCGGCTGCTGATCAGGCCTTTGGCCTCGTAGAAGTGGAGGGCCGAGACGGCGGCTCCGCTGCGCGCGGACAGCTGACCGACGGTGAGTTCGTGGATCTTCTCGGGAATCTGCGGCACCCGGTGGAGCCTACGCGAGCCCCGTTCCGCTCCGTTGACAGGAGACCGCCCGTCCCCACATGCTGAGCAAGCGCTTAGACATCACGGGGTATCACCGGAGCACCACCGGACACCGCCGGGACATCACCGGGACGAGAGGGAGCGGGAACATGGCCGAGCCGAGGATCTTCACCTCCGCCGAGGAGCTGCGCGCCGGGGTCGGCGAACAGCTGGGCCACAGCGACTGGCTGGAGATCGAGCAGAAGCGGATCGACCAGTTCGCCGACGCCACGGGCGACCACCAGTGGATCCACGTCGACCCGGAGCGCGCCGCCGACGGCCCGTTCGGGCGGACGATCGCGCACGGCTACCTCACGCTCTCGCTGCTGCCGACCCTGGTGCCGCAGATCATGCGCGTCGAGGGCATGCGGATGGGCCTCAACTACGGCACGAACAAGGTGCGTTTCCCGGCCCCCGTACCGGTGGGCTCGCGACTGCGCGCCACCGCCGTGCTCACCGAGGTCACGGAGGCCGGCGGCGGGGTGCAGGTGACGGCGACGGTGACCGTGGAGCGCGAGGGCGGCGACAAGCCGGTGTGCGTCGCCGAGTCGGTCTCCCGCTACTACTTCTGAACCCCCACCATGCGCAGCACGAGGTCGGCGTAGAGCGCGCCGACCTCGTCGGCCGTGTGGCGGCCCTGGGTGTTGAACCAGCGCGAGACGTCGATGCAGAGGGAGAGCACCGCGACGGTGGTGCCGGCCACGTCGGGGGCGTCGAACTCCCCGGCCGCCACGCCCTCGTTGATGATCCGCCGCACCGTGGCCTCCGATTCGCGGCGCAGGCCGACGATCTCGGTGCGGTGCTCGGAGCCGAGGGCGTCGAGCTCGTACTGCACGACCCGGGCGGTGGTGTGCCGCTCGGCGTGCCAGCGGACGAAGGAGCGCACCGCGTCGGCGAGCCGGTCCGCGGCGGAGCCCGGGCCGTCGGCCGCGGACCGGAGGATCTCCAGGGCCTTGTCGTGCCCGATCCGGCTGATCCGGTGGAGCAGCTCTTCCTTGGTCTTGTAGTGGATGTAGAGCGCGGCCGGACTCATGCCGGCCCGGCCCGCGATGTCACGGGTCGTGGTGGCGTGGTAGCCGCGCTCGGCGAACGCCTCGACCGCCGCGACCAGCAGCCGCCGGGCCGCCTCGGGCGTGACCTCGCCCCACGGCATGTCCTCGCCGCCGGGCGTCTCCTCCGTCACGCTCATCGCACTCTCCTCGTCGGGCCTTCGGGAACGAACACCATACAACGAAGCTGAGCAAGCGCTTAGAGAGTGGGGGCTCAGGTTTCCTGGCGGTCGCGGACGACCTTCGCGAGGGTGAAGGCGGAGGTGGTGAGGTAGAGGACCGCGACGGCGAGGAAGCCGCGGACCCAGGCGCTGGCCTCCAGCCGGTAGATCCCGACGGTCACGGCCAGGAGCGCGAGACCGAAGGAGAGGATCGCCTGCACGTAGTAGGCGGAGGTGTTCTGCTGCTGCTTGACCGGGTAGTCGCTCATACCGCACAGCATCGGGCGGACGCGGCCGGTGCCGCATCCGCCCGGATACTCAGGGAGCGCGGGGGTACTCAGGCGGCGGCACGGGCGGTCAGAACGCCGAGACCCCGGTCAGCGCCCGCCCGATGATCAGCTTCTGGATCTGGCTGGTGCCCTCGTACAGGGTCATCACGCGCGCGTCCCGCAGCAGCTTGCCGACCGGGTACTCGTCGATGTAGCCGTAGCCGCCGAAGACCTGGAGGGCGTTGTTCGCCGCGCGGACGGCGGCCTCCGAGGCGAACAGCTTGGCCTTCGAGGCGGCCGTGGCGAACTCCTCGCCGCGGTCGATCAGGTCGGCGACCCGCCAGGTGAGCAGCCGGGCCGCGTCCACGTCGACCGCGATGTCGCTGATCAGCTCCTGCACCAGCTGGTACGAGGCGATGGGCTTGCCGAACTGCTCGCGCTCCCCCGCGTACCGCACCGCCGCGTCGAGCGCCGCCTGGGCGATGCCGACGCAGCCGGCGGCGACCGACATGCGGCCCTTGGCGAGGGCGGACATGGCGACCGAAAAGCCCTTGCCCTCGGGGCCGAGCATCGCGCCCGCCGGGACCCGGACGCCGTCGAGGACCAGTTCGGCGGTGGCCTGGCCGCGCAGGCCCAGCTTGCCGTGGATGGCGCGGCGGGTGAGGCCGGGGGTGTCGGTGGGGACGAGGAAGGCGGAGACGCCCTTGTGGCCGGGGGCGTCTCCGGTGCGGGCGAAGAGCAGCACCACATCGGCCCAGGTGCCGTTGGTGATGAACATCTTGCTGCCGTCGATCACGTACCCGTCGCCGTCGCGCACCGCCCGGGTGGCCAGGTTCCCCGCGTCGGAGCCGGTGCCCGGTTCGGTCAGGCCGAAGCAGCCGATGGCGTCGCCGGACGCGAGCCGCGGCAGCCAGGCGCGCTTCTGCTCCTCGTCACCCCAGGAGGCGATCGTCTTGGCGACCAGGCCGAGCGAGACGGAGACGATGCCGCGCACCGAGGAGTCGCCGCGGCCCAGCTCCTCCGTCACCAGGCAGTAGGCCAGGTGGTCGCCGCCGGAACCGCCGTACTCCTCCGGGATCGTCAGCCCGAGGAAGCCGACCGCGCCCAGCTTCTTCACGATCGACCTGTCGACGTCCTCGGCCCGGTCCCACGCGACGACGTGCGGGGTGACCTCGCGGGCGACGAAGTCCTCGGCGAGCCGTCGCACGGCCTCCTGTTCCTCGCTCAGCTCCAGATTCACCGCGCCACCCCATCCACGTTTAATTACCACTGCTAGTTTTTATGGCCAGGCCTACTATGTGCGCCATGGCCCGACCGCGCAAGCCCCTCCTCAGCCGAGACCGCATCGTCGAGACGGCGGGAGCGCTCGTGGACGCCGAGGGGCTCGCCGCCCTCTCCACCAGGCGGCTCGCGGCCGAGCTCGGCGTGAGCGGCCCCTCGCTCTACAACCACTTCCGGACCAAGGACGAGATCCTGGACGCGGTCGCGGACGCGGTCAGCGCCAAGATCGACCTGTCGATGTTCGCGCCCGGCGACCCCCGCGACTGGCGCACCGCCCTCCACGACTGGGCGGTCTCCTACCGGGCCGCCCTCGCCGACCACCCGCACATCGTCCCGGTCCTCGCCCAGGGCCCCGGCCGCCGTCCGGCCGGGCTGAAGGTCGCCGACGCGGTCTTCGGCGCGATGGTCCGCGCGGGCTGGCCGCCGGCCCAGGCCACCTACATCGGCGCCCTCATGCGCTACTTCGTCACCGGCTCCGCCCTCGGCTCCTTCGCCCGCGGCTTCGTCGACGACGAGACCGCCTACGACCCGGCCGACTACCCGCACCTGGGCCAGGCCCACCTCCTCGCGGAGCGGCGCGAGAAGGTCGACGAGGGCGCCTTCGAGACGGGGCTGCGGGCGCTGCTCGACGGGCTGGGGACGCAGTTCGCGCAGTGCGCGCAGTTCGGACGGGAGGGGGCGGGCGGCCCGAACGGGCCGACGGCCTGACCGCCTGACGGCCTGACTGGCTGGCTGACTGCCTGACTGCCTGACTGCCCGGGAGCCTTGCGTCGCCCTGACGGCCTGACCGTCCGGGATCCCGACGCCGTCCTGACGGCCTGACCGTCCGGGATCCCGACGCCGTCCTGACGGCCTGACCGCCCCGCGTCCCGACGCGCCGTCCTGACGTCGGGACGTCCCGGCCGCCCCTGCCTCGATGTTTCGGCCGCCGCCGAAGCGTGCCTGCGCCATGCTGGTGCCATGGCCCCCAAAGACCTCGCCTCGCTCGCCGCCCTCTTCGCCGACGAGACCCGTGCCGCCTTCCTGCTCGCCCTGCTCGACGGACGGGCCTGGACCGCCGGTGAGCTGGCCCGCCACGCGCGGGTGGCGCCCTCGACCGCCAGCGAGCACCTGGGCAAGCTGGTCGCCGGCGGCGTGCTCGCCGAGGAGCGGCAGGGCCGGCACCGGTACGTGCGGCTCGCCGACCCCGGCATCGCGCACCTCGTCGAGGACCTGGCGGCCCGCTCCGAACCGGACGTGCCCGAGGCGCCGCGCGGTCTGCGGGCGGCGAGCGCGGGGCAGGCGATGGCCCGGGGCCGGACCTGCTACGACCACCTCGCCGGGCGGCTCGGCATCACGGTCACCGACGCCCTGACGGCGCGCGGGCTGCTGCGCCAGGACACCGGGTTCGCGCTCACCGACCCGGGCCTGGCCTGGTTCGAGGGGCTCGGCATCACGCTCGTGCCGAAGGGGCGGCGGCCCGTCGCGCGCGGCTGCCTCGACTGGACCGAGCGCCGGCAGCACCTCGCCGGGCTCGCGGGGGCGGCGCTGTGCCGGCACGCGCTGGACGCCGGGTGGTGCGTACGGATCGGATCGGAGCGGGCGGTGAAGGTGACGGCCGCGGGGGAACGGGAGCTCCACGCGCGCCTCGGCATCGACCCGGCCGCGCTGCGCTGAGCCGCGGACGCCCCGCCGCGGACACCCCGCCCATCGGGCCCGCCCGGCCGCGCCCGATATTGCGGTGAGCGCCGAACGGTCCGCGCCGTACGGTCGGTCCATGCCGAACCGAACCTCACGTCTCGCGCTCGCCGCCGCCGGTGTCACCGTCGTCCTGTGGGCCTCCGCCTTCGTCTCCATCCGCAGCGCGGGCGCCGCCTACTCCCCCGGCGCGCTCGCCCTCGGCCGCCTCCTGGCCGGTTCCCTGGTCCTCGTCGCGGTCCTGCTGATCCGCCGCGAGGGGCTGCCGCCGCGGGCCGCCTGGCGGGGCATCGCGGTGTCCGGGCTGCTGTGGTTCGGGGTGTACATGGTGGTGCTCAACTGGGGCGAGCAGGAGGTCGACGCGGGCACCGCGGCGATGGTCGTGAACATCGGCCCGATCCTGATCGCCCTGCTCGGCGCGCGCTTCCTCAAGGAGTCGCTGCCGCCCCGCCTGCTGGCCGGCATGGCGGTGTCCTTCGCGGGCGCGGTGGCCGTCGGGCTCTCGATGTCCGGGGAGGGCCACGCCTCGGTGCTGGGCGTGGTGCTGTGCCTGCTCGCGGCGGTCGCGTACGCCGGTGGGGTCGTCGCCCAGAAGCCCGCGCTGGCGCACGGCAGCGCGCTCCAGGTGACGACCTTCGGCTGCCTGGTGGGCGCGGTGGCCTGCCTGCCGTTCGCCGGGCGGCTGGTCGAGGAGGCGGGCCGGGCCCCGCTGTCGGCGACCCTCAACATGGTCTACCTCGGCGTGTTCCCGACCGCCCTCGCCTTCACGACCTGGGCCTACGCCCTGGCCCGTACGACCGCCGGCCGGATGGGCGCGACCACCTACGCCGTGCCCGCGCTGGTGGTGCTGCTGGCCTGGGTGTTCCTGGGCGAGCTGCCGGGGCTGCTCACCCTGGCCGGCGGCGCGCTGTGCCTGGCGGGCGTGGCGGTATCCCGTTCGCGGCCGAAGCCGGCGGCGGCCCCGGCCGGGTCGGCGGACGGCCCGGCCGGGTCCGTGCGCTCCTAGGACCTGGGAGCGGCTGGATCTAGAAGACGACCAGCGCCCGGCCGCCCTTGCCCGCGAGCATGTTGTCGAAGGCGCCCGGGATGCCCTCCAGGGTGATGCGCTCGGTGACCAGGGTGCTCAGGTCGAGGCGGCCGGCGCGGATGTGCTCGGCGAGGACCGGGAGGTCCTCGGCCGGGTTGGAGTTGCCGTAGACGCAGCCGGACAGGGTGCGGCCCCAGTGGAAGAGCTCCAGGGCGTTGAAGGTGACCTGCTGATCCTTGCCGCCGATGCCGACGACGGTGGTGCGACCGCCGCGCCGGGTGGCGTCCCAGGCGGTACGGATGGTGGTGGCGCGGCCGACGCACTCGACGGACACGTCGGCGCCCTGGCCGCCGGTGAGCTTCCGGATCTCCCGGGCGGTGGTGTCGGAGGCGACGAGGTACTCGGTGGCCCCGGCGGCCCGGGCCAGCGCCTCCTTCTCGGGGGACACGTCCACCGCGACGATCGTCGAGGCGCCGGCGATCCGGGCGGCCTGGAGGGTGGCCAGGCCGACGCCGCCGACGCCGAAGACCGCAACGGACTCGCCCCGCCGGACCCGCGCGGAGTGGTGGACCGCGCCCCAGCCGGTGAGGACCGCGCAGCCGAGCAGGGCGGCGTCGGTGAGCGGCACGCCGTCCGGGACGGGCAGCACGCAGTTCGCGGCGACGACGGTCTCCTCGGCGAACGCCGCCACGTTGAGCCCGGGGTGGAGCTCGGTGCCGTCCGTGGTGCGGGCGTACACGTCGGCGGCGCCGGTCAGCGCGTTCGCGCAGAGCCAGACCTCGCCGATCGAGCAGTGGTGGCAGCCGCCGCAGGACGGGGCCCAGTTGAGGACGACACCGTCGCCGGGGGCGACGTGGGTGACGCCCTCGCCGACGGAGACGACCGTGCCGGCGCCCTCGTGTCCGAGGACGGCGGGCACGGGCACCCGCATCGTCCCGTTGGTCAGGGACAGGTCGGAGTGGCAGACCCCGGCGGCGGCGAGGCGGACCCGGACCTGGCCGGGGCCGGGCTCGGGCAGTTCGATGCCGGTGATCTCCAGGGGAGAGCCGACGGCGGGCAGGACTGCGGCGCGGATCACGGGTGGGCTCCTCGGGTGTGTACGGCGCTCAGAACTGCAGGGACTTGGTCTGGAGGTACTCGGCGAGGCCGTGCGCGCCGAGCTCGCGGCCGACGCCCGACTGCTTCCAGCCGCCGAAGGGGGCCAGCGGGTTGAAGCGGCCGCCGTTGATGTCGACCTGGCCGGTCTCCATGCGGCGGGCGAAGGCGACGGCCTCCTCCGGCTCGCCCCAGACGGCGCCGCCGAGCCCGTACACGGTGCCGTTGGCGATGGCGAGCGCGTCGGCCTCGTCCTCGTACCGGATGATCGAGACGACCGGGCCGAAGATCTCCTCCTGCGCGATGGTCATCTCGGGGGTGACGTCGGCGAAGACGGTCGGGGCGACGTAGTAGCCGGTCTCGCGCGGGGCCTCGGGTCCGCCCGCGACGAGCCGGGCGCCCTCCGCGACGCCCTTCTCGATGTAGCCGCGCACCCGGTCGCGCTGCCGGGCGCTGACGAGCGGGCCGAGCCGCTCGCCGGGGACGTACTTGGCGACGGCCTCGACGGCGAGGGCGACCGCCTCCTCGTACCGCTCGGCGGGGACCAGCATCCGGGTCCAGGCGCTGCAGGTCTGGCCGGAGTTGGACATGACGTTGGCGACGCCGACGGCGACGGCCTTGGCGAGGTCGGCACCGGGCAGGATCACGTTGGCGGACTTGCCGCCGAGTTCGAGGGCGACCCGCTTGACCGCGCCGCCCGCGAGGGCGCCGATCCGCCGGCCGACGGCGGTGGAGCCGGTGAAGGAGACGAGGTCCACGCCGGGGTGCTCGGCGAGCGCCTGGCCGGCGACCGTTCCGAGCCCCGTGACCAGGTTGAACACACCGGCCGGGACCCCGGCGGCGTGGACGGCCTCGGCGAAGAGCTGGGCGGTCAGCGGGGTGTCCTCGGCGGGCTTGAGGACGACGGTGCAGCCCGCGGCGAGGGCCGGGGCGACCTTGGCGACTATCTGGTGGAGCGGATAGTTCCAGGGGGTGATCGCGGCGACGACGCCGACCGGCTCGGAGTAGACGGTGGAGTTGCCGACCTTCTCCTCGAAGGGGTGGGTGGCGGCGAGTTCGGCGTACGAACCGGCCACGGCGATCGGCAGCCCGGCGTGCACGGCGGCGGCGAGCTGCGGCGGGGCGCCGAGCTCGGCGGTGACCGTGGCGGCGATCTCCTCGGCGCGGGCGGCGAGCGCGTCGCGCAGCGCGCCGATCCGGGCGGCCCGCTCGGCGGGCTGGGTGGCGGCCCATCCGGGGAAGGCGGCGCGGGCGGCCCGGACGGCGGCGTCGACGTCCTCGGCGGTGCCGGCCGGCACGTGGGCGATGACCCGCTCGTCGGCGGGGTCGATCACGGCGATCGTCTCCGCGGACGCGGCGGGGCGCCACTCCCCGCCGATGTACATCGCGTCGTGGGCCTTCATCCGCTGTCTCCTCACACCTCGGGGCGCGCGCTTGCTCGCGTGACCGGCACCCAAACTAGCGCTGTTAGTTTTCGGGCGCCAGGTCCCTTCCCGCCGGTGCCGGTGTTCCGGTACGCACCGATCCTCGCGTTCCGCTTCCCACCCTGTCCACGGGCGCCCCGGACAGGCCTGCCGCCCGCGAACTGGGGGGTTCCGCCTTGCCCGGTCCGCGCAGGGCGGTGCGGGGCGCGACGGTGCGGTGCTGTGGGGCGCGACGGTGCGGGGCGCGACGGTGCGGTGCTGCGGGGCGCGGCGGTGCGGCACTGTGGGGATCGGCGACGCGGTGATGTGGGGATCGGCGACGCGCGGCGACGCCGTGACGTGGGGCGCGGGCCGCAGCGCGGAGGGCACACGGCGCGCGGCCCCTTGGCCGAGGCCCTGGACGGCTGGTCGGCGGACCGGCCGACCGCGGAGCGGGCCCGCGCGGGAGCGGAGCATCCCGAACCGGCTTCTCTGCTGCCGTCCTTGGGCCTGGTCCACCCGGAGGCGGGGCACGGCCCCGAGGAGGAGCGGGACCGGCTGTTCCGGGCGAGGGCGGGGCCGCTCGGCGAGTCGGCTGAGGAGCGGCCCGTGATGCTGGTGCCGGACGATCTCCACGCGGCGGACGCGGGCTCCTTCCGGCTCCACGACCATCTTCCGCGCCGGGCCCGTGAGGACGGAAGGGGGTTGGCGATTTCTCGCCACGCCACGCGGACGCGGCGGAACAGCCGTATCCGGCGGGCGCGCGCCGGGTGGCGAGGGCCCGCCGGGGCGGGTCGGGGCGGGTCGGGGGCCGCGGCGGGCGGCCCCGATGGGGTCAGATCTCCCGGTCCACGCCCGTGAGGTGGGCGAAGACCACGATGTTCGACTCGTAGCCCGCCTTGCGGTCGAAGGCCCCGCCGCAGGTGAGCAGACGCAGCTCGGGGCGGCCCGTACTGCCGTACACCTCCTTGTCGGGGAAGGCGGACTTGGCGTACGTACGGACCCGGTCGACCGTGAAGACGGCGACGCGGCCGTCGGCGCGGGCGATCCGGACGGTGTTGCCGGGGGCGAGCACGTGGAGGTTGAGGAAGATCGCCGGTCCGGTGCGGGTGTCGCGGTGGCCGACGACGACGGCGGTGCCGCGTTCGCCGGGGGGCCGGGCCCTCGGCGTACCACCCGACGACCTTGGGGTTGTCGACCGGCGGGGTGCCGAGGGCGCCTGCGGCATCGAGGCCGAGCTTCATGACGGGGGCCTCGATGGTGATGGCGGGGACGGCGAGGGTCGTGGGCGCGGATCGCCCGAGGGGTGCGGGTGGGGGCTGCGGCTTCGCCGTGGCGCGGGCCACGGGGCGGGGGGCGGGGCGCGGGGCGCTCTTGGGCTTGGGGTCCCCCGGTGCCGCGGCCGGCGCCGCCACGCCGTGCGCGGCGGGGCCGGCCGCGAGGGCCGGGCCCTCCGGCTCGCCGTCCTGGGCCCACCAGACGCCGCCGATCACCAGGGTGAGGGTCACGGCGACGGTCCTCGCGAGCCTGCGGAGCCGGCGCTGACGGCGGGTGGTGGGTCTGCGCGAGGCAGGCCCGCGCGGGTGGGTCCGGCGCGGGCTCCGCTCGTTCGGTGAGGCGGAGGGAGCCCGGCCGGTGGGTACCGTCCTGCGCGGGGAGGGAGACCTACGCGGCGCCATCGTTGCGGCGGCGCGCACGACGGATGAGGATCAGGCCCGCGGTGCCGGCGAGACCGGCGGCGACGGCCGCTCCGACGCCGAAGGCGGAGCCGTCATCGGAGGCGGTGGTGTCGACCGCCCCGCCGCCGCCCGCTCCGACCGGTCCGTGCGGCGGCTTGTGGTGGCCGTTGCCGTACCCGCCGTTGCCGCCGCCGTCGCTGTACCCGCCGTTGCCGCCGCCGTTGCTGTACCCGCCGTTGGTCGGAGGCGGCGTGGTGGGCGGCGTGGTGGTGGGCGGCGGCGTGGTCGGCGGGCTGGTGGGGTTCTCGCAGTCGACCCGGAAGACCTTGCTCTTCTTGGCGCCCGACTGGCCCACCCACGTCACCTCGACCTTGTACATGCCGTCGGGGAGCGTCATGTCGGGGCTGTAGCCGTTGAAGGAGGAGTCGAGGGCGATGTCGCCCGACCGCACGGCCGGTGGGGTGCCGGGGGGGCTGGTTGTAGATGTCCCAGTGGATCGTGGTGAGGTCGTTGAAGTTGAAGGCGGCGAAGTGGAACTCGCAGACCTGGGGGTGGGTGCTCTGGTCGGGTTCGACCGTGCCGGCACGGTGGACCTTGATGTCGCCGTCGTCGCCGGGGGCCGCGAACGCGGCGGGAGCACCGGCCAGGGTGACGGCACCCACGGCGAGGCCGGCCACGGCGGCGGAGAGCAGAGGGCGGAGAGCCGGAACGGTCATGCGAGTGTCCTCCAGTCGTACGGATCTCGGATTCGGTGAACCGATAATCCGACTATTAGTGATCGCACGACTACGGAGGGTGGCACCGTGCCGTGCCACCCTCCGAGTTCCACCCGTCCGGGCCTAGATGATCCCGAAGAGGATCCCGGCCGCGAGGACCACCAGCGAGGTCAGCGCCGCCCACTTCACCGTGAACCTGGTGTGGTCGCCGAACTCCACCTTCGCCATGCCCACCAGCACGTACACCGCCGGGACCAGGGGGCTCGACATGTGCAGCGCCTGGCCGACCAGCGAGGCGCGGGCGATCTCCAGCGGGGACACGCCGTGGGCGGCGCCGGCCTCGGCGAGCACCGGCAGGACGCCGAAGTAGAAGCCGTCGTTCGACATGAAGTACGTCAGCGGGAGGCTCAGCACGCCGGTGACCAGCGCCATGTGCGGCCCCATGCCCTCGGGGATGGCGCCGACCAGCCAGTCGGCCATGTGCTTGACCATGCCGGTGCCGGTGAGCACACCGGTGAAGACGGCGGCGGCGAAGACCATGCCGGAGACGTTGAGGACGTTGTCGGCGTGGGCGGCGATACGGGCCTTCTGCTCGGCCATCTTCGGGTAGTTCACGGTGAGCGCGAGCGCGGCGCCGAGCAGGAAGAGCACCGGGATCGGGAGCAGCTCCATGATCATCGCGGCGAGCAGGACGACGGTGAGCCCGGCGTTGAACCAGTACAGCTTGGGTCGCAGGGTCGCGCGGTTCGGGTCGAGCCCCTGGAAGCCGCCGTCGGCCTCGGCGGCGCCACCCTCGCCGCCATCCGCCCCGGCACCCTCGACGAGGCCGCCACCGGAACCGGCCCCCTGGACACCCTTGCCGGCCTTGCCGGACTGGCCGGACTCGCCGCCCCCGCCGGCCTTGGCGCCCTCGCCGGACGCGGTGCCGCCGCCACCGGCGCCGACCAGGACGGTCTCGGCCTCCGGGACCAGCACCGCGTCGAGGCTGAGGTAGCCGACGCGCTTGCGCTCGCGGAGACCCAGCACATAGGAGAGGCCGAAGACGAAGAGCAGACCCACCGCGAGCGCCGGGATCATCGGGACGAAGATGTCGGCCGCGTCCAGCTTGAGCGCGGTGGCCGCACGGGCCGTCGGACCGCCCCACGGGAGGGTGTTCATGACGCCGTTGGCGGTGGCGGCGACACCGGTCATGACGACCAGGCTCATGCCGAGCCGCTTGTAGAGCGGGTACATCGCCGAGACGGTGATCATGAAGGTGGTGGAGCCGTCGCCGTCCAGCGAGACGATCGCGGCGAGCACCGCCGTACCGACCACGACGCGCATCGGGTCGGCCTTGCAGAAGCGCAGGATGCCGCGGACGATCGGATCGAACAGGCCGACGTCGATCATGACGCCGAAGTAGACGATCGCGAACATCAGCATCGCGGCCGTCGGGGCCAGCTTGCCGACGCCTTCGATGACGTAGTCGCCCAGCTGGGCCCCTTGTCCGACGGCGACGCAGAACAGCGCGGGAATCAGCACGAGCGCCGCGATCGGCGACATCTTCTTCGTCATGATCAGGACCAGGAAGGTCGCGATCATGGCGAAGCCGAGGATGGTCAGCATGGGAGGACACCTCACGTTCACCCTTGAACTCCCGCCAGAGCGGCGGTGCGGATGACGGTAGGTGGCGCGTTCCGGCGTTAACAAGATGTTGACGCGTGAGCAATACGAGCAAAACCCCAGGTCACAGCGTGGGCGATCCGTCCGGGCCGACCGGAGGCACCCCACTCCCCCTCGGCGGCCTCAGCCGAGGGAAGGCGCCAGGTAGGCGTGGAGGAGCTCGCGGGTCTCGTCGATCAGCGCCGGGTCGCCGGACGGGTCGGCGCGGAAGGCGAGTTGGAGCAGGGCGTCGGTGGCTTCGACGCCGACGAGCACCTTGCGGCGCAGCACCTCGTCCACGGGACGGCCGAGGGGGCCGGCCAGCAGCCCGCAGATGCGGTCGGCGACGAGGTGGTTGGGGGGCTCGTCGCCCGCCTCGCCGGGGGCCGGGACGCCGAAGTCGACGCGCGCGAAGCCGGGCACGGTCCGCTTCATCGCGATGTACTCGTCGAGGACCGCGTCGACGACCGCGACGGCGTCGCGGGGGCCACCGGACTCGCCCCGGTCGGGCAGCACGTCGAGCCGCACGGCGATGCGCGCCGCGTAACGGTCGAGGTTGCGGTGGGCGAGGGCGGTGGCCAGGGCCCGCTTGTTGGGGAAGAAGCGGTAGACGGAGCCGATGGGGACGCCCGCCCGGGCCGCGACGGCGCGGGTGCTCAGGTGCTCGTAGCCGGTCTCGTCGAGGAGTTCGGCGCAGGCGTCGAGGATGCGGGCGAGGCGTTCGGCGCTGCGCTGCTGGACGGGGGCGCGGCGCAGCGCCGGGGCCGTCGCCGGCGCGGACGGCGGCCCGGCCGGCCGGGTGGACGGCCGGGTGGACGGCCGGGCGGCCGACGGCTCGGACTGCTGTGGCGGCGGGGACTGCGGGTCGGGCTGGGGCACGGGGACCATCATGCCGTTCCGTTCGCGGTCAGGCGATCAGCAGGCCGATGCCGCCGAGGGTGTACGCGATCATCAGCGCGAACAGCGGGAGTTGGCCGGCCACGGCCCGGTCGGGCGGGAAGAGGCGGACGGAGCGGTCGTGGGCGGCGACGACGCCGAGCACGTGGCCGATGACGATCGAGGCGACCTGGAGGACGGCGAGGCCGCCGGGACCCAGGGGCGGAGCGGGCGAGGGGGCGTTGTCAGTGCCCGCTGCCATGATGACGGTACGTGGGCCTTCGGTGACGAAGAGCGAGAAGTAGTGGGCGACGAGGTAGCCGAGGGCGATGGGCAGGAGCGAGTGGGCGAAGGAGGTGAGCGGGGTGGTGAGCTCGCGGTTCAGCAGGCGCAGGGCGCCGGCGCAGAGTCCGTAGAGGGCGGCGACGAGGGCGACGGCGGCGAGCAGTCCGAGGGTGGCGGTGGGGGTGCGCCCGAGGGCTGAGGTCTGGAGGGCGGTGATCCAGCGGGGGGTGTCGGAGAGGCCGTCGTAGGCGGTGGAGCCGAGGAGGACGCAGACGGAGGCGACGAGACCGGGGACCGGCGGGGTGGCGTCGAGGCCGTTGAAGGGGGAGCGCAGGACGAGGAGGCCGTCGGCGCGGCGGCCGAGCGGGGACAGCCGGGCGAGGAGGGAGGAGTAGACCTCGAAGGGGTCGGCGTGGGCGAACCAGTCGGGGCCGTGGCGGACGGCGCCGAGGAGCTGGACGGCGACGTGCGCGCCGAGCGCGGTCAGGAGGACGGCCGCGGTGGTGTTGTCGGGGGCGACGAGTTCGAGCCAGGTGAAGAGGAGGAGTCCGGCGGCGGCGGGCCGGATGCCGAGCCGGGCGGGAAGGGGGTGGGGCGGGCGCCTGGCGGGGCGCAGGCGCCGGAGCAGGGCGTGGAGGGTGCGGAGCGGGTTGACCAGGCGCCAGACGGGGCCGAGGAGGAGGGAGGCGGGGACGAGTCCGACCCAGAGCAGGACGTAGACGGCGCCGGGCGCGGGGTTGCGGTCCGGGTCGTCGGGGCCGAGGAGGAGGTGGAGGACGAGGAGGAGTGCGGCGGCGGCGCCGAGTGCCCGCAGCGCGGTGCGGGTGGCGGGGGCGTCGGCGAGGCGCTGGACGGCGGCGGGCAGGGGGCGGCCGGCCCGGTCGCCGCGGAAGCGGGAGGAGGACCAGAGCAGGCCGAGCGAGAGGAAGGAGACGAACAGCGCGGCGAAGGCGCCCGCGTAGGCGTAGAAGGGCGAGAGGGGCAGGTCGTGCTGGGCGCCCACGCCGTGGGCGAGCGGCAGGCCGGCCGGGCCGGGGACCGGGAGGCCGGCGGCGCGGAGCCCGGCGGCCGCCAGGCCGGGCGCGGGGGCGCCGGCCTGGACGAGCCCCGTCATCGGACGACGAGTTGGGTCAGCACGAGTCCGGACTCGTGGGTCTCCACCTCGAAGAGACCGGTGCGGTCGGCGGTCAGGGTGAGGGTGGCCGGCGTTCCGGCGGGAAGGGGGAGTTCGCGGTCGTAGCCGTGCACGTGGAGGGTGTCGGCGCGGTCGCTGGTCACACGGAGGGTGAGCCGTTCGCCCTTCTTCAGTTCGACCCGGGAAGGGGGTGGTTGTACGGAGTCGCCGCTGACGGTGATGGTGAGGGTACGGCCGGCCGGCGTGGCGGGCGGCGCGGTCGGGGTGACCGGGGACGCGGAGCCGGCGGTGTCGGCGAGGCGGACGGTGGCCTCGACCGGGCGGCCCGCCACGGCCCAGACGGTGTGGTCGTCGGCGTGCAGCCGGACGGTGAGGGTGCGGGCGCCGGCCGGGACGTGGGCCCAGGGGCCATAGGCGCGGGCGGCCTCGCGGCCGTCGAGGAGGAGCCGGGCGTGGCCCCGGCCGAGCAGGGCGCCGCCGCCGGTGCTCTCGGGGGTGAAGCGGAACCTCTCCACCAGCAGGTGGACGTTCCAGCCGCCCTCGCTGTCGGGCCGGACCTCGACGCGCACGCCCGGCGCCCCGGCGGCGGGCACCTCGCGGAGGCGGTGCCCGGAGGCGTCCTCGGCGGCGAGGAGGGTGCCGTTGCCGCCGGTGGCCTCCTGGTGGCTGGTGCCCGGCTTGTGGTGGGTGGTGGGGCGCCCGCCGCATCCGGCGAGCAGGGCCGCGCCCACGGCGAGGGCGAGCAGGGCGCGGGCGGAGCGGGTGACGCGGGCGGTCATGCGGCGCCGCCCGCGGTGGCCGTGGCGGCGGGCGCGGCCGGGGTGGAGGGCGGGGTCGGGGCGGGCGTGCGGGCGCCGGCCACGATCACGGCCCACAGGACCCAGACCACGGCGAGCAGTCCGCGCACCCAGGCGGGGCCGACGGGGATCCAGGGGATCATCAGGACCGCCTTGTCGAAGGCGTCGAGGAGGGTGAGGGCGCCCAGGACCACGGTGGTCCAGGCGAAGACGGGGCGGGTGCCGCCGGCGCGCAGGGCGAGGCCGATGCCGGTCCACCAGAGGCCGGTGAGCAGCAGGGCCAGTGCGGGGACGGCGGTGGGCGTGAGGGCGAGGGTCGAGCCGGCGACGTCGAGGGCGAGTCCGGCCAGGCCCAGGCCGGTGGCCACGGCGGCGAGCCGGCTGCCGCGCAGGCGGCGCCACCAGAGCAGGGTGCCGACCAGGGCGAGGACGGCGGCGACGCCGAGGGTCAGCTGGGTCTCGACGCGCTGGATGCCGCGGGCGCCGTACCAGTCGCAGCCCGCGGGCAGGCGGCGGGCCTGGACGTTGTAGTCGGCGCAGACGAGGAGTTGGGCGAGCTTGACGGGCTCGCCGACGAGGCGGCGGGTGTCGCCGGAGACCTCGCCGCGGGCGGCGCCGCAGGCGGGGAGGGCGGAGGGGGAGGCGGCGCCGGAGTCGGACTGCCAGCAGTTGCCACTGCCCTGGCCGTCCCACCAGACGTCGGTGCGGTTGGGGCGGGAGGCGCCGGAGCGGTCGACGCCGAGGTGGTTCCCGGCGTAGCGGTTGTGGTGGGAGGTGTCGGTCTGCTTGCCCCAGGCGGACTCGCCTCGGATGAAGGCGGGGACGGCGTTGAGGTAGAAGGCGGCGCGCTGGTGCCCGTACACCCAGTTGTTCTCGTAGAGGTTCCAGTTGCCGCCCGCGGTGATGATGCCGGTGCCGGGCGGCATGGAGATCTGCGGGCAGACGACGCCCTGTTCGTAGCCGCGCTCGACGGGCGGCTTGGCGCAGGTGCCGTCGGCGACGTGGCGGTAGTAGTTCTGGTTGTTGTCGTGGATCAGGTTCCGCTCGAAGCGGGCGTGGTTCTGCGGGAGTCCGGGGTGGCCGGGGAAGGCGGAGTCCATGGAGGCGCCGCCCATGTTGTGGTCGAACTCGTTGTCGTGGACGTAGACCGAGTCCCCGGCGGTGCCGCTGTAGCCGACCATGTTGTGGTGGCTGCGGCAGCCGGTGATCTCGATGGAGTAGCGGGGGACGTCGTAGCCGCGGCCGTCGTTGATGTTGGAGGCCGAGCCGGGGTAGATGCCGGAGTCGCCGTTGCCGTAGGACTCGCAGTTCTTGTAGAGGCCGTGGTCGGAGGCGAAGGTGAGGAAGCCGTACTCGTCGTTCCAGCGGGTGAGGACGTCGTCGATGACGAAGCCGTCGCCCGCGAGGATGTAGAGCGAGTTGAAGGTGGTGCGCTGGGCGGTGAAGTTGCGGAAGTAGATCCCGTCGGAGCCGTCGGCCCGGATCGCGTTGAGCTTGGTGTACTTGGCGTCGACGACGACGTCCAGGCGGGAGGCTCCGGTGCCTTCGACCTGGAGGTTCTTCTTGCCGAGGATGGCGACCAGGTTCTGGTTGTGCGGGCACTGCTTCTGCTGCTCGTAGCTGAGGATCTGGTAGCCGAGGGACGAGCGGGGCGCCTTGAGGGCGGCGCAGGCGCCGGTGGGCGCGGGCAGCGAGGGCTCCTCCTCGTAGAGCCCGGGCAGGATCGCGATGGTCATGCCGGGCCGGTCCACCGCGTCGACGGCCTGCTGGAGGTGGCGGAAGCCCTGGCGGGAGCCGGGGGCGGCGCAGCGCGCGAACAGGGCGCGGTTGCGGGCCTTGAGCTCGGCCGGGAAGGCCGCGATCCGGCGTTCGAAGTCCGCCCGGTCGGCCTTGCAGACCAGTAGGTCCGGCTCGCCGGTGCGCAGCACGGGCACGCTTCCGGAACCGTCGGGCAGGGTGACGGGCCGTTCCTCGTGCGCCTGGGCGGCGGGAGCGGCGACGAGGGCGGCGGCGAGCGCCGCGAGTACGGCGGAGAGCGCGAGAACGAGCCTTCTGGTCCACGACATGCGCGAGAGAGTAGAGCAATGTTCATCTTTTGGAACCCCCCGTGCACGCACCTCGTCCAAGAGCTCCGGAAAAGCACCGTTGACGCGAGCGGGAGCGGAATCCTACGGTCATGCATAGGATTGTTGTGAGCGTCAGGACAGGAGCACGCGATGAACGCGGAACAGGCCGGCAAGACGGCCGCAGCGCTGAGCTACAGCACGGGATTCGGCAACGAGCACGGATCCGAGGCCGTCCCCGGCGCCCTGCCGGAGGGCCGGAACTCGCCGCAGCGGGCCCCGCTCGGCCTGTACGCGGAGCAGCTGAGCGGCTCCGCGTTCACGGAGCCGCGGGCGCACAACCGGCGCTCCTGGCTCTACCGGATCCGCCCCTCGGCCGCCCATCCGCCGTTCACCCGGATCGACAACGGCGCCGTGCGCACCGCGCCCTTCACCGAGACCGTGCCGGACCCCAACCGGCTGCGCTGGAACCCGCTGCCGGAGCCCCCGGCCGGCACCGACTGGCTGGCCGGACTGTGGACGCTCGGCGGCAACGGCGACGCCGCCCAGCGCAGCGGCATGGCCGTGCACCTCTACCACGCGAACGCGCCGATGGAGCGGGTCTTCAGCGACGCCGACGGCGAGCTGCTGATCGTCCCCGAGCACGGCGGGCTGCTGCTGCGCACCGAGCTCGGCCTGCTCGCGGTCTCCCCCGGCGAGGTCGCGCTGGTCCCGCGCGGGGTCAGATTCCGGGTCGAGCTGCTGGACGCGACCGCCCGCGGCTACGTCTGCGAGAACTACGGGGCGCCCTTCCAGCTCCCCGACCTCGGCCCGATCGGCGCCAACGGCCTGGCCAACGCCCGCGACTTCCGCGCCCCCCGTCGCCGCCTACGAGGACGTCGAGGGACCGGTCGAGGTGGTCAACAAGTACTGCGGCAACCTCTGGTCGGCGACCTACGGCCACTCCCCGCTGGACGTCGTCGCCTGGCACGGCAACCACACGCCGTACGTCTACGACCTGCGCCGTTTCAACGTGATCGGGACGATCTCCTACGACCACCCGGACCCGTCGATCTTCACGGTGCTCACCTCCCCCTCCGACACCCCGGGCCTCGCGGGCGTCGACTTCGTGGTGTTCGCCCCGCGCTGGCTGGTCGGCGAGGACACCTTCCGCCCGCCGTACTTCCACCGCAACGTGATGAGCGAGTACATGGGCCTGATCGAGGGGGCCTACGACGCGAAGGCGGAGGGCTTCGTCCCGGGCGGCGGCTCGCTGCACAACATGATGTCCGCGCACGGGCCGGACCGGGAGACCTTCGACCGGGCCAGCGCCGCCGAGCTCAAGCCGCACAAGGTCGACGACGGCCTCGCCTTCATGTTCGAGACCCGCTGGCCGATCACCGCCACCCCGCAGGCGGCCGGGGCCGACCACCTGCAGCAGCGCTACGACGACGTATGGCAGGGTCTTCAGCGCCACTTCCGGCCGTAACATCCCGGCCGGAAGTCTCGTAGTCGTCGTACGGAGAACGCCGTGACCGCCTTCGCCCCCGACTCGCTGGTCCTGAACCGGAAGCTGCCGCTCTGGTACCAGGTCTCGCAGTCGCTGCGCGCCTCCATACTGGGCCGCACCCCTGACGCCTCGCTGCGGCTGCCCACCGAGGAGCAGCTCGCCGCGCACTACGGCGTCAGCGTGCTGACCATGCGCCAGGCCCTCAAGGAGCTGGAGGAGGAGGGCCTGATCAGCAGGCACCGGCGGCGCGGCACCTTCATCGAGCCGGGCGCCCGGCGCTCCACCCCGCGCCGGCTGCTCGGCTCGATCGACGCGATCGTGGCCCAGCAGTCCGGCGAGCGGACCACGGTCCTCGGGCACGGCGTCGAGCCGGTCCCCGGGGAGCTGGCGGAGTACTTCCCCGGCGCCGAGGAGGTCGCGGTCTACCGGCGGCTGCGCGCCGACGGCGAGAGCGGCGAGCCCACCAACTGGGCGGAGAACGCGGTGCTCCCGGAGATCGCGGCCGGCATCGACCCGGCGGACCTGGAGCGCTGGCCGATGACCAAGGTGCTGCGGGACCTGGTGGGCGTCCGGATCAGCCGGATCACCGACACCGTCGAGGCCCGGCTGGCCGACCCCGAGACCGCCGGACTGCTCCAGGTGCCGCTGCTCTCCCCGATCCTGCACTACACGGGCGTGACCTACGACGACGAGGGCCGGGTCGTCGACGTGGCCCGCATCCGCTACCGGGGCGACCGCTTCTCCTTCACCGTGACGGTGGAGGCGCACTGACCGGCGCAGGGCCTGTCCGGCGGGTCGCGGCCCCGGCCCCGATCCCCCGGACAGGCCCTAGCATGCGGGGCGTGACGGAGGACCTGCCGCTGCTCGACGCGCCCCTGCTCGACGACCTCATGCCGTGGTCCACGGCTCCGCTGCGGCTCGGCCGCGCCTGGATCGTCGCCCCGGACCCGCGCACCCTCAGGGCCCGCTGGGACCGGCTCGTGGCCGCGCGGGGCGCGGAGCGCGAGGAGCTGTTCCGCCCCAGCCGGGCCCGGACGCCGGCGAGTTCGGTGGCCGCGCTGCCCGGGCAGCGGACCGGCACGGTCCGGTTCGCCCGGGAGGAGGGCCGCTGCCCTGAGCCGGTGCGGCTGGCGCACGGGCCGTTCGACGAGCAGTGGCTGCTCCCCGACCACCGGCTGATCGACACCGCCCGCCCCGAGCTGTGGCGGGTCGCCGACGCGCACCAGTTGTTCGCCGTCGAGCAGGGGTACGTGCCGGGCGCGGCCGGCCCCGCGCTGCTCGTGACGGCCGTGCTGCCCGACGGGCGCTCCCCCGCCGGCCGCCCGGGCCGCATCCGCCCGCTCTTCCGCCGCCCCGGCGGCACGGAGCCCAACCTGGCGCCGGGCCTGCTGCCGCTGCTGAGCGAGCGCTACGGGTCCGGGGTGGGCCCGCCGGACCTGCTGGCCTGGGCCGTGGCGGCGGGCCTGCCCTCACCCGCGGGCTGCCGGGTGCCGCTGCCGGCGGACCCGGAGGTGTGGGCGGCGGGCGTGGCACTGGGCCGGGAGCTCACCGAGGTACAGCTGCGCGGCGCCCGGGGCGGGACGCGGCCGCGGCTGCCGGGCGGCCGCAGGCCCTACGTACGGGCGGCGGTTCCGGCCCGGCCGACGGAGCTCGGGTACGACCCCGAGGAGGAGGTGCTGCGCCTGGGCGAAGGGCGGATCTCCCCCGTTCCGGCCGGTGCCTGGGAGTTCGAGGTGGGGGGCGTGCGGATGCTGGAGCAGTGGTTCGCGCACCGGACCGCGCCGGCCGAGCCGGGCAGTCTGGAGGCGATCGGCCCGGCGGCCTGGCCGCAGGAGTGGACCTCGGAGCTGCTCGAACTGATCACGGTCCTCGCCCTGCTCGCCGGGCGCGCCCCGGAGCGCGCGGCGCTCACGGCGCGGGCTCTGTCGGCCGGAGTGACCCGGGGCGCCCTGCGGGCGGCCGGGGTGCTCCCCGTGCCGGAGGGGGCGCGCCGCCCCGCGTCCGTGCTCGACCATCAGGAGGAGGGTCCGGAGGGGCAGTTCATGCTCCTGTGAGCGCTCCCGCGGGGCCCGCGGGAAGGGGTGTCAGGCGCCCCGCGGCGCGAAGGAGTCGAGGAGCCGGGCGATGGTCTGCTCGAAGACCTCCTCGGCGTCGACGGGTCCGGCGGACGTGGCGAGCAGCGCGGCCAGGTGCGGGTAGGCACCCGTCGACACCTGGCCCATCAGATAGGCGCCGCGGACCGCCTGTTCCTCCGCCTCGGACCAGGGCAGTCCGCGGGAGCGCTCGGCGATGGCCTGCTCGTTGCGGACGGTGGCCATGACCGTGCCGTTGACCATCGCGATCAGCTGCATCTTGAGCCCGGGGTCCACGTCGAGGGGCTCCAGGCAGCCCAGGCACCACTCCAGGTAGCGCAGGGCCTGCGGACTGAAGCCGTAGGCGGTGGTCATCACGCGGGACAGCCAGGGGTGCCGGTACATGATCGCGCGGGTCTGCCGGGCGAGGCCGGTCATGTCCGCCCGCCAGTCGCCGCTGGGCGCGTCGGGCAGCTCGTACTCCGCGCTCGCCGCGTCGACCATCAGCTCGTACAGGTCCTCCTTGCGCGGCACGTAGTTGTACAGCGACATGGTGCCGCAGCCGAGTTCGGCGGCGACCCGGCGCATGGAGACGGCGTCGATGCCGTCGGCGTCGGCGATGCGGACGGCCGCGGCCGCGATGTCGCCCCGGCTGTAGGCCGGTCTCGGGCCTCGGCCCGTGCGCTCGGGGCGCGCCCAGATCACTTCGGGTTCGGCCGCTCGGCCCGCCATCGCTCATCACCTCGTCGCCCCATCGTAGTGACGCGTCCGCGCCCACCCTGTTACGTACACCGTACGTAGTGCGCTAGGGTCGGCCACATGACAACTACGTACGCTGTACTTAGTGAGGGTCTGCAGAAGCGGTACGGCGAGGTCCACGCCCTGCGCGGGCTCGACCTGGCCGTCCCCGAGGGCACCGTCTGCGGGGTCCTCGGCCCCAACGGGGCGGGCAAGACCACGGCGGTGCGGGTGCTCACCACCCTGACCGCCCCCGACGCCGGCAGCGCCCGGGTGGCCGGGCGCGACGTGGTCCGGGACGCCGCCGGGGTGCGCGAGCGGATCGCCGTCGCCGGCCAGCACACCTCCGTCGACGGCGACCTCACCGGGGCCGAGAACCTGCGCCTCTTCGCCCGGCTGCTGCGCGCCCCGCGCTCCCGCGCCGACGAGCTCCTGGAACGCTTCGGGCTCGCCGAGGCGGCCGGGCGGCCCGCCCGCACCTACTCGGGCGGCATGCGCCGGCGCCTCGACCTGGCGGCGAGCCTGATCGTCCGGCCGCGCGTGCTCTTCCTGGACGAGCCGACGACCGGGCTCGATCCGCACAGCCGGGGCGAGATCTGGGACGCCGTACGGGGGTTGGCGTCCCGGGGCACGACGGTGCTGCTGACCACCCAGTACCTGGAGGAGGCCGACCAGCTCGCCGACGAGGTCGTCCTGGTCGACGAGGGCCGGGCCGCCCACCGCGGCACCCCGGCCGAACTCAAGGCGCTCATCGGCAGTCACGCCGAGCTCGTGGTGGCCCACGCATCGGCCCTGGAGGCCGCCGCCGGAGTGCTCGACCGGCTCACCGGCTCCGCGCCGGTCCTGGACGCCGGGCGCAACGCCGTCGGGGCGGTCACCACGGACCGCACGCTCACCCTGCCCCGGCTCGTGCGCGAGGCCGACGCGGCCGGGATCCCCCTGGTCGACGCCTCGCTGCGGCCGCCCACCCTCGACGAGGTGTTCCTGCGCCTCACCGGTCGCGCACCCCGCCCCGCGCCCCAGGAGGCCGCCGCATGAGCTCCCTCGTCCACGACGGCACCGCGCTGCTCGGCCGCCATCTCCTGCGGATCCGGCACGCCCCCGCGATCACGGTCATGACGCAGACCATGCCGATCGTCTTCCTGTTGTTCTTCGGGTACGTCTTCGGCGGCGCGCTCGCCATGCCGGGTGCCGACTACCGGGCCTACCTGGTCCCGGGGCTGCTGGTGGCGACGGCGGCGAACGGCGTGATGACCGGCATGTTCCAGGCGGCCCAGGACACCCACCGGGGCGTGACGGACCGGCTGCGCACCCTGCCGGTCGACCGGGCCGCCGTGCCGCTCGGGCAGGTGCTCGCCGACCTGGTCACGAGCGCGGTGGGCATGGTCCCGCTGCTCCTGGTGGGCCTCGCGATGGGCTGGCGGATCGAGGGCACCGCCCTGGAGGCGCTGGGCGCCGTGGGCCTGTTGCTGCTCTTCCGCTCCGCCGCGACCTGGGTGGGCATCCTGCTCGGGCTCGTCTCGCGCAGCGAGGAGGCGGCCGGTCAGCTGGGCAGCGCCGCCTTCATGCTGCCGCTGCTGTCCAACGCGTACATCCCGACGGACGGCATGCCGGACTGGCTGCGCACGGTCGCCGAGTGGAACCCCGTCTCGGCGGTGACGACGGCGGTCCGGGAGCTGTTCGGGAACGCGTCCGCGCCGACGGAAGCGGCCTGGCCGGTGGCGCACCCGGTGGCCGGGGCGCTGCTCTGGTCACTGGCGCTGATCGCGCTCGCCGCACCGGCGGCGGTCAGGCGCCACGCCCGCGGCTGAGGCCCGACGGGCCGGACGCGGACGGGGTGAAGCGCCGGACGGGCGGGGACACGTCCGGCGGGGTGTCGGGAACGAGCGGTCGGGGGTGAGCCGTCGGCCGAGCGGAGCGGGCGGGAGCGATGCGTCGGGGTACGCGGGAGCCCGGCCCGAACGGTCCGGAGGGCGCGAACGGTCCGGGGGTCCGGACGGTCCGTCAGCTGTGGTTGCCGAAGAGGGATCGGCGCAGCCGGCGCAGCGGGGCGAAGAGCGAGACCCGCGAGCTCCTGCTGCGATGACCGTGCACCGGCACCTCACGTGCCGTCAGCTCCCGCATCAGCAGCGTCGCCTCGGCCGCTTCGCGCTGGGGCACGGCGGGACCGCCGAGCACCGCGAGATGGCGGTCGAGTCGCGAGCTGGTCGCACTGCTCCCGCAGGTGATGGCAGGCACACGCGGCCTGCTGCGCATTGCTATCTGTTCCATGTCACTCCCCACCCGTACGAGGGCACCCGGCCCGGGCAGGTTAACCCTATCGCCCCGCTACGACACCCGTGTATTCCGGCCGCAGGATTCACCGCTTGTGTACGGGGGTTGACGATCACTGTCCGAATCCGTCTGATTCCAGGGTGAGTTGGACAGCGGTCGAACGCCTGTCGAACCGTCACGAACCATCCTGCACGCCGGGTCCCCGCGAGGGCCCGCTCGGCCGGGTGTGATCTCCACCACCACAAGGCGCCGGGGCTCGGCTACCGTGGGGGGATGACGGTGATCGCGGGTCGGTACCGGCTCCTGGACGTGCTCGGCGAGGGCGGGATGGGCACCGTCTGGCGGGCCCGGGACGAGGTCCTGGGCCGCGAGGTGGCGGTCAAGGAGGTGCGCGCCCCGGCCGGCCTGCCGGCCGAGGACCGGGAGCGGCTCTACGCCCGCCTGGAGCGCGAGGCGTGGGCCGCCGCGCGGGTGTCGCACCGGAGCGCGGTCACGGTGTACGACGTGGTCACCGAGGACGGCCGCCCCTGGATCGTGATGGAGCTGGTCCGCGGCCTCACCCTCGCCGAGACCCTGGAGGCCGAGGGGCCGCTGCCGCCCCGGCGGGCCGCGCTGATCGGCGCCGACGTGCTCGCCGCGCTGCGCGCCGCGCACGGGGCCGGGGTGCTGCACCGGGACGTCAAGCCGGCCAACGTGCTGCTCGCCAACGACGGCCGGGTGGTGCTCACCGACTTCGGCATCGCGGCGGTCGCGGGCACCTCCCCGCTCACCATGACCGGCGAGCTCATCGGCTCCCCCGAATACCTCGCGCCGGAACGCGCGATGGGGCGCACGCCGGGGCTCGCGGCGGACCTGTGGTCGCTCGGAGTGCTTCTGTACGCCGCCGTCGAGGGGGCCTCGCCGTTCCGGCGGGGCACCGCGCTCGACACCCTGCGCGCGGTCGTGGACGAGGAGCCCGCCCCGCCGGAGCGGGCGGGGGCGCTCGCTCCGGTGATCGAGGGGCTGCTGCGCAAGGACCCGGAGCGGCGGATGTCCGCCGAGGAAGCCGAGGAGCGGCTGCGCGTGATCGGCGCGGGCGGCACCCCGAGCGCCGGACCGACGCGGGCGGAGACGTACGGCCCCTTCCCGGCCCCGCTCCCGGAGGGCCCGGGCGGTCCCGGCGGCGGGTCGGGCGGCTCCGGCGGCCCGCACGGACCGTCGGGTCCCGCGACCACCCCGCTGCCCGCGCCCGACGGTCCGCGGCCCGGCTCCGGGGAGCGGCGGCGCGGGCGCGCGGCGCTCGTCGCGGGGATCGCCGCGCTGCTCCTGGTGGGCGGCGGGCTGACGTACGCGCTGCTGCGCGACGACGGCCCCGCTCCCCCGCCCGCCCCGCCCGGCACGACGAGCGCCCCCACCACGGAGGCCCCGACGACCACGCCGCCGACCACCCCCGCCACCACGCCGCCGACCAGCTCGTCGAGCACGCCCGCGACCTCGGTGGTGGTGTCCGTGCGGGCGGACCGGGCGAGTTACGAGGGCGCCTGTCCGCCGCCGCGGGAGCAGGCGCCGGCCTTCACGGCGACGTTCACGGTGGGCGGGACGCCCGCCACCGTGTCGTACCGCTGGATCACCGAGAGCGGCGAGGGCCAGGACGCGGCCTGGCGGACGCTGGAGTTCGCGGCGGGCGGCCCGGCCGAGCGGCAGGTCACCCGGGTCCAGGCGGGGTACCGGCCGGACGGGACGCTGGAGGACCGGATCGGGGTGGAGGTGCGCTCGCCGGTGGAGGCGCGGTCGGAGCTGGTGGCCTTCTCGGTGACGTGCGAGAAGGTGACCCCGACGGGCGGGGCCACCACTCCCACGGGTCCGCCGGCCACGACCTCGGCCGGTACTCCCGCGCCGGGTCCTACACCGCGTTCCTGAAGCTGGGCAGGTATCCGCCGGACTGGCCGGCCGCGGTCGGGTGGTACGACTCGCCGATGTTCAGCCAGTTGACGCTGTGCAGCCAGGCCGTGCCCGAGGAGCAGATCTCGTGCCCGGTGAAGGCGGGGACGACGCTCGCGAAGGTGAAGCCGTGGTTCGCGGCTCTCTTGGCGGTGGCCGCGTTGAGGTAGTCCGAGGCGTCGTTGATGGCGCGCCGCTCGTTCTCGCTCAGGCCGGCCACGCAGGTGCCGTTGAGCTGGTAGAAGCGCGGGTAGCCGAGCACCACGACGCGGGCGTTGGGGGCCTTGTTGCGGATCGCCGAGTACACCGAGTCGAGGTTCCCGGGCAGCGTGGAGTCGACGTAGCCCTTGGCCTGATTCACGCGGTTGATACAGGTCGCCTCGGACTGGAGGACGCAGGTGGTCATGACGTCGGCGAAACCGGCGTCATTGCCTCCGATCGTGACGGAGACCAGGTCGGTGGCGGTGGAGAGCGGTCCGAGCTGATTGGCCGTGACATCACCCGTTCGAGCGCCCGAGCAAGCGGTGAACGCGAAGGAGGAAGGGGCGTTCGCGTTCTTCCAGAGGACCGGGTAGGCCTTGGTGGAGCGCTTGCAGTCGCCGCTCGCGCTGTCGTAGCTCCCGGAGCCGACGCCCGAGGAGTACGAGTCGCCCAGCGCCACGTAGTCGAGGGCGGCGGACTCGGCGGCCTGCGCGGCTCCCGCCCCGGTGAGGGCGAGGACGGCACCGAGCAGGAGCGAAGAGGTGAAAGCCGTAAAACGGGACAGTTTCATGGGACCTCCTGTAGCAGGATCTCTGCGTTACCAGGTAGTAGCAGCGGATCCGGCGCGCTGGAAGTGTCCATGCCAAAAGTCGTGGCCGATTACCCATGACTTACCTTCAGAAACCATCGAGATCAGGCCAGGTGACGCGAGGTCACTGGGCCCACCGGGCGACCCCGCGGAACGTCCCGTTCAAAACCCCGTGCACGGAATGCCCGGTTGCCGGATCATGGGCGCCATGTCTGCCAACCAAGGCCAGGGCGCGGGGGAATCGGCCGTGGAACCGTCCGGGACGCCGCCCGAGCGCTCGCTGCCGATCCGGCTGAACGTCGACGACAGCGACTCGCCGTCGGACGTCGTCGACGCGCTGTTCCTGGGACGCTTCGCGACCGGGGAGCAGCCGCACGCCCTGAGCACCACCCTGGACCGGGTGAAGCCCGCCGCCACCCTGCTGCCCGGCGGCGCGCGACTGCTCCGGGCGGCGAAGGACGACGACCGCAGCGCGCTCCTCGCCGAGGGCGAGGGCTGGACGCTGCTCGTCTCCCGCTGGAGCCGGGGCGCGGACGTCACCGTCACCGCGACCGACGCCGAACTCGCCGAGCGGGTGCTCAAAGAGGCGACGGACGGGGCCGCGGACGAGCCCGAACCGCAGCCCGAGAACGTGACCATGGGCTTCTGGTACGTGTCGCCCCGGCGCGGCCCGCATCGGACCACGCGGCAGATCGGCGCGGGCACCTGGGACGAGATCCGCCCCAACTACACGGCGCCCGTCGCCGGGGCGATGGACCGGCTGATGGCCGTCACCCCCGAGGACATCACCGGCCGGCTGCTGCTGCTCCACGGCCCGCCCGGCACCGGCAAGACCTCCGCGCTGCGGACCCTCGCCCGGTCCTGGCGCGACTGGTGCCAGGTCGACTGCGTCCTCGATCCGGAGCGCCTGTTCAGCGACGTCGGCTATCTGATGGACATCGCGATCGGCGAGGACGAGGGCACCGCGAAGGGCCGCTGGCGGCTGCTGCTCCTGGAGGACTGCGACGAGCTGATCCGCGGCGAGGCCAAGCACACGGCCGGCCAGGCCCTCTCCCGGCTCCTCAACCTGACGGACGGTCTGCTCGGCCAGGGCCGCAACGTCCTCGTCGGCGTCACCACCAACGAGGACCTGGAGCGCCTCCACCCCGCCGTGGTCCGCCCCGGCCGCTGCCTGGCCCGGATCGAGGTGGGCCCGCTGACCCGCGCCGAGTCGGTGGCCTGGCTGGGGCGCGAGGAGGGCGTCGGCCAGGACGGCTCGACGCTCGCGGAGCTGTTCGCGCTGCGGCGCGGCATCTCGGCGGTGGGCATGCCGGAGCAGCGCGCCGCCGAGGCGGGGTTGTACCTCTAGGCCGTGTCCTTCGGGCCCGGCCCGATCCGAAGGACACGGCCTCGGGGCGCCGCCCTCCCGTGAACCGCGGCGGCGGACGGATCAGTCGTCGTACGTCGCCCGGATCGCCTCGGCGACCGCCGCCTCCGCCCCCTCCCTCGTCAGCCCCAGCCGGAGCGCCTCCGTCGCGTAGGCCGCCGCGGCGGTGGCGGCGAGGCGGGAGGCCGCGTCGGAGGCCGCCGCGACGAAGGTGCCGTTGCGGCCGCGGGTCTCGATCACCCCGTCCGCCTCCAGCGCCTTGTACGCCTTGGCGACCGTGTTCGCCGCGAGCCCGAGATCCTCCGCGAGGCCCCGTACCGTCGGAAGCTTGTACCCCACGGGCAGCTCCCCGGAGCGGGCGCTCTCCGAGATCTGGGCGCGGAGCTGTTCGTACGGGGCGGTGGTGGAGTGCTGGTCCACGCTGATTCGAAGCGTCACCCGCCCGATTGTGCACCCGGCCGACGGGAAAATGGGAGGCGGCCGGACGCGGCCGCCGCATAGCGTGCGGCAGCATGACTGTGATCGTCCGCGATGTACGGCCCGAGCTCCCCGAGGACGCCGAGGGCTTCGCCCGGGTCCGGCGCGCCGCCCTCCCCTTCATGCTCGCCACCGGCGCCCAGGTGGCCTTCGACTGGGCGCACGCCCATCCCGACGCGCACCAGCGGCCGCTGGTCGCCGAGGCCGACGGGGAGATCGTCGGCACGGCCCAGGTGTCGCTCGCGCACGAGTCCCCCGAGCCGGGCATCGGCAACGTCAACGTCTACGTCCACCCCGCGCACCGCGGGCGCGGCGCCGGCGCGCTGCTGCTGCGGGCCGCCGAGGAGCACCTGGCCTCGGCGGGGGCGAGCACGTTCTACAGCTGGGTCCTGGACGAGCCGGCGAACCGCGCCTTCGCCGGGCGGCACGGCTACGCGGCCAGCCGCTCCGCCTACTTCCTGCGCCTCGACCTGACCACCGCCGAACTGCCGCCGCTGCGGGAGCTCCCCGCCGGGGTCGAGCTGCGCCAGGCGACGGCCTTCGCCGCCGATCCGCGCCCGCTGTTCGAGCTGGACGCGCTGACCACGGCCGACGAGCCGGGCGACGTCGCCGCCGAGCTGACCGACTACGCGCACTGGCTGGAGTCCACCTGGAACCACCCGCTGCTCGACCGCGAGCTGACCACGGTGGCGCTGGTCGACGGGCGCCCGGCGGCGTTCACCGCGGCCCAGACCGACGGGCTCGGCCGCTTCGGGTCGGGGATGACCGGCACGGCGCCGGAGTTCCGGGGCCGGGGGCTGGCCAAGCTGGCGAAGAACCACGCCCTGCACCTGGCGCGGGCGGCGGGCTGCACGGAGGCCTTCACCGGCAACGACACCGGGAACGGGCCGATGCTGGCCATCAACACGTGGTTCGGGTACGAGGTCGGCGCGAAGGAGGTCCGTCATGTCCGCACGGCCGGTTGAGATCGCCCTGGTGAAGGCGGGGCGGACGAAGATCCGCTACCCGGCGGAGCTGCTGACCGACGACGGGGTCCGGCTGACCGTCCGGGCGCCCTGGGCGGCCGAGGGCGTCCGGGACTTCGGCTTCGTGCGCTTCGAGCCGGGTGACGTCTTCACCGAGCACTACTGGCGGGACCGCTGGTACGCGGTGAAGGAGGTCCGGTCCGGCGACGGCACGCTCAAGGGCTGGTACTGCGACGTGACCCGGCCCGCCGTGGTGGCCGCCGACGGGTCCGAGGTGCTGGTCGAGGACCTGGACCTGGACCTGTGGGTGTCGGCGGACGGCGGCGAGGTGCTGCGGCTGGACGAGGACGAGTTCGCGGCGAGCGGCCTGGCCGCCGCCGACCCGGAGGCGGCCGGACGGGCCGTGCGCGCCCTCGACGAGCTGGACGCGCTGGGCCGCGACGGGCTGGTGGAGCTGCTGGGCGGGGAGGGCTGACGGGGCGGGCCCCCGCCCGGCCGGACCCCCGCCCGGCACCGCCCGTTCTAGCGCAGGGTGATGTCCCGCTCCTCCTCGGCCAGGAACTCGGGCAGCGGCAGCCCCAGCGGGTCGGCGGGGGCCAGTTGCATGAGGGAGGCCTCCACCCGGGCCTCGCCCGGCCGGTAGGCGGGGTCCTTCACGACGGCGCTGTTGGTCCACGTGTGGACCTGCCCGTCGCAGACGGCCTGGGTGCCGCCGATCCCGGCGGAGTGCTCGCCCTGGACGAGCGTCGAGCCGACGAAGACGGGGCCCGCGCTGTCGTCGGTGCAGCGGTAGGCGCCGGAGAGGCTGACCGTGCCGTCGGCACCGATCGTGCCCTGCGGGTCGACGGCGACGGCGTCGGCGGGCCCGGCGTGGGCGGTGGCGGCCGGGACGGCGGTGAGGGCGAGCAGGGCACCGGCGGCGACGGCGAGGCGAGCGCGCATGGGTTGGGGGTCCCTTCGGGGCATGGGGGGGGGAGTCGGGGTGGGAACTGCCCGCCAGGGATATCGGATCAAGCCGCCCGTTGTCCGAAACTCACCCCTTCGGGGGCGAGTTGTGCGCCGGGTCGACCGCCACCGTCTTTCGGTAGTGAATACGGTCGTACGGTCCGTCAAGACGCCGTTCGACGACCTCGTAGCCGTACCGCTCGTACAACTTCCGGTTCTCCCACATCATCGCGTTGGTGAGCAGCCGCACCTCGGGCAGCCCGAGGGCGCGGGCCCGGTCCTCGACCCAGCCCATCAGGGCGCGGCCGAGGCCGGTGCCCTGGGCGTCCGGGTGGACGGCGACGGTGTCGAGGTAGAGGTGGTCCGCCTCCGGGATCACGACGACGAGCCCGGCCACGGGCTCGCCCGCGACGAAGACGCGCCCCGCCGCCACGTTCGCCGCGTGGTCCTCCTCCATCGGGGCCGGTACGAGACCGATCCGCTCGATGTAGTGGTGGAAGGCCGCGTCGATCACGGCCTTCACGGCGGGCACGTCGGCGGCGTCCGCGGGGCGGGGCGCGTCGTTCGTCGTACGGTCAGGCGTCATACCGACACGGTACGGCGGCGGTTGATCGTCTTCCGCACCAGCGGCCAGGCCAGCAGGAGCAGCACCACCGCGTAGACGGTCACCGAGAACGGGGTGTTCACCAGGCCGGTGACGGAGCCGTCGCTGATCTGCAGCGCGCGGCGCAGCTGCTGTTCGGCGGCCGGGCCGAGGATGACGCCGATCACGGCGGGCAGGACGGGCAGTCCGTAGCGCCGCATGCCGAAGCCGATGAGGCCGATGACCAGCAGGATCACCAGGTCGAGGGCCTCGCCGCCGACCGCGTACGCGCCGACGGCGGCGAAGAACAGGATGCCGGCGTAGAGGTACGGGCGGGGGATGCGCAGCAGCTTCGCCCAGACCGGGGCGAGCGGCAGGTTGAGCGCGAGCAGCAGCACCATGCCGACGAAGAGCGAGGCGATCAGGCCCCAGACCAGCTCGGGTTCGCGTTCGAAGAGCAGCGGGCCGGGCTGGATCCCGTACTGCTGGAAGGCGGCGAGCATCACGGCGGCGACGGCGGTCGTCGGCAGGCCCAGGGTGAGCATGGAGACCAGGGTGCCGGCGGCGGAGGCGGAGGCGGCGGACTCGGGGCCCGCGACGCCCTCGATGGCGCCCTTGCCGAACTGGTCCTTGTGCTTCGACAGGCGCTTCTCCGTCACGTACGACAGGAAGGTCGGGATCTCGGCGCCGCCGGCCGGGATCGCGCCGAACGGGAAGCCGATGAACGGGCCGCGCAGCCAGGCCTTCCAGGTGCGCCTCACGTCGTCGCGGCCGAGCCAGGGGCGTCCGACGGGGATCGCCTCGCCGGTGCCGCGGCGCAGGTGGGCGGCGACCCACAGGGCCTCGCCGATGGCGAAGAGGCCGACCGCGACGATGACGACGTCGATGCCGTCGGCGAGCTGGAGCGAGCCGTAGGTGAGGCGCTGCTGGCCGGTCATCTGGTCGAGGCCGACCAGGCCGAGGGTGAGGCCGATGAGCAGGGAGGCGAGGCCGCGGATGCGGGAGGAGCCGAGGACGGAGGTCACCGCGATGAAGGCGAGGACCATGATGGCGAAGTAGTCGGGGGCGCCGATGTCGACGGCGAGCGCGGCGACGACCGGGGCGAGGAGCACCAGCAGGATCGTGCCGGTCATGCCGCCGGCGAAGTGTCCGATGGCCGCGGCGGCGAGGGCCTGGGCGCCGCGGCCCGACTTGGCCATCGGGTTGCCCTCGATGGCGGCGACGACGGCCGCGCTCTCCCCCGGCGTGTTGAGCAGGATGGAGGTGGTGGAGCCGCCGAACATGGCGCCGTAGTAGATGCCGGCGAACATGATGAACGCGCCGGTGGGCTCCAGCCCGTAGGTCACGGGGAGCAGCAGGGCGACGGCCATGGCGGGGCCGATGCCGGGCAGGACGCCGATGGCGGTGCCGAGGAGGACGCCGAGGGCGGCCCAGAGCAGGTTGACGGGGGTCAGCGCGGTGCCGAAGCCGTCGAGGAGGGAGTTCAGCGAGTCCATGGGTCAGAGCACTCCCATCAGCGGGCCGCCGGGCAGCGGGACGCCGAGCAGCGTGTCGAAGACGACGTAGGTGAGCAGGGAGAGGGCGGCGGCGATCAGCGGGTCGCGGGGCAGGTGGCGGCTGCCGAGGGCGTAGGCCGAGCCCCAGAAGAGCAGGGCGCCGGCGAGGGGGAAGCCGGCCGGGCCGATGAGGGCGGCGAAGCCGAGGAAGACGCCGGCGAGCAGGAGGACGGTGCGCCAGTCGCCGGGCTCGGACAGGTCGACGTCCTCGCCCCCCTCGGCCTCGCCGCGGCCGCCGCGCAGGACGTCGACGGCGAGGAGGACGGCGACGAGGAGCAGTCCGGCGCCGACGACGAGGGGGACGGTGCGGGGGCCGACGGGGCCGCGCTGGGCGACGTCGACGGTCATGGTGAGGGCGTCGGTGAGGACGAGGCCGCCGAGGAGCAGCAGGATGAGGCTGACGCCGAGTTCGGAGTGGTCGCGCAGCCAGGACGGGCGCTCGGCGGCGGTGTCGGGGGTGCCCGGCGTGTCGGTGGGGGTCGTGGTGGTCACAGTCCCAGCTCCTTCAGTACGGAGGCGACGCGGCGGTCCTGCTCGGCGAGGAAGGTGCCGAACTCGTCGCCCGGCAGGAAGGCGTCGTTCCAGCCGTGGGTCTTCAGGGACTCGCGCCACTGCGGGGACTCGTGCAGCTTGGTGACGAGGACGACCAGCTTGTCGCGTTCGGCGTCGGAGAGGCCGGGCGGGGCGACGATGCCGCGCCAGTTGATGAACTCGGTGTCGAGTCCGGCCTCGCGGAGGGTGGGCGCGTCGAGTCCGGGGACCCGCTGGGCGCCGGTGACGGCGAGCAGGCGCAGCTCGCCGGCCTTGATCTGGTCGAGGTACTCGCCGACGCCGGAGACGCCGAAGGCGACCTTCTCGCCGAGGATGGAGGCGAGCAGCTCGCCGCCGCCGTCGAAGGGGACGTAGTTGACGTCCTTCGGCGGGATGCCGGCGGCCTGGGCCATCAGCATGGGCGCGAGGTGGTCGGGGCCGCCGGGCGAGGAGCCGCCGCCTACGGGCAGCTTGCCGGGGTCCTTCTTCCAGGCGGTCAGCAGGTCCTGGATGGTCTTGTACGGGGAGTCCTTGCCGACCACGACGATGTCCTGCTCCATGGTGAGCCGGGCGATCGGGGTGGTGTCGGCGAGGGTCTTCGGCGTCTTGTTGGTGTGGACGGCGCCGACGACGCCGAGGCCCATGGACATGGCGATCCGGCCGTTGCCGTGTTCGCCGACGAGCCGGGTGAGGCCGACGGTGCCGCCCGCGCCGGGCAGGTTGAAGACCTCGATGTCGGTGGTGAGTCCGGCCTCCTCGGCGTTCTTGGCCGCGGTGCGGGCGGTGATGTCGTAGCCGCCGCCGGGCGTGTTGGGGACCATGAAGCGCAGGCCGGGTATCCGGGTGCCGGTGTCGGAGCCGCTGCCGGTGCTGAGCAGCGGCGGTCCCACGAGCACGAGCAGCGCCGCCCCGAACAGGGCGAGGGGAGTGCTGAGCCGCACGGGAGCCGCCTCTCTCTAGGGAGGAATGGGGGTGTGAGGTGGCCCACATGTTGCCTGCGCGTGAAGAAGCTGTCTCGCTTCCGCAACCAACGGACGTTGTGGTCCTTGTGGTCGCGCCCTACGTTGGCCGCGTGACGAAGGTGCTGGTGGTCGACGACGACTTCATGGTGGCCAAGCTGCACTGCCGCTACGTGTCGGCGGTGCCGGGCTTCTCCGTCGTGGGGGTCGCCCACGGCGGCGCCGAGGCGCTGCGTGCCGCGCACGCGCTCCGTCCCGATCTGCTGCTGCTCGACATCTTCCTGCCCGACATGGACGGGATCGCGGTGCTGCGGGAGCTGCGGGCCTCGGGGATGGCGACGGACGCGCTGTTCATCACGGCCGCGCGGGACGTGGACACGATCCGGGCGGCGCTGCGCGCGGGGGCCCTGCACTACCTCATCAAGCCGTTCAACCAGGCTGCGCTCCAGGAGCAGTTGCGGCACGTGGCCCTGCTCCGCAGCCGCCTCGACGAACTGTCGGCGGCGGAGGCGCGCCAGGAGGACGTGGACCAGATCTTCGGCACCCGCCCGCGCGGCTCCCGCGAGCTCCCCAAGGGCCTGGCCGCCCCGACCGCGGAGCTGGTCGACACGATCCTGCGCGCCCACCCGGAGGGCCTGTCGGCCACGGAGTGCGCCGAGGCGGGCTCGCTGTCGCGGGTGAGCGCCCGCCGCTACCTGGAGTACTTCGCGCAGACCGGCCGCGCCGAGATCACCCTCCGCTACGGCGGGACCGGACGCCCCGAGCGCCGCTACCGCCGTCTGGGCTGACGCCGGAGCCTTTTCTGTGGCCCCGCTTAGAAGCCCCTTAACACGACCATAAGGATCGCCCGAAGACCCTCCTGAGCCCCTGAACACCCTTTTCCGAGGGCTAGTTTGCTCGACAACCCCCCACACCCTCACCCTCGTGAAGGAGTTGTCCCCCCATGACCTCTCTCCGTACGGCCGCCGTCCCGGTCGTCACCGCTTCCGCCGTCCTGGCGCTGGCCGGGCTCGGCGCCGGGCCCGCCTTCGCGCACGGGTCGATGACCGACCCGGTGAGCCGGGTCGCGGCCTGCTACGCGGAGGGGCCGGAGAGTCCCGAGTCGGCGGCGTGCAAGGCGGTGGTGGCGGCCGGCGGGACGCAGCCGCTGTACGACTGGAACGGGGTGAACATCGCGAACGCCGGCGGACGGAGCAAGCAGATCATTCCGGACGGGAAGCTGTGCAGCGCAGGCAACGCCACCTACCGGGGGCTCGACCTCGCGCGGGCGGACTGGCCGGCCAGCAAGATGGCGTCCGGCGAGCACACCTTCCACTACAAGGGGACCGCCCCGCACAAGGGCTCGTTCGAGCTGTACGTGACGAAGGACGGGTACGACCCGGCCAAGCCGCTGAAGTGGTCGGACCTGGAGGCGAAGCCGTTCGTCACGGTCACCGACCCGGGCATGGTGAACGGCGACTACGTGTTCAAGGGCACCGTGCCGAAGAAGTCGGGGCGGCACCTGATCTACTCGATCTGGCAGCGGTCCGACTCCCCCGAGGCGTTCTACACCTGCTCGGACGTGGTGTTCGGGGCGGACACCGGCTCGAAGGGGCCCGCCGCGCCGACCGCCGCCGCGCCCACCGACGCTCCGACGGGCGGGCACTCCGGGCACGGTGGGCACGCCTCGAACTCGGCCGCGCCCACGTCCCAGGCGCCCGCCTCCCCGGCGCCGGCCACCTCCGCGCCGGCGTCCGGGGCCGAGTCCGGCTCCGCCGGGTCGGGGTCCGGCGGGCCCGCCGGGTCCGGCAGCACGTCCGGGTCCGGCGGGGTCGAGCTGGCCGAGACCGGCGGCGACGCCGCCACGACCTATCTGGCGGTGGGCGGCGCCGTCGTCCTGGGGGCCGGAGCGGCCGTGCTGTTCGCCACGGCCCGCCGTCGGTCGGCGCGTTAGCCGACACGTCGGCCGACCTGTGCGCCGATCGGTGAGCCGATGCTTCAGCCGATCGCGGAGAGGCAGGTGGTCGGGGTCGCGTGGGCCGGGTCGAGGGCGTTGTTCACCTCGTGCATGACGACCCGGTCCACGGTGCCGATCGCCACGTGCTCCGACAGGTCGAGGGCGCACAGGTCCTGGAGCACGATGTTGTCGACGTCCGGTCCGCTGAGGAAGCCGGAGCGGTACGGGGTGACGACCTCGTCGTACCGGGTCGCGATGACCGTGTAGCGCACGCCGGGCACGGTGTCGCCGCCCGCGTTGAGCTTGGTGAGCAGCGGCGAGCCGGCGATCTGGTCGGCGAGTCCCGGGGTCGACGCGGACAGCAGGTCCTCGGCGCCCGGGAAGTACGGCAGCAGCTTGGTGAGGCCGTTGAGGGTGGTGCCGTGGTTGTCCGGCGCGATGCCGACGAGCGCGTTGACCTTCGCCGCGCCGCCGAGGAACTTCAGGTAGTAGCGGGGCATCATGCCGCCCTGCGAGTGCCCGACGAGGTCGGCCTCGGCGGCGCCGGTGGCGGCGAGGACCCGGTCGACGTACGCGTCGAGCTGTTCGGCGGACTTGTCGACGGGGCCGAGGCCGTGGAAGAACGGCACGCCGGGCAGCTGCCCGTAGTCGAGGGAGAAGACGCAGTACCCGCGGTCGACCAGGTACGGCGCCAGGCCCAGCCAGTTGTCGACGGCGTTGCCGAAGGTGCCGTGGACGAGGACGACGGGGCGGGGGTGCGCGGCCGAGGGCTTGCAGGAGAAGTCGTTCCAGCCCCTGCTGGGGGCCGTGCCGGCCTGCGCGGCGGCGGTGGGGGCGAGGGTGGCGGCGGCGGTCAGCAGGAGCACGGCCAGGGTTCTGAGGGCGTGCTTCCAGAGGGGCCGGGGGGTGCGGGGGGTCCGGGGCAGCATCGGGCGGTCTCCTTGCGGCTCAAGGGGAAACTCGAAGGGTGCGTTGCTGTACGCCCTGCGGTCCGGACCACAAGTGGGGATGCGCTTCCGTCAAGCTACGCACGGGTAGCGTCGACTGGGAAGTTACGCGTCGGTAAAAACTGGCGTGTCCCCGCCGGGTGCCCCGCGCCCGAGGTCTCTCAGGCCGCGAGCGTGCCCGGCAGCACCGCCCGCGGGCCGAACCTCGCCCTCGCCCGGTCCGCCACCGCCTCGATCCGGCGGGCCTTGTCGTCCGCCGGGTCGAAGGTCAGCTGGTGCGCGGCCGCCTCGGCCGGCCCCAGCCCCTCGGCGCGCAGGGCGATCCCCCGGACCCGGGCCCGCTGGAGGCCGAAGGAGGCGTGCACCGCGTACGCGAGGGCGGTCAGCTCCGCGGAGTGGGCGGTCGGTTCGCGCAGGGTGCGGGTCCTGGCGGACGTGCTGCGGTCGGCGTACCGCACGGTGACCGCGAGGGAGCGGCACACCTGCCCCTCCGTACGCATCCGGGCGCCCAGCTCCTCGGTGAGCGAGAGCAGGGCCCTGCGCTGCTCGGCCGGGTCCAGTTCGTCGTGCGGGAAGGAGCGTTCGGCGGCGAGGGACCGGGAGGGCTCGCCGGGGACGACGGGGGTGCGGTCGACGCCCCGGGCCCGCTCCCACAGCTCGCGGCCGGCCTTCGCGCCGACGAGCCGCTGGAGCACGGCGAGCGGCGCGTCGGCGACCCGGCCGACCGAGTCGAGGCCGTAGCCGCAGAGGGTCCGGGCGGTGGCGCGGCCGACGCCGTCGAGCGCGACGACCGGGCGGTCCCGCAGGAACTCCGCCGGGTCCTCGACGACCAGGGTGACGCCGGGCCGGGCCTCGCGGGCCGCCATCCGGGCCAGCATGGGGTTGGGCCCGGCGCCGATGACGCAGTCCACCCCGTACAGGGCGAGCGCCCTGACCCGGATCACCGAGGCGAGTTCGGCCGGGCTCCAGCCGAAGTAGCGCAGTGCGCCGCGGACGTCGGCGAGCGCCTCGCCGGGCGGGGTCGCCTCGACGACGGGGGTGAACTCCGTCAGCAGCTCGACGAGACGGGGGAGCATCACCTCCCCCGTCGGTGCGAGCCGGAACCGTACGCAGAGGATCATCCGGCGCTCCCCGGGCTGCTGTGCCACAGTTTCCGCGCCGGCGTCGCGGCGCCCTCCCCGGCGGGCCGGAGGTCGGCCCAGGGGTTCATCTCGTAGCCGGTGGACATCGTGATGCGACGTCCGGTGTCCCCGGTGCCGTCGGCCCCGTCGGGGGACGGCTCCCCCGGCTGTTCGGACAGGCGCTCGCCGACCGCCGGCAGGCCGCCGCTCGCGCGCAGTTCGGCCAGTTCGGCGAGGTTCCAGGCGGCGGAGCCGACCACGCTGAGGCTGCGCGGGCCGCGCCGCTGCACCACGCCCCGGACGAGCAGCAGCCAGGAGTGGAAGACGGTGTGGGCGCAGCGTTCGTGGGAGTCGTCGAAGAAGGCCAGGTCGACCAGGCCGGTGCCGTCGTCGAGGGTGGTGAAGATGACCCGCTTGCCGGAGCGGATCGGCGGGGTCTGGGTCGCCGCCTTGGCGCCGGCGACCAGGACGGTCTGGCCGTGCCGGGCGGAGCGCAGCCGCTGCGCGGAGACGACGCCGAGTTCGCGCAGGAAGGTCCGCTGGTCGTCCATGAGGTGGCGGGAGGCGTCCATGCCGAGGATGCCGAGTTCGGCGCTGAGGCGTTCGGACTCGTCGAGATCGGGCAGGCCGACGGGGGCGGTCCTGTTGCCCTGGGCGAGCGGGAGCTGTCCGCCGTAGGAGGCGGCGCCGCGCTGGAGGCGGTGGAGTTCGGTCAGGTGCAGGAGCAGGTCGCGGCGGTTGGCGCCGAAGGCGTCGAGCGCGCCGACCTGGGCGAGGCGTTCGGCGACGGGTTTGCGCGGGCGGGCCCGCTCCCAGAAGTCGAGCAGGGAGGCGTAGGGCCGGCCGTTCTCGATGCGGGCGCCCTCGGCCTCGCTGATGCCGTGGACGTCGGCGAGGCCGAGCCGGAGGCCCCACACCGCCGGACCATCGGACACCAGTTCGATACGGTGGGCGACCGCCGACCGGTTCACGTCCAGCGGCAGCACCGGCACCCCGCGCCGCCGGGCGTCCGCGAGCAGCAGCCGCTTGGGGTACATGCCGGGGTCGTGGGTGAGCAGCCCGGCGTAGAAGGCGGCCGGGTGGTGCGCCTTGAGCCAGGCCGACTGGTAGGTCGGCACGGCGAAGGCCACCGCGTGCGCCTTGCAGAAGCCGTACGAGCCGAAGGCCTCGACGATCTCCCAGGTGCGGGCGACCACGTCGGCGGCGTACCCCCGGTGCCCGGCCCGCTCGGCGAACCACAGCCTGATCCGCCCCTGCGACTCCGGGTGGGAGAGCCCGCGGCGCACCTGGTCGGCCTCGTCGCGGCCGCAGCCGGTCATGATGCTCACGATCTCGATGATCTGCTCGTGGAAGACGACGACGCCATAGGTCTCCTTCAGCGTCCCCTCCAGGTCGGGGTGCGGGTAGCGGACGGGCGCGCGGCCGTGCCGGGCCTCGATGAAGGGGCGGACCATGTCGGCGGCGACCGGGCCCGGCCGGAAGAGCGAGATGTCGACGACGAGGTCGTGGAAGGTCTCCGGCTGGAGCCGGCCCACCAGGTCGCGCTGGCCGGGCGACTCGATCTGGAAGCAGCCCAGGGTCTCGGTGGAGCGGATCAGCCGGTAGGTGTCGGGGTCGCCGGGCGGGACGGCGTCGATGTCCGGGCGGACGCCGGTGGCGCGCCCGACCTCGGCGACGGCGTGCGCCATCGCGGACTGCATCCGCACCCCGAGGACGTCGAGCTTGAGCAGGCCGAGGTCCTCGACGTCCTCCTTGTCGAACTGGGCCATGGGGAGGCCCTCGCCACTGGTGGGCATCACGGGGGTGCGGGTGAGCAGCGAGGCGTCCGAGAGGAGCACTCCGCAGGGGTGCATGGCGATGCCGCGGGGCAGCGCGTCGAGCGCCTCGACCAGGGCCCAGAAGCGCTCGCGCCCCTGGAGTTCGGCTTTGAGCCCGCGCAGTTCGGGCAGCTCCTCCAGGGCGGCGCGGGCGTCCCGGGCGCGGATGTGCGGGAAGGCCTTGGCGATCCGGTCGGTGTCGGCGGGGTCCATGGACAGGGCGGCGCCCACGTCCCGCACCGCGTGGCGGACCCGGTAGGTCTCGGGCATGGCGACGGTGGCGACCCGCTCGGCGCCGAAGCGGCCGAGGATCGCCCGGTAGACCTCCAGGCGGCGGGCGGACTCCACGTCGATGTCGATGTCGGGGAGGGCGGTGCGGCGCTTGGAGAGGAAGCGTTCCATCAGCAGGCCGTGCTCGACCGGGTCGGCGTGGGCGATGCCGAGGAGGTGGTTGACGAGGGACCCGGCGCCGGAGCCGCGGGCGGCCACCCGGATGCCCATCCCCCGGACGTCGTCGACGACCTGGGCGACCGTCAGGAAGTAGCTGGCGAAGCCGTGGTGGGCGATGACGTCCAGCTCCCGGTGCATCCGGTCCCAGTACCCGCGCCGCCTCTCGTACCCCTTCAGGACCATGCCGGCGGCGGCCCGGGAGGCGAGCACGCGCTGGGCGGTGCGGTGGGCGGCGCCGACCAGGTGCGGTTCGGGGAAGTGCGCGGAGCCCATGCCGAGGTCGTCCTCGGGGTCGACCAGGCAGCCGGCGGCGACGGCGGCGGTGTGCTCCAGGAGCCGGTGGGCGGCCTCGCGGCGGAAGCCCGCGGCCTCGACGGTCCGCTCGGCGGCGGCCCGCATGGCGTCGGGGTCCTTGAGCCAGGCCTCCCCGGCGTCGAGCCCGGCGCCGCGGGGGTCGACGGGGACGAGCCGGCGGGCGGAGTCGAGGACATCGGCGACCGGGCCCTGGCCGGGGTCGGCGTAGCGCACCTCGTTGCCGAGCACCGGCCGGACGCCCTGCTCGGCGGCGAAGCCGACGGTACGGGCGGCGAGCCGCAGCGAGCCGGGCCCGGTGCCGGCGCGCCCGTGCGGGACGACCTCCAGGCACAGGGCGTCCCCGTACCGCTCGCGCCAGGGCACGAGCAGCCGGGCGGCCCGGTCGGGGCGGCCGGCGACGAGGGCGCGCCCGACGTCGGAGGCGGGCCCGAGCAGGACGAAGAGCCCGTCACCGGCGGCCGCCCCGCCCCGGCCGGCGGGCCCGTCGGCCGTCCAGGGCAGCACCGGCGGCCCCTCCCCCGCCCGGGCGTGGGCGGCGGTGACGAGCGCGCAGAGTTCGGCCCAGCCGGCCCGGGAGCGGGCGAGGAAGACGGCGCGGGGCGCGGACTCGTCCACGAAGGCGCCGCCCCGTACGGGGACGCGCCGCGCGGAGGTGCGGGCGGTGGCGGCGGCGTCCGGCGGGCCGGGGGCCGGCTCGTAGGCCAGGTCCGCGCCGAACAGCGGCCGGACGCCCGCCGTCGCGCAGGCCTTGGCGAAGCGGACGACGCCGGCGACGGTGTCGCGGTCGGTCAGGGCGAGGGCGTCCATGCCCCGCTCCGCGGCGCGTTCGGCCAGCCGGGCGGGGTGGGAGGCGCCGTAGCGCAGGGAGAAGCCCGACGCGGTGTGCAGGTGCGTGAACCCCGGCATGCGCCACACCTCCGCATCGAATTCGTACGTACGTTCCCACCCCCCCTCGGTCCCAGCGTAGCTCATTTTCGAACGCCCGTGCGATAACCCGTTCGGGCCCGTCCCACCTGCGCCGACACCCCTCTCCGTCGAGCCTGGGGGGCATGAGCCTCGTCGACGAACTGAAGAGCGCCGTCACCCCCCGAGCAGCCCTGCTGGTCGTCGGGGTCTTCGCCCTCCAGATGCTGTTCATCGCCTCGTACGTCGGGGCCCTGCACGATCCCAAGCCCCGGGACGTCCCCTTCGGCGTGGTCGCCCCGCAGCCGGTCGCGGGCCCGCTGGTGGAACGCCTGGAGAAGCTGCCGGACGACCCGCTCGACCCGCGGACGGTCGCGAGCGCGGACGCGGCCCGGGACCAGATCCTGAACCGGGACATCGACGGGGCCCTGATCGTCGACCCGGCGGGCCGCACGGACACCCTGCTCGTCGCCTCCGGCGGCGGCACCGTGCTCTCCTCCACCCTGCAGAAGATGTTCACGACCCTCGAAGGGGCCCAGGGCCGCGCGGTGCGGACCGTCGACGTGGCCCCGGCCTCCCCCAAGGACTTCGACGGGCTCTCCGCGTTCTACCTCGTCGTCGGCTGGTGCGTCGGCGGGTACATCTGCGCCGCGATCCTGGCGATCAGCGCCGGCTCGCGCCCCGCCAACCTCGAACGGGCGGTCATCCGGCTCGGGACGCTCGCGGTCTACTCGGTCCTCGGCGGCCTCGGCGGCGCGATCATCGTCGGCCCGATCCTGGGCGCCCTGCCCGGCAGCGTCGCCGCCCTGTGGGGCCTGGGCGCCCTGGTGGTCTTCGCGGTCGGCGCCGCCACCCTGGCCCTGCAGTCGGTCTTCGGGATCGTCGGCATCGGCCTGGCGATCCTGCTCATCGTGGTCGCGGGCAACCCCAGCGCGGGCGGCGCCTTCCCGCTGCCGATGCTGCCGCCGTTCTGGAACGCGATCGGCCCGGCCCTGCCACCGGGCGCGGGCACCTGGGTGGCCCGCTCGATCGCGTACTTCAAGGGCAACGACGTCCTCGGCTCCCTGCTGATCCTCTCCTCCTGGGCACTGGTCGGCTCGGTCGTCACGCTGGTGATGTCCTCGCTGAAGCGCAAGCCCGGGGCGGAGCCGATCGCCGCGGAGGTCGGCGAGGTCCGCCCCTAGGTCGTGGGCACGCGGAAGGGCCCCCGGTCGCGGTGACCGGGGGCCCTTCCGTGCGGGGGCGCCTACTTCCCGTAGTACGCCCGGGTCATCAGCGCCTTCATGTCGTCGATCATCGGCATCCGCGGGTTGGCGGGCGCGCACTGGTCGGCGTAGGCGTTCATCGCCTGCTGCGGCAGGGCCTCCAGGAAGGCCGCCTCGTCGACGCCCTCCGCCTGGAAGGAGGCCGGGATGCCGCACTTCTCGCGCAGTTCCTCGACCGCGCGGGCGTAGGACTCCACGCCCTCCTCCGGGGTCGCGGCCGGCAGGCCCAGCGTACGGGCGATCTCCTGGAACCGCTCCGGGGCCCGGTAGACCTCGGCCTTCGGCCACGGCACGGCCTTGTGGGTCACGGTGCCGTTGTGCCGGATCACGTGCGGCAGCAGCAGGGCGTTGGTGCGTCCGTGGGCCACGTGGAAGGTGTTGCCCAGGGTGTGGGCCATGGCGTGCACCAGGCCGAGGAAGGCGTTGGCGAAGGCCATGCCGGCGATGGTGGACGCGTTGTGCATCTTCTCGCGGGCCTCGGGCGCCTTGGCGCCCTCCTTCACGCAGGTCTCCAGGTTCTCGAAGATCAGCTTGATGGCCTGGAGGCACTGGCCGTCGGTGAAGTCGTTGGCGTAGGCCGAGACGTACGCCTCGGTGGCGTGGGTCAGGGCGTCGAAGCCGGAGTCGGCGGTCACCGTCGGCGGGAGGTTCAGCGGGAGGACCGGGTCGACGATGGCCACGTCCGGGGTGAGCGCGTAGTCCGCGAGCGGGTACTTCTGCGCCGCCTCGGGGTCGGAGATGACCGCGAACGGAGTGACCTCGCTGCCCGTGCCCGAGGTGGTCGGGACGGCGACCAGCTTGGCCTTCTCGCCCAGCTTCGGGAAGCGGTAGGCGCGCTTGCGGATGTCGAAGAACTTCTCCTTCGTGTCCGCGAACTCGACCTCGGGCCGCTCGTACATCAGCCACATGATCTTCGCCGCGTCCATCGGCGAGCCGCCGCCGAGGGCCACGATGGTGTCCGGCCCGAAGTCCCGCATGGCGGCGGCGCCGGCCCGGACGGTGGCCAGCTCCGGGTTGGGCTCGACGTTGTCGATGACCTGGATCGTCACCGGCTCGGTGCGCCCGTTGAGGATGTCGGTGACCTTCTGGACGAAGCCGATGGCGCCCATGGTCTTGTCGGTCACGATGGTGACCCGGCGGACGTCCTCCATCTCGCCGAGGTAGCGGATGGCGTTGCGCTCGAAGTAGATCTTCGGCGGGATCTTGTACCACTGCATGTTGGTGTTGCGCCGTCCGATCCGCTTGACGTTGATCAGGTTGACCGCGGTGACGTTGTCGGAGACGGAGTTGTGTCCGTACGAGCCGCAGCCGAGGGTGAGGGAGGGCAGGAAGGCGTTGTAGACGTCGCCGATGCCGCCGAAGGTCGAGGGGGCGTTGACGATGACCCGGATCGCCTTGACCCGCTTGCCGAACTCCTCGGCCAGCGCCTCGTCCTCGGTGTGGATGGCGGCGCTGTGCCCGAGGCCGTGGAACTCGACCATGCGGGCGGCCAGGTCGAGGCCGTGCTCGGTGGAGTCGGCCTTGAGGGCGGCCAGGATCGGGGAGAGCTTCTCGCGGGTGAGGGGCTCGCTCTCGCCCACCTCGGCACACTCGGCGAGGAGGATGGAGGTGTTCTCCGGGACCTCGAAGCCGGCCTGCTCGGCGATCCACCGCGGGGACTTGCCGACGACCGCCGCGTTGAGCTTGGCACCGCCGCAGTTGGTGGCGTAGGCGGTGGTGCCGAAGACGTACTCCTCCAGCTTGGTCTTCTCGGCGGCGGTGACGACGTAGGCGCCGAGCCGCTCGAACTCGGCGATGCCCTGCTCGTACACCTCCCGGTCGAGGACGACGGCCTGCTCGGAGGCGCAGATCATGCCGTTGTCGAAGGCCTTGGAGAGCACGATGTCGTGGATCGCGCGCTGGAGCTTGGCGTCCTTGGCGACGTAGGCGGGCACGTTGCCGGCGCCGACGCCGAGGGCGGGCTTGCCGCACGAGTAGGCGGCCCTGACCATCGCGTTGCCGCCGGTGGCGAGGATGGTGGAGACGCCCTCGTGGTTCATCAGCTCGCCGGTGGCCGCCATGGACGGCTCCTCGATCCACTGCACGCAGTCGGCGGGCGCGCCGGCCTCGACGGCGGCGTCGCGGACGATCCGGGCGGCCTCGGCCGAGCAGTTCTGCGCGGAGGGGTGGAAGGCGAAGACGATGGGGTTGCGGGTCTTCAGCGCGATCAGCGCCTTGAAGATCGTGGTCGAGGTCGGGTTGGTGACGGGGGTCATCGCGCAGACGACGCCGACGGGCTCGGCGATCTCGGTGATGCCGTTCAGCTCGTCGCGGCTGATGACGCCTGCGGTCTTGAGCCCGGCCATCGAGTGGGTGACGTGCTCGCAGGCGAAGAGGTTCTTGACGGCCTTGTCCTCGAAGAGGCCGCGGCCGGTCTCCTCGACGGCGAGCCGGGCGAGCTCCCCGTGGGCGCTCAGGGCGGCGAGCGAGGCCTTCTTCACGATGTGGTCGACCTGCTCCTGGTCGAGGGTCTCGAACGTGTCGAGGGCGGCGAGGGCCGCCTGGACGAGTCCGTCCACCATCTCCTTGGCCTCCATGGCAGGCACTCCTTCTTGGTCCCGTTCGTGGTCCCGTTGATTTCCTTCACCTCCCATTCGACACCCGGTGACCTGCGAGAAGAGGCGATGAAAGACCCGAGGGACGGGGCCGGAAGTCCTTTTGTGAATGGATTCACAAGATCTTGGAAGGGGGTGCCCCCGGCGCGTCCGCCGAGGGCACCCGAGGAGACCGCGAAGACCGCGGGGAGAGCGCGGGTCCCGCCTAGAAGACGCTGACCCCGTACGCGCTCAGCGCCTCGGTCACCGGCTGGAAGAACGTCGTCCCTCCGGAGCTGCAGTCGCCGCTGCCGCCCGAGGTGAGGCCGATGGCGCGGCTGCCCGAGTAGAGCGGGCCGCCGGAGTCGCCCGGCTCGGCGCAGACGTTGGTCTGGATCATGCCGTAGACGATGTCGCCGCCGCCGTAGTTCACGGTGGCGTTGAGGCCGGTCACCGTGCCGCCGTGGGTGCCGGTGGTGGAGCCGCGCCGGGTGACGGACATGCCGACGGTGGCGTTGGCGGCGCTGGTGATGTCGACGCTGCCGACCGTCCCGGACTTGGTCACCGAGGTGTTGGTGTAGCGGACGATGCCGTAGTCGTTGGTCGGGAAGCTGGACCCGGCCGTGGTGCCGAGGACGGTGGTCTTGGAGGAGTTGGACCACCACGTGCCCGCGCCGTCGGTGCAGTGGCCCGCGGTGAGGAAGTAGTAGTTGCCCGCGCTGTCCTTGACGTTGAAGCCGAGCGAGCAGCGCCAGCTGCTCGCGTAGATGGCGTCGCCGCCGGAGATCAGCTTGTTGAACTTCCCGGCGGTGCGCTCGATGCGCAGCGCGCCCGCGTTGGTGCCGGCCTGGCGCTTGATCCTGGCTATGTCGGCCTGCGAGACGGTGGAGTCGGCGGTGACGACCACCGTCTTCGTGGCCGGGTCGACGCGCCAGGCGGTGCCCGCGACGTCGGCCGCGAGGACGGCGTCGCCCGCGGCGGTGAGCTGGGTGGCGCTGAAGGTGCCCGCCTGGACGGCGGAGTCGGCGTTCGCGGCGGGGACGGCGAACGCCGCGGCGGCGGCGAGACCGGTCGCGACGGCGAGCATCCGGATGTTTCTCGTGGGGGTGGTGCGCTTGGTCCTCACTTCTCGTTCCTCCAGAGGGGAATCGGGGGTCCGCAGTGGGGTGTCGGACCCGTGAGGCGCGGCCCTGGGCCGGCGCTGTGGGGGAGTCTCGGGCCGCACGGCTTCACGCCGCAAGGGCACCTTTCGGCCGTACAGCCTTCAACTGCCGTGTGGGCCAAGGGTGTTGAAGAAGCACAAAAGGGCGGCACCCGGAGCCGGAGCCCCGGGTGCCGCCCGTACGGAGCCGATCAGCCCCCGATCAGCTCCCGATCAGCCGCCGCTCCCCCGCCGCGACCGCCGTGTCCAGCGTGTTGCCCGGCGGCGGGAAGGGGCAGATGAAGTGCGCGGCGAACGCGCAGGGCGGCAGCAGCGCCCGGTTGAGGTCCACGGTCACCGAACCGTCCGCCGCCGGGGCCGGCGGCCGCAGGAAGCGGAAGCGGTAGCTGTCCCGCCCGCTGGTGGCGTCCGCGAAGACCGCCCAGAGCGTGCCGTCCTCCTCCACGGCCACCTGGAGGCTGTGCTCGGCGCCGTGCAGGTCGAAGACCAGCTCACCGGCGAGACCGAGACCGCGCTCCTTGCCGTCCGCGTTCTCCACCCGGACGTGCCGGTCCTCGCCGTACGGACGGAACACTCCGGGCCGCACCCACGCCTCGTCGTACGGGGTGGCCTCGATGCCCCGGAAGGCGCGCCGGGCCTCCGACTCGGGGTCGAAGTCCCGTACCGCCCACTCCCCTTCGCGGCGCAGCACGACCAGCCGGCGGCCGGCCGACTCGGCCCGGGACTCGTGGATCGGGCCGTGGTCGGCGGTGAGCCGGACGCTGCCGATCAGCGGCTTCCCGTCCACCGTGACCGCGTCCTCGGCGCCGGCGGTCAGGACCACCTCGTCGTCCTCCGCGCGCCACTCACCGGGAACGGCCGGAATTCGCCCCTCCGGGAAGTCCGAGAGCCAGTACGTACCCGTCAGCGAGAGCGGTCCGTAGGCCGAGGCGACCGCCGCGTCCCGCTGCTCGTGCCAGTGCTGCCAGTCCTGCCGGTCCTGCGATGCATCCGTGCTCATGGTGGGAAACCTTTCCATACCGGGTCAGTTCTTGGTCCGGGGCAGGCCGGGCGGGTTGATCTCCGAGGCGGGCACGGCCTCGCTGCTCAGCCCCCAGCGCTGGAGGACCTGCGCGTAGGTGCCGTTCTGGATGATGTGGTTCAGCGCGTCGGCGTAGGCGGCGACGAGGCCGCTGTCCTTCTTGGTGGTGGCGGCGATCTTGCCCTGGAGCCCGGCGCCCGCGCCGGAGAACTTGCCGACGATCTCGGTCTGCCCGGCGGCGGCCACGTGGTAGGCGGCGCTCGGGTTCGGGCCGAGGTAGGCGTCGATGCGGCCGGACTGGAGGGCCAGGTAGTAGTCGGAGACGTTCTGGAAGTACTTGATGTCGACCGGCTTGCGGCCCGCCTTCTCGTTCTCCTTGCTCCAGTCGACCAGGATCTTCTCCTGGTTGGTGCCGGAGCCGACCGCGATGGACTTGCCCGCCACGTCGGCCGGGCCCTTCACCTTCCAGCCGGAGCCCTTCTTCGCCTCGAAGGCCAGGTCGTCCAGGCGGTAGGTGGCGAAGTCGTACTTGTCCTTGCGCTCCTCGGTCACGGTGACGTTGGAGAAGACGCCGTCGAACTTGCCGCTGTCCAGGCCGACGAAGAGGTTCTCCCAGGAGACCGCGGAGAACTCGGGCTTCACGCCGAGGGTGTCGGCGACCAGCGTGGCGAGGTCGAGCTCGACGCCGATGAGCGTTCTGTCGTCGGTGGCGTAGAAGCCGAGCGGCGGGGCGCTGCCGGTGGAGACGCCCAGCGAGAGCGTGCCGCGCTTGCGCACGGCCTCGGGCAGCTTGGCGGCGATGGCGTCCACCTTGGCGGTGTGGATGCGCTTCTGGTCCGGGCCGAGGTTGATCGAGCTGCCCGCGCCCTTCTGGCCCTTGGGCACGACCTGGTCGGTGGCGGCGTCACTGGCACCGCAGGCGGTGAGCGAGGCGAGGGCGGTGAGCGAGGCGAGCGCGACGGCGAGCGGACGGCGGCATACGGACATGACGGGACTCCCGGTGTCGAGGGATGGACGGACGAAGGGAACGAAGAGAAGAGAAGAGAAGAGAAGGAGCGGGGGTCAGAGGACCTTGGAGAGGAAGGCGCGGGTGCGTTCGTGCTGCGGGGCCTCCAGCACCTCGGCCGGCGTGCCCTGCTCGACGATCCGGCCCTCGTCCATGAAGACGACCGTGTCGGCGACCTCGCGGGCGAAGCCGATCTCGTGGGTGACGACGATCATCGTGGTGCCGGAGGCGGCCAGGTCCTTGATGACGTCGAGCACCTCGCCGACCAGCTCCGGGTCGAGCGCGGAGGTCGGCTCGTCGAAGAGGAGCAGGCTCGGTTCGAGGGCGAGCGCGCGGGCGATGGCGACCCGCTGCTGCTGTCCGCCGGAGAGCTGCTTGGGGTACGCCTTGGCCTTGTCGGCGAGCCCGACCCGTTCGAGCAGCGCCAGGGCCGCCGCCTCGGCCTCCTTGCGGGGGCGCTTGAGGGCGGAGACCGGGGCCTCGACGATGTTCTCCAGGACGGTGAGGTGCGGGAAGAGGTGGAAGTTCTGGAAGACGAAGCCGATCCGGGTGCGCTGCTTGAGGATCTCGCGCTCGCGCAGCTCGTAGAGCTTGTCGCCGGAGCGGCGGTAGCCGACCAGGGTGCCGTCCACGCTGATGGAGCCGCTGTCGACCTTCTCCAGGTGGTTGATGGTCCGCAGCAGGGTGGACTTGCCGGAACCGGAGGGCCCGAGGATGACGGTGACCTCGCCGGGGCGGACGTCGAGGTCGATCCCGCGCAGGACCTCCAGGGCGCCGAAGCTCTTGCGCACGGAACGGATCCGGACCTTGTTCTCGGCGTGCCCGGGTGTTGCGGTCTCGGGTGCGGCGGTCTCGGGTGCGGCGGTGCTCATCGGGTGCTCCCCTTCGCGTAGTGACGTTCGACGTAGTGCTGGACGATGGAGAGCGCCGTGGTGAGCAGGATGTACCAGGCGGTGGCGACCATCAGGAGCGGGACGACCCGCCCGTTGCGGCCGTAGACGACCTGGACCTGGTAGAAGAGCTCGCCGATCGCCATCACGGAGACGATCGAGGTGCCCTTGAAGAGCGAGATGATCTCGTTGGCGGCGTTGGGCAGGATCGAGCGCATGGCCTGCGGCAGCACGATCCGGCGCAGCTGCCGCAGCCGCGGGATGCCGAGCGAGGCCGCCGCCTCCAGCTGGCCGCCGTCGACGGCGAGCACGCCGCCGCGGACGATCTCCGCCGCGTACGCGGCCTGGTGCAGCGCCAGGCCGAGGACGGCCGCGCTCATCGCGCCGACCAGGCCCATGGTGTCGAAGGCGAAGAAGCTCGGCCCGAACGGGATGCCGAAGCTCAGCTCCTTGTAGAGGTAGGCCAGGTTGAACCAGAAGAGCAGCTGGACGATGAGCGGGATCGAGCGGAAGGCCCAGATGTAGCCGAAGGCGACCGCCTTGAGGAAGGGGCTCGCGGACAGCCGCATGAAGGCGAGCACGATGCCGAGGGCGAAGCCGAGGGCGGTGCCGTAGAAGGTCAGCTGGAGGGTGACCCAGACGGCCTTGAGGATGGCGTCGGCGGTGAAGAAGCGGGCGAAGACGTCCCACTCCCAGCCGGGGTTGGTGATCAGGCCGTTGAGGAACTGGGCGAGGACGACGGCGGTGGCGACGACCGCGACCCAGCGCCAGGGGTGGCGCACGGGCACCACCTTGAGGACGGCGGGGTCGGCGGGATCGGCGGCTTCGGCCGCGCCGGCCGGCCGCGGGGGCGCGTCGACCGGCGGGTCGCTGGTGAGAGACATGGGCGTACCTCGGTACGGGGAGGAGGCGGGAAGGGCGGGGCGGGAGGAGCGGGTGGACGGCCGACGGGCTAGGCGCTCAGCGGCGCGGGCTCGGGCGCGTGCGCGGGCTCCGGACAGGACAGCTCGCGCAGCAGCGCGAGCGCGGTGCGGGCGGTCCGGTCGTTCTGCCGGAAGGCGAAGCCGCCGGTGCGCGGCCGGGTGAAGGCGCCGCCGGCCCGGGCGGTGGTGTGCGGGCCGAGCGCGAAGTGCCGCGGGTGCGGGCGGCCGTCGCGGTCCAGGACGCGGCCGTCGTCCGGGTCGACGGCGAGCAGCCCGGCGTCGGTGGCCCGGGCGCCGGCCTCGTACAGGGCGCGCAGCAGCGGGCTGCCGGTGCGCTCGAGGGTGGGATCGGGCAGCCGGGCCTCGACCAGGGCGCGGGCCTCGGTCCACTCCCCCGGCAGGCTCGTGGAGGAGGCGCGGAAGACGCCCCGCTCCTCGTCGGTCGTGACGGTGACGTCCGCGCCCAGGAAGCGGACGATCCCGGCGTCGGAGAGGGCGAGCAGCTGCCGCAGCCGGGGGCCGGGCGGGCCGGAGGCGAGGTAGCTGAAGAAGCCGTGCCACCAGTTGCCCGGGTCGCCGATGTCGCCGAAGCGCAGCAGCTGCCCATAGACGGAGAGGACCGCGCCGAAGACGGCCAGATCGGTGCTGTAGGCGGGGTCGTGGCGGCGGTCGAGGTCGGCGGCTATGTACGCGCGCAGCCCGTCCTGGAGGGCGTCGGCGGACTCGTACCGCACCCCCTCCAGCGGGTGGTCGAGGGCGTCCAGGTCGAGCCGGTCGGCCGGGTCGGGCACGGCGGCGGCGACCAGCGCGTCGAGTTCGGGCGAGCGCGGGGCGGCGGCCGCGTACTTCTCCTCGAAGTCGGTCCAGGCGACGGCGGTCCGCTCGGGGTGCGCGGCGAAGAGCCGGTGGTAGTGGGCCCAGCCGAGCTCCTTGTCGACGAGCGGCCAGACGTCCCTGCGGAAGTCCAGCGGGCCGGGGCCGCCGAGCAGCGCGTCGACCTCGGCGGGCCCGAAGAAGCGCGGCAGCGGCGGGCGTTCGCCGTCGAGCTCGTAGCCGATCTTGGAGTGGTACGGGACGCCCCGCCGCGACCCGACGTAGAGCACCGGCTCGCGGCCGGACGGCCGGTAGACGAGCCGGCCGGAGCCCGCGGTGTCCCCGGCGTCTTCCTCGTATCGGCCGCCACGGCCCTCGGTGAGGAGCACCATGAGGTCCACGAAGGCGAGGCCGAAGCCGCGCACCAGGACGGGTTCCCCGGCGGGAAGCGCGGACAGGTCGGTGTCGGCGGTGAAGTCGGGCGGCAGGTGGACGAGGCCGTGCCGGTCGGCGAAGTCGGCCAGCTCGCGCTGGCGTTCGTCGGGGTGGGCGTCGAGGTGGCCGAGGGCGAGGACGACCAGGTCGGCGGTGAGCGGCACGGCGTGGCCGTCCAGCCAGACCCGCTGGCGGCCGTCGCGGGGCCCGGTGACGCGCAGCGCGGTGGTGGGGTGCTCGTGCACGGTGACGGAGGCCGGCAGCGCGGCGCGGGCCCGCTCGTAGACCCAGCGCAGGTAGGCGCCCTGTTGGGGGCGGCTGGGGAAGGTGCGGCCGTCGAGGCCGGCCCATTCGGCGAGGGTGGGTCCGGGCCGTACGGGTCCGTCGATGGTGACGGTCTCGTCGGTGAACATGGTGACGTCCTCGGCCTGGGAGTTCATCCACAGCAGCGGGGACTGGGAGGTGCGCCAGATCCGGCCGCCGCCGGCCGGGTGCGGGTCGACGAGGTGCAGGTCGAGGGGCCGGTCCCCGTACAGCTCGGGCAGGTTGGCGGCGAGCCGTTCGAGGAAGCCGGTGCCGCGGGGCCCGGCGCCGACGACGACCAGCGAGCGGCGTTCGGTGTGCGGCCGGTTCACCGGGCACCCGCCGTCCCGCGGGCGTAGTGCCGCTCGACGTAGTGCTGCCCGACGCTGAGGACGGAGGTGACCAGGACGTACCAGAGGGTGGCGACCAGGAGCATCGGGACGACCTGGTAGGTGGCGTGGTAGACGAGCTGGACGGAGTAGAGCAGGTCCTGCACGGCGATGACGGAGACGATCGAGGTGCCCTTGAGGGTGCCGATCAGCATGTTCCCGGCGGGCGGGACGATGGCGCGCATGGCCTGCGGGAGCACGATCCGGGTGAGCCGGCGGGTGCGCCCGAGGCCGAGCGACTGGGCGGCCTCGATCTGGCCGCGGTCGACGGAGAGGACGCCGCCGCGGACGACCTCGGCGGCGTAGGCGGCCTCGTGCAGGGTGAGGCCGATGACGGCGACGGAGACCGGGCCGAGCAGATTGACCGTGCTGACGCCGAGGACGGTCGGGTAGAGCACCCCGATGTTGAACCAGAACAGCAGCTGGACCAGGATCGGCGTGGACCGGAAGAACCACACGTATCCCCAGCTCACCGCGCGCAGCACGGGGTTGATGGAGAGCCGCATGACGGCGAGCAGGGTGCCGAGGACGAAGCCCAGGGCCATCACGAGGGCGGTCAGCCACAGGGTGAGGCCGAGTCCGCGCAGCACGGAGGTCGAGGTGAAGTAGTCGGCGACCACGTCCCACTGGAAGGCGCGGTTGGTGGCGACGGAGACGAGGCCGAGCGCGACGAGGACGAGGACGGCCGCGGCCGCGGTCCACTGGCCGGTGCGGCGGGCGGGGACGATGCGCGGGGCGGGTTCTTCGTCGGGCGGGGCCGTGACGGGGGCTTTGGTGAGGATCGCGGACATGGCGAAGGCTCCGTGGATGCCAGAGACGGATCGAACACGGGAGTGCGCCTTCACGCGCGGTGAGCCGCGGATCCGAGCCCCTCAGCACGGTCCGCCCTTTCAACGTAGTCGGCGGGCACGGAGTGCTGTCAAGTCCGTCCGCAGTGTGAGCCGTTCGTCTCATCCTGGTTGACGGGGAAACGGATGCCTGTTCCACTTGGGCCATGAATTCGCAGCAGTGGCTGGTCACGCGCTCCCACATCGACTTCGGTCGCGTGTGGTCCTCTTCCTGTTGAGCCGACCCCCTGCTGCCTCCCGCCCGCGTGCTGTTGTCCCGCGGCGCCTTCACTTCCGCACGTCCGTGAGTGCCTGAGCTCGACTCCCCTCGTCCTGCCCCGCCTTTCGCCTTTTTCCCTACTTGTTCCGTAGGAAATCCATGACCTTCGCGTTGTCCGTGCACCGGACCACGACCACCGACCCGTTGGCGCGCCCGCTCCTCGACGAGCTGGCGTACGAGTACACGACCCGGTACGGCTCCTCGGACGACCTGAGCCGCTATCCGGCGGAGGAGTTCGCCCCGCCGCAGGGGGCCTTCCTGCTGCTCCTGGAGCAGGGGCGGCCCGTGGCGGGCGGCGCCTACCGCCGCTACGACGAGCACACCGCCGAACTGAAGCGGATCTGGACCCACTCGGCACACCGCAGGCGCGGTCTCGCCCGCCGGGTCCTGACCGTCCTGGAACGCGAGGCCGCCGACCGCGGCTACCGCCGGATCTACCTGACCACCGGTCCGCGCCAGCCCGAGGCCAAGGGCCTCTACCTGGCCACCGGATACCGCCCGCTCTTCGACGTCGCCGCCGACCCCGAGTCCATCGGGCCGCTGCCGTTCGAGAAGTACCTGGAGACCCCGAAGCCATGAGCACCCAGCGCAGCACCCGTACGAAGCGCACCACCGCCCTGCTCGCCCTGACCGCCGCGGCCGGCCTGGCGCTCACGGCCTGCGGCACCGGGGAGCCGGTGGCGGCCCCCGCCGGCGCGGCGGGGAAGGGGGGCGCGCAGGCCGCGCTCCCGAAGGAGGACGTGGCGGCGGGGGTGAAGAAGAACGAAGCGGCGGCGAAGCTGCTGCCCGCCGAGGTGAGACAGCGCGGCAGTCTGACCCTCGCCACCTCGGTGGGCACCCCGCCCAGCTCGGCCTATCTGCCGGACGGGAAGACCGTCGTCGGGCTGGACGCCGACTTCGCGCAGGCCGTGGGGAAGGCGCTGGGCCTGGAGGTGAAGACCGAGATCGCCGGCTTCGAGGTCATCCTGCCCGCGCTCGGCAGCGGCAAGTACGACCTCGGCATGGGCAACTTCGGTGTGACGGAGGAGCGGCGCAAGACGATCGACTTCGTCACCTACATCAACGACGGGCAGGGCTTCGCGGCCCGCGCCGACACCAAGCTGACCGACATCACCGACCTGACCCGGCTGTGCGGTCTGAAGGTGGCCACCGGCGCGGGCACCACCTTCGAGCGGACCCTGGAGAAGAACAAGGAGCGGTGCGGGAAGGCCGGCAAGGAGCCGTACGAGGTGAACGTCTTCTCCGACACCTCCGCCGCCTGGCTGGCGCTCCAGCAGGGCCGCAGCGACGTGCTGATGAGCACGATCAACGGCATCCGGTACGCGGTGACCCAGCAGCCGGGCACGAAGTTCCTCAACGAGTACCGGCGCCTGGACGTCGGCTTCGCCTTCAAGAAGGGCTCGGCGCTCACGCCCGCCTTCCAGGCCGCGGTGAACGGGCTGAAGGCGGACGGCACCTACGACCGGATCCTCAAGAAGTGGGGCGTGACCGCCTCGGGCATCGCCGAGTCGCGGATCTCCCCGCCGGAGATCCCGGCGCCGACGAAGTGACGCACCGGCCGCCGGACCCCGCCGCACCGGGGCCCGGCGGCCGCTGAGGGACGGTCAGCAGTCGCAGGGGCAGCAGCAGTCGCAGTTTCCGCAGTCGCAGTTTCCGCAGTCGCAGTTGTGGCAGCAGCCCTCGCGCTTCTTGCGGGACCAGGGGCCCTCGTACTTCTCGGCGCAGCAGATCTGGCAGGTGCAGAACAGCCAGGTGAAGGCGGCGCAGCCGGCGAGGAAGCCGCGCGGCTCGGGCCGGTGCGGCCCGCCGCCACCGCCGCCCCCGCCGAAGGGCGGCATCCCGCCCGGCCCGCCGGGGCCACCGGGGCCGCCCGGCTTGGCGAGCGGGTCGCCCGGCCCGTACGGCCCGGCCTGCGCGTACGGGTTCCCCGGCACAGGCCCGTACGGCTGCTGTCCCGGCCCCGGCGCGCCGTGGGCGCAGCTCGTCGTGCCGAAGGCCCGGTCGACGGAGGTGCGCAGCTCGTGGGCGAGGAGGACGTGGGCGAGCCGTCCGTCGGCGAACTCGGCGTCCTTGAGCGCGAGCCGAATGCCGTGCAGCGCGTCGTCGGCGAGCCTGCGGGCCTCCGCGCGGGAGGTCCCGGTCGCGGTGAGCGGGTTCCAGGATCCGGCGGCGGCGTCGGCGGCCTGGTCCTCGACGGCGTCGAGCAGGTGGGCGAGGCGCCCGAAGAGCCGTCCGGCCTCGGCGAGCGGTGCCGCGTTGCCGGGGCGGCCGGCGAGGACGGCGGTGTGCGCGAAGGCCGCGGCGGTCGCGGTCTCGGTCGGCTCGGTGACGGCGAGCAGCGGGGTGCCGGGCCCGGCGAGCGCCTCGATGCCGGTCTGCCGGTCGACGGCGTCGACCAGGACGGCGGTGTCGAAGCCGAGGGCCCGTCCGGTGCGGGCGCCCGCCCGGTCCCAGGAGCGGGCGACGCGGCGGGCCGCGGCGGCGACCGGGCGGCGGGCCAACAGGCCGTCCCGGTCGGCGACGTGGTCGCGGACCTTGGCGGAGGCCAGCACGAGGGAGACGGCGGCGGCGAGCCGCGCGCCCTCGCCCCGGGCGACGGGCGCGGTCCGCATCGCCCGGAGCGGGCAGGGGCCGGCGGTGCGGCGGCCGGCCGCGGTGGCGCCGGTCTGAGCCTCCGTCAGAACCGAGACGATCAGGCCGTCGTAGTTGGTGACCACCCGGGCGAGCTGCCCGTGGTCGGAGCGAAGTGCCAGGCAGAGGCCGCAGAGATGGGCCATCCACTCGGTCTTGAGCCCCTCGGTGAGGCGGTGCGTGCAGGGTCTGACGATTCCGAACAAGACATTCTCCCCCGTGGCCCCCTGGTGCGACGGTTCACCCGTACGCCTCCGTCGTCACCCTTCCGGCCCGACATTCGTATTTTAAGTTGCGCGCCCCCCGTCCGACCCCCCGTCACGCCCGGCATACCGCAAGATCCCTGACGAATCGCCAGTTTTCGAACCTCACGTTCTGCACCAGTACCGTCACGAATCCCCTGCGCGCCGACTATCCACTTGGCGCACGATCCGCATCATGGACGACGATAGGGATTGCGGAACCACAAGTGACCGCGCTGAAAGGAGGCGTCCATGGGATCGGTGCGCAAGGCGAGTGCCTGGCTGGGACTCGTCGAGGACAACGACGAGCGTTACTACGACGACGAGTACGCCGACGGTGCCGAGAACGGCAGCGACGCCTGGGTGACGGACCCGCGGGTGCGGGTGGCGACCGACACGGCGCAGGAGCACGGCCGTCGGATCGCCACCGTCTCCCCCGACGGGTTCCGGGACGCCCGGGGCATCGGCGAGCTGTTCCGGGACGGCGTCCCGGTGATCGTGAACCTGACCGCGATGGAGCCGAACGACGCCAAGCGCGTGGTCGACTTCGCCGCCGGTCTCGCCTTCGGCCTGCGCGGTTCGATCGAGCGGGTGGCCACGCGGGTCTTCCTGCTGACCCCGGCCGACACGCAGATCGTCAACGGCGAGTCCGCCGGACGGTCGCAGGACGGTTTCTTCAACCAGAGCTGACCCCCACCGGGGCTCGGCTCGCCTCCGGCCCGGTCCTGGCTCAGGACCGGGGCCGGGCCGAGCCGGCCGGCTCGGCGGGCTCGCGGCTCCCGGGCACCTTCGGCGCGCGGTCCGCTGGCCCCGCCTCCGGGGCGCCGTCCACCGCCGCCCCTCGCACGGCCTCCGGCCCGGTCTCCCGGCCGGTCACCGCCGCGGGCCCCGCGATCCCGGTCACCGCCGCCTGCTCCGCGACCGGCTCCGGCTCCTGGTCCGCGGCGCACTCCATCACCCGCGGCAGCCGCAGCGCCATCAGCGCCCCGAGCAGCAGCAGCCCGGCGCTCACGAACAGGGTCACGTGCAGGCCGTTCACGAAGGCGTGCCGGGCCGCCTGGTGCAGCGCCGCCCCCGCCGGGCCGCCGAGCCGCTCCGCCACCTGGTAGGCCTCGCCGAGCGAGTTCGCGGCGGCCTTCGTGGCATCCGCCGGCACCCCGGGCAGCCCGCCGAGACCGGGCGCGTAGGCCGCGTTCATGACACTGCCGAGCAGCGCGATGCCCATGCCCGCGCCGAGCTGGTACGAGGTCTCGCCGATCGCCGCGGCGCCGCCGGCGCTCTCCACGGGCGCCTCGCTGAGCATCGACTCGTAGGCCGAGAAGAGCGTGGTCTGCAGCCCGAAGCCGAGCAGCACGAAGCCGACGGTGAGCAGCAGCGGGCGGTCGTGCTGTCCCATGAGGACCAGCAGCAGCACCGCGGCGGCGGTCAGCACGAAGCCCCAGCCGACCATCCGGCGCGGTCCGATCCTGCGCAGCGTGTACGAGCCGGTGGCGCCCGCGGCCATGGCGGCGAAGGTCAGCGGCAGCAGCCGCAGCCCGGTCTCCAGGGGGCTGAGCCCGAGGATCAGCTGGAGGTACTGGACGGCGATCAGCTCCAGGCCGACCAGGGCCAGCATGCCCAGCACGATGCAGCCGACCGAGGTGGTGAAGGCCGGCCGGGAGAACAGCCGCATGTCGATCAGCGGGTGGGCGCGCCGCTTCTGCCGCCGCACGAAGAGCACGAGGAGGGCGGCGCCGATCAGCAGCGGGCCCGCGGTGGCCAGGGTGAGCGGGGGATCGCCCGCGCCGAGCCGCTTCACGCCGAGGACGGCGCCGAGGACGCCGGCGGCGGCCATGAGCGCGCCGAGCACGTCCCAGGGGCCGTCGCCGCTGCCCTTGGACTCGGGCAGCAGCCAGCGCCCGAGCGGCAGGATCAGCGCCATCAGCGGGATGTTGATCAGGAAGACCGAACCCCACCAGTAGTGCTCGACCAGGAAGCCGCCGAGCACCGGCCCGGTGGCGGCGCCGATGGCGGCGACCGCCGTCCAGACGCCGATGGCGGTGGCCCGCTCGCGCCGGTCGGGGAAGACCGCGCGGAGGATCGAGAGCGTGGCGGGCATGATCATCGCGCCGCCGACCCCGAGCAGGGCCCGGGCGCCGATCAGGACCTCGGGGGTGGTGGCGAGCGCGGCGACCACGGAGGCGATGCCGAACAGCGCGTAACCGAGGAGCAGCACCCGTCTGCGGCCGACCCGGTCGCCGAGCGTGCCGAAGAGGATCAGCAGCGAGGCACAGATCAGCGGGTAGGCGTCGACGATCCACAGCAGCGCGGTGGAGCTGGGGCGCAGGTCCTCGGTGAGGGAGGGGACGGCGACGTGCAGCACGGTCGCGTCGAGCGCGACGAGCAGCAGACTGACGCAGAGGACGACGAGGACGACCCAGCGGTTGGCGCCGCCGGCAGCGGTTCGGAGCCGCGCTCCGGCCGTGTTCGTCCGCGTCATGTACGTACCTCCCAGTGAAGCCCTCGCGCTCGGCGGGCACCTGCCGGGGCCGGACCCCGGGGCGGCCCGGCATCGACGGGCGAGTGAGCCGTCAGCGTACGCGAGTTCAAGGCCCGAGCGCGTGGCGCAGCTCTCACCCCGGCGGGCCGCGGAGTGTGGCGTACGCCACTCGGGCCGCGCCGCGCGTCGCATGGAATTCCGCGCGGAAGGCCGTTCGGCCAATTGCCCCGGCATTCCCCGGGACCTCAAACAGACTTCCGGAAACACCCGCTCGGCAATAGGGCAGAAGGTCATCCGATTTTCCGACGGGTGACGGGAACAAACGCCCGGCTGAGAGCAACTCCACATCACATCGTCATCACGAAGGCACCGGAACGACCAAGGCCGCTACTCACTCCCTGTAACGTCGATTGGGTGCGTACCGACATCTTTGCCCGGCTGGACCGGGAGCCGGAACCGCCGAAGATAGAGGTCCCGCGGATGACCCGCACGCGTCTCGCCCTCTTCGGCGGGACGTCGGCGTTCTATCTGGCCATCGTCGTCGCCGTACTGCTGTCGACCTGGCTGGTGACCCTCGACTGGAAGATCATGCTGTTCCGGCCCTATCAGCAGTGGCCGGAGCTGCACGCCTTCCTCGACTACTACGTCGTCCTCGGCCAGCGCGGCCCCACGGCCGTGATGGTGGCGGCCTGGCTGGGCTGGCGCTCCTGGCGCCAGCACACGCTGCGACCGCTGCTCTCCCTCGGCGCCGCGCTGCTCCTCCTCAACGTGACCGTCGGCGCGGTCAAGCTCGGACTCGGCCGTCTCGGCCCCCACTACGCGACGCAGGTCGGCTCCGCCGAGCTCTTCGCCGGCGGGGATATATTCCCGTCCGGTCACACCGCGAACGCGGTCGTGACCTGGGGCATCCTGGCCTATCTGGCGACCACGCCGAGGGCCCGGCGCTATCTGTCGGCCCTCTCGGCCGTGGTCGCCCTCGGGGTCGGCCTGACCACCGTCTACCTCGGCACCCACTGGCTCAGCGACGTGCTGCTGGGCTGGGCCGCCGGCCTGCTCATCCTGCTCGCGCTGCCCTGGTGCGAGCCGGTGATCGCGGTGGCCGAGGCCTGGATCCTGGGGCTGCGGGACCGGCTGCGCGAGCAGCTGCGGGCCCGTCGGCGCCTGGTCCCCTCGCTGCCCGTCGCGGCCGGCGGACCGGTGCCCGGACTCTTCCCGCAGCGCCCCACGGGCGCCGAGGAGCCGGTCCGGGAGAAGGTCGGCGCCGGTTCCGGCCGGGCGGCCGCGGGCCGCGCGGCCGGGCTCCCGACCCCGCCGCTCGCCCCGCCCCGCACCCATCACGCGGTGCGCTCGGAGCGCAGCCCGGTCGGTCCGGCCGGCAGCCGCCGGCCGCCGCACTCGCGGCCGGCCACCGGCGGCTGAGCCGCCGCACGGCATGACGGAGGGGCCCCGGCCGGGACGGCCGGGGCCCCTCCGTCACACCCGGGCCCGCGGGCCCGGCGGCTCCGTCAGCCGAGCCAGACGCGCGTGACGACCCCGTCCTCGACCTCGAAGTTGATGCGCCCGGCCAGGTACTCCATGGTCACGATCGAGCCGGGCGGCAGTGAGCGGACGACCCGCCAGCCCCGGTGACGGGCGATGCGCTCGGCATCGTCGGCGGCGAGCCCCACATACGTTTCGGGTGCGTGTTCGGGTGTCATACAGCTCACGTTAGTCCCTTGCCGGTCACGCTTGTGTCACAGGTTCTCGACATATGTTTGACAGGGACCCGCCCGTTCGCACGGGCGGTTTCCGGCCGCCTCTCCGGTATTTATCGGCCCTTCCCCGGAATTCGGGTACGACTGCCGTCCGCCGGAATTCCCGGGCATCCGCCCAGATGCGCGGCTTTCACGTTTTCCGCGCACCGCGCACACACCGTCCGCCGACCGGACGACCCGTCGGTCCGCCTCCCCCGCTTCCCGTCCGGCCCGGCGCATCATCCAGGGATGGCTACCGAGACCGCGGTCGGAACCGCCGAATCCGCACGCCAGCGGCACGGACGGGTCCTGATCGACTGGATCACCACCACCGACCACAAGAAGATCGGTCACCTGTATCTGGCGACCTCGTTCGTCTTCTTCCTGATCGCCGGGGCCCTCGCGATGGTGATGCGGGCCGAGCTGGCCAGACCCGGGCTCCAGCTGGTCTCGAACCTGGAGTTCAACCAGGCCTTCACCCTGCACGGCACGATCATGCTGCTGCTCTTCGCGACCCCCACCTTCGCCGGCTTCGCCAACGAGCTGGTGCCGCTGCAGATCGGCGCCCCCGACGTCGCCTTCCCGCGGCTCAACATGTTCTCGTACTGGCTGTTCCTCTTCGGCGGCCTGATGGTGCTCGGCTCCGCCTTCACCCCCGGCGGCCCGGCCGCCTTCGGGTGGACCGCCTACGCCCCGCTGAACGGCCTGCTGCGCTCGCCCGGCGTGGGCCCCGACCTGTGGATCATGGGGCTCGCGCTCTCCGGCTTCGGCACGATCCTCACCTCGGTGAACTTCCTGGCGACCGTCATCGGGATGCGGGCGCCGGGGATGACGATGTTCCGGATGCCGATCTTCACCTGGAACGTCCTCTTCACCGCGATCCTGGTGCTGATGGCCTTCCCGGTGCTCGCCGCGGCCCTGCTCGTCCTGGAGGCCGACCGGCGGCTGGGCGCGGTGGTCTTCCAGCCGGAGTACGGCGGCGCGCTGCTGTGGCAGCACCTCTTCTGGTTCTTCGGGCACCCCGAGGTCTACATCATCGCCCTGCCGTTCTTCGGCATCATCAGCGAGATCATCCCGGTCTTCTCCCGCAAGCCCATCTTCGGCTACACCACCCTCATCGCCGCCACGATGGCCATCACCGGTCTGTCGGTGGTGGTGTGGGCGCACCACATGTTCGCGACCGGGGCGGTGCTGCTGCCCTTCTTCTCGCTGCTGTCCTTCCTGATCGCGGTGCCCACCGGGGTGAAGTTCTTCAACTGGACCGGCACCATGCTGGGCGGCTCGCTCTCCTTCGAGACCCCGATGCTCTGGGCCACCGGCTTCCTGGTGTCGTTCCTGTTCGGCGGGCTCACCGGGGTGATCCTCGCCTCGCCGCCGATGGACTTCGCCGTCACCGACTCGTACTTCGTGGTCGCCCACTTCCACTACACGGTCTTCGGCACCGTCGTCTTCGCGACCTTCGCCGGCTTCTACTTCTGGTGGCCCAAGTTCACCGGGCGGATGCTCGACGAACGGCTCGGGAAGATGCACTTCTGGACCCTCTTCGTCGGCTTCCACACGACCTTCCTGGTCCAGCACTGGCTCGGCGCCGAGGGGATGCCCCGGCGGTACGCCGACTACCTGGAGGCGGACGGCTTCACCGCGCTCAACACGGTCTCGACCATCGGCGCCTTCCTGCTGGGCGCCTCCACCCTGCCCTTCCTCTACAACGTGTGGCGCACCTGGCGGTACGGGGAGAAGGTCGAGGTCGACGACCCGTGGGGCTACGGGCGCTCGCTGGAGTGGGCGACCTCCTGCCCGCCGCCCCGGCACAACTTCACCTCGGTGCCCCGGATCCGCTCCGAGTCCCCCGCCTTCGACCTGCGCCACCCGGAGTTCGCCGCCTACGAGCGGATGCGGCTCACGAGCCCTCCCCCGGAGCGCCGCCCGGCCGGTCGAGGGCGCGGGACAGCAGGTCCCTGAGCGCGCGGACCCGTTCGGCCAGCTCCGGCGGGTCGACCACCTCGAACTCCAGCCCCATCATCGACACGTGGACGACCATCACCTCCAGGCTGTGGGCGCCGGTGCGCAGCAGGCAGGCGGCGTCCCCGTCCGCCGTCAGCACGCCGTCCATCGGGCCGACCACCGCGGCGGCCTCGGCGAGCGGCACGTGCAGCCGGACCGTGGCCTCCGTCGCGTACGCCGTCGTGGACACGCCCTTGGACACATAGGCGGCCAGGTCCTCGGCGGGCGGCTCGCGGGGCGGGAAGCGGGGGCCGTGCGGCGGCTTGGGCTCGATCCGGTCGGCCCGGAAGGTGCGCCAGTCGCCGCGGTCGACGTCCCAGGCCACCAGGTACCAGCGGCGCTCGCTGCACACCAGGCGGTGCGGCTCGACGGTCCTGCGGGTGGCGGCGCCGTTGTGGTCCCGGTAGGCGAAGCGCAGCAGTTCGGCGTCCCGGCAGGCGTGCGCGAGCTCGGTGAGCACCGCCGGGTCGATCGTGTCCCGCGGGGTGCGCAGCATCGGCACGGTGAAGGCGTTCAGGGCGCTCACCCGGCGCCGAAGCCGCCCGGGCAGCACCTGTTCCAGCTTGGCGAGGGCCCGTACGGAGCTCTCGCCGATGCCCTCGACGCCCTGCCCCGCGGCGGCGCGCAGCCCGACGGCGACGGCGACCGCCTCCTCGTCGTCGAGCAGCAGCGGCGGCAGCTCGGCCCCCGCCCCGAGCTGGTAGCCGCCACCGGTGCCGGGTGTGGCGTTGACCGGGTAGCCGAGCTCGCGCAGCCGGTCGACGTCACGGCGCACGGTCCGCGAGGTCACCCCGAGCCGCGCGGCGAGGTCGGCCCCGGACCACTCGCGATGGGCCTGGAGCAGCGAGAGCAGACGCAGCAGTCGTGCGGAGGTCTCCAACATGCGGGCGAGTCTGCCAGCCCTCGCGGACGGTTACGGTCCTCGATCCGGCCGGATCCGGAGGCCCGGTGAGCCGGGGGCGGCCGGGCCGGCCGTGGGCGACGCCGCGCCTCAGCGCAGGCGGCGGACCAGCCGGCCGGCCGCGGCCTTCGCCGCGTAGCCGGTGTCGAGGAGCGCGCCGACCGCGCGGTGGACGGCGGCGCGGCCGCGCGGGTGGCTCCGGGTCCGGGGACGGACGGCGGCCTCGGCGGCGAGCTCGGTCCAGATCGCCTCGTGGCGGGCGGCGATCGGCACCGGGTCGAAGCGCTCGGACGCGGCGAGCGCCGCCTTCGCCGCGCGGGCCCGGCCCTCGTCGTCGTTGATGAGGGCGAGCAGGGCCGCGCCGACCGCGGCGGTGTCGTCGACGGGGACGAGCCGGCCGTCGACGCCGTCCTCGATGATCTCGCCGGGTCCGTGCGGGCAGTCGGTGGAGACGACCGGGAGGCCGCAGCGCATCGCCTCGACGATGGTCATGCCGAAGGACTCGCGCCGGGAGGTGACCGCGGCGAGCGAGCCCTTGGCCCACTCGGGCTCCATCGGGTGGGCGGTGCCCATGAGGAAGACGTGCGCGCCGAGCTCGCGCCGCTCGATCTGCCGGGCCAGCGTCCGCTTCAGGTTGTCGGAGGCGTCGCCGGTGCCGTAGATCCGCAGCTTCCAGTCGGGGCGGGCGGCGGCCACCTCGGCGAAGGCGTCGATCAGCAGGTCGTACCGCTTGACCGGGGTGAGCCGGCCGGCCGCGACGACGACCTTCGCGGCGGGGTCGGCCGGCGGCACGCCCGGCGCGGGCACGCTGTTGGGCACGGCGTCGACGCGGACGCCGGGCAGGCCGAGCGCCCGGTAGGCACGGGCGTCGGCCTCGGTGACGGTGGTGACGGCGTCCAGGAGCGCGTACTCGTGGGCGATGTCGCGGCGCAGCCGGTAGCTGTGCCCGTCGAGGATCAGGTGCTCCTGGCCGATCAGGACCGGCCCGCGCGGGGCCTGCCGGGCCAGCTGCACGTTGAGGCCGGGGCGGGTGGCGACCACCACGTCCGCGGCGACCGAGGCCAGGTGGGCGCCGATCCGGGCGTCGGTGAGCGCGCTGTACTGCCTCCAGCGCCCGTCGCCGCGCGGGAAGACCCGGGCGGGGCGCCGGAAGTCGGGGTGCCCGCCGTCGTAGCCCGGGCCGTCCTTCCGCAGGTCGACGAGGTGACGCAGGGTCACTCCGGCCGGGAGGCCGAGGATCGGGTCGTCGCGGTGGCGGAACACCGAGACGATCTCCACCTCGTGACGCGTCGCCAGCTGCGCGGCGAGCGTGAACGTGGTCCGGATCGTGCCGCCGATGTGATAGCCGTTGTGGAGCAGGAAAGAGATGCGCATGACGCCTACCGGTTCCCCCCGGTCAAGTGCGTGGTCGGGGCGACTGTACTGCGCCCGCGCGGACACCGTTCACGGCCTGTACGGCAGTTGGGGCACGGTCGCGCAGTCGGTGTCCATGTCCCCCTGCGACACCCAGCCCCGGCCGTCCCGCCAACGGGCCACGGACAGGCAGGTGGAGCGGGTCTTCGGCGGTTCGGCGAGGTGCTCGAAGCGGACCGGCAGCAGCAGCCCCCGCGCGGTGTACGGCTCCGGCCGGTTGACGAACTCCTCGACGCACGCCCGGGAGAGGCGCGCGCCGCAGGACGTCGCCGCGTCGGTGAACCACATCGCCGCGGCCCAGCCCTCCAGCTGCCACTGGGAGAGCGGCCGGTCGCCCATCGCCGCCCGGAACTCCCGCACCGCCGGCCGCCCCGCGTCGTCGTGGTTGCGGCTGGACCCGGTCACGTAGAGCGCCGACCGGCAGCCGGGCGCGGCCGCGTAGTCGCGGGGCACCGAGGAGGACCAGTTCTGCACGTTGGTGACCTTGGCGGTGACGCGGACGCCGAGCGACTCCATCGCCTCGCACAGCCGGGCGTTGCCGTGGGTGTCGAGGGCGTCGAGGACGAGGTCGGCGTGCTGGGCCCGCAGATCGGCCGCCACGGCGCGGAAGTTGGGCAGCGCGAAGTCGACCTGCTCGTCGACGACCCGGTAGCCCTCGGCGCGCAGCCCGTCGGAGACCAGCCGGGCGTACGAGGCGGAGGCGGCCTGGTTGTAGGAGACGACGGCGGCGGTGCGGGCGCCCAGGTGTTCCCGGAACCAGCGGTAGACCTCGGTGCCGCCGTAGAGCACCCCGTTCCAGCCGGGCGCGCGGCCGGTGCGCGGGGCGGAGCTGCCGTAGATCCCGTACAGGTGCGGATAGGTGTCGTAGGCCGGGGTCAGCGGCTGGCCGCCGATGTCGGGGACGCCGGCCCGGGAGACCAGCGGGGCGCCCGCGTAGTCCAGGGCGGTGGTGGCGACCAGCGCGAACACCTTCCGCTCGTCGACCAGCTCGTGCACGCAGGCGTTGTTGCCGACGCCGCTGCCGCCGTCGTCGCAGGTGAGGACCTCGACCTTGCGGCCGTCGATGCCGCCGCGGGCGTTGAGTGCGTCGAAGTAGGCGCGGGCCCCGTCGCGCGGGCCGGTGAAGGCACCGCCGCCGACCGGGCTGGTGGCGCTGGTGATGATGCCGACGCGGAGCGGCTCACCGCCGGAGGGGTGGGCGGTGGGCCGCGTCTCGAAGGCGCGCTCCGGGAGCCGGCTGCCGCAGCCCGCGAGCAGGAGCACGAGCAGGGCGATCAGGGCCGCCACGGCGACGCGCGGCGACGGTGCCGCCTCAGCAGCCGGGAACCTGCGCACCGCTGAGCTGGACCAGGCCGCAGAGGGTCTTCACGGAGACCTTCCAGGTGTCGTTCTGCAGGACGGAGGTGCCCTTGGCGTCGGGGAGGGCGGTGTCGCCGCCGACGAGGAGGTCATAGGTCACCTCGGCGCCGGAGGGCGAGGTGAACGTGACGCCCGTGACCTTGGCGGAGGCCAGACCCGCGGTCTTGTCCGCGGCGAAGGCGCCGATCACGGGGGCCATCTTGTCGCCGTTCTCCAGGAGCTCGATCCTCTCGTTCAGCGGGGTCTTCGGGTCGAAGAAGGCGGTCCAGTTCCTGGTGATCTCCGCCTTGGCGGCGACCGGGTCGGCGGGTCCGCTCGCCGAGGCGGGCGCGGTGGTGCCGCTCTGGCCGGAGCCGGAGCCGCCGTCGTCCGAGCAGCTCACGAGTGCCGGGGCCAGCAGCAGCGTCGCGGCGGCGGCGAGCACGGCGGCGCGTCGACGGGGTCGTAGGCGTCGTCGGCTTCGCAGAACCATCTGGCTCACCACCGGATGTCCGTGCAGGCCGGGCGGCCTGATGATTCCAGGGTGTGCCGATTCGGGGCATAGTGCAAGAAACCAGACAGATCGGCGAGGGAGGGTCCCGTGCCGTCGACATCCCGGATCCTGCTGTGGGGCGGACTCGCGGCGGCCGCCGGGGGCGCGGTGCTCTGCGCGCTCGGCTGGTACGGGATCTCGGGCGAACGTTTCGCGGAACGGCAGCTGCCGTACCTGGCCTCGTGCACGGTGCCGGGCGCGGCGCTGATCGTCGCGGGAGCGGTCCTGCTGGCGGCGGGCGCCCGGGCCACCGCCCCGGACCGCCCGCGCGCACCGCGGCCGGCCCCCGCCTCCGCTCCCCCGCCCTCCTCCGTCGGCCCCCCGCTCCGCGTGCCCGGCGGGACGCTCGCGCACCGGCCGGACTGCCCGCTGGTGGCGGCGCGGCCGGAGGCGGTGCCGGTGGGGGACGCGGAGCTGGACCCCTGCCCGGTGTGCGAGCCATGGCCTCGCTGACGTACGAGCTGACGCTCGCCGGCCTGGCGGTGGGCAGCGCGGCGGCGCTCACCGGCATCGGTCTGATCGTCACCCACCGGGCGACCGGCGTGCTGAACCTGGCCCACGGCGCGATCGCGATGGTCTGCGCCTACGTGCTGCGGCAGCTGGTCGTGGAATGGCACTGGCCGCTGCCGCTCGGCGCCCTGTTCACCCTCCTTCTGGTGGCGCCGGGCCTCGGGCTCGTCCTGGACCGGCTGGTGTTCCGCCCGCTCGCCCTGGCCGGCGCGGGCCCGGCCCAGACCCTGGTGGCCTCGATCGGCGTGTTCGTCCTGCTCGTCGGCGTGGCGGCGCTGGTCTGGGGCACCGGCGCCCGCGCGGACGCGCCGGTGCTGCTCGGCGACGACCCGTGGGCCCAGCTCGCGGCGGTGGTGGCGCTCGCCTGCCTGGTCGGGGCGGTGACGCGGTGGACCCGGTTCGGCCGGGAGCTGCGGGCGGTCGTGGACAACCGGCCGCTCGCGAGGGTCTCCGGCATCGCCGCGGACCGGGTGTCGGCGGCGGGCTGGGCCTTCGGCGCGTTCACGGCGGGCCTCACCGGGGTGCTCCTCGTGCCGTACGTGCGGCTGGACCCGTACGGGATGCCGCTGCTGGTGGTCGAGGCGATCGCGGTCGCGGTGGTGGCCCGGATGCGGAGCCTGCCGGTGGCGGTGCTGACCGGGCTCGCGCTGGGCGTGGCCCAGGCCCAGCTCACCCGGCTGCACCCGGAGGGCTGGGCGGGCCCGCTCGTCCAGGCGGTCGGGGCGAACCTCTTCGTGGTGGCGCTCCTGGTGGCGGCGCTGGTGCTGCCCGGGGTGGGCGGCGGGGACACGCTGCCGCCGGCGACGACCGCGGGCCGCACCCCGCCGGGCCTGTGGCTGACCGCGGGCGTCCTGCTGCTCCTGCCGCTGGGCTTCGGCGGCACCGACCTGACCACGGCGGTCCAGGTGCCGGCGCTGGCGACGGTGCTGCTCTCCCTCGTGGTCGTCTCCGGGCGGGCCGGCCAGATCGCACTGGGCCAGACGGCGTACGCGGGCCTGGGCGCCCTCTTCACCGCCCTGCTGGCCGCGGCCGGCCTGCCGGAGCTGGTGGCGCTGGGGACGGCCGTGCTGTGCGTGGCCCCGCTGGGCCTGCTGACCGGCTGGCCCGCGATCCGCCGGCACGGCCTCGCGCTGGCCCTCGCCACGCTGGCGGTGGGCGTGGCGGTCAGCCGCTTCGTCTTCGCGCAGCCGTACGCCACGGCGGGCCTGAGCTCCCTCGCCCGCCCCGCCGGCTTCGCCGACGACCGCGCGTACTACGTGCTGGAGCTCCTGGTGCTGGCCGCCTGCCTGCTCCTGGTGGCGGCGCTGCGCCGGGGCCGCACGGGCCGCGCGCTGGCCGCCCTGCGCGACCACGAGCCCGGCGCGGAGGCGGCGGGCGTCCGCGTCGCCGGACTCAAGCTCCTCGCCTTCGTCCTGGGCGCGGCACTGGCGGCCCTGGGCGGCGGCCTGCTGAGCATGGGCCGGCGCGCCTTCGACCCCGAGGCGTACGACCCGGTGCGCGGCCTCCTGTGGTTCGCCGCCGTCCTGGTCCTGGGCGCCGACACCCTCCTCACCCCCGTCCTGGCCGCCGCCCTCCTCGTCGGCCTGGACTCCGGCACCCACGCGGGCGTGGCGGCGGCGGCGATCGGCGTCCTGGCCGCCCTGACGGGCAGGATCCCGCCCCTCCTGAGCGGCCTGGGCCGAGGAGGGGAGCGGCGGACCGGGGCAGGCGGGCCGGAAGCGGCGGACTTGCGGCGCGACACGGGCCCGCTGGGCACCACGGGCCCGCGGCACGGCACGGACTTGCGGCACGGCACGGACTTGCGGCACGCCCCGGACTCGCCGGGCCCGGCGAGCGCGCCGCCGGTGCCGAACCCGCCCCGGCCGGCCCGTCCCGAAGCGCCACCGCCCTCCCCCCACCGGCCCGCTGCCGCCGACGGCGCGACACCCGCCACGGGGAGACCCTCACCTCTGCCCGCCCACCGCACGGGTGGTGCGGGCGAGGACCCCCGCCCGTCCGGAGGCCGGGCGCACCCCCACCGGCCCGCGCCCGCCCACGCGACCGCGCCCCCTCCGGGACGGCCGCCCGCCGCCCAGGCGACCGCACCCCCAGCGGGAAGACGCCCCGCACCCCCCACCGGCCCCCTCCACGCCCACCGCCTCACCCTCACCTACCCCGGCGGCCTCACCGCCCTCCACACCGTCACCCTCACCCTCCGCCCCGCCCAGATCACCGCCCTCGTCGGCCCCAACGGCGCGGGCAAGAGCACCCTGTTCGACTGCCTCGCGGGGACCCTGCGCCCCACCTCCGGCCGGATCGCCCTCGGCCGGGCCGACATCACCGCCCGCCCCGCCCACGCCCGTGCCCGGCTGGGCATCGGCCGGACCTTCCAGCAGCTCGCCGTGTTCCCGTCCCTCACCGTGGAGGAGAACGTCGGGGTCGGCGCGGAGCAGGGCGGCCGGGCCGCCGCAGGGGCCGTCGAGCAGGCCCTGCGCCTGGTCGGGCTCGCGGGGCCGGTGCGGCACCGGGCGGCCGCGGGGCTGCCGACCGGGACGCTGCGCCGGGTCGAGCTGGCCCGGGCCCTGGCGGGCCGCCCGCACACGCTGCTGCTCGACGAGCCGGCGGCCGGCCTGGACGCAGACGAGACGGCGGCCCTGGCCCGGATCCTCGCCGCCCTCGCCGCCGACGGCCTGACCGTGCTGGTCGTCGAGCACGACCCGGACCTCGTCGCCGGCCTCGCCCGTACCGTCCACACCATGGAAGGCGGCCGGATCGTGTCATGAGCGTCGAGATCGCCCTGCGCGCCGCCCGGGTCCGCTACGGCCCCCTGGAGGCCCTGCACGGCCTCGACCTGGCGCTGCCCGCAGGCACCGTCACCGTGCTGCTGGGACGCAACGGCGCGGGCCGCAGCTCCGCGCTGCGCGCCCTCGCCGGGACGGTGCCGCTCGCGGCGGGGCGGGTGGAATGGCGGGGCACCGACGTGACCCGGCTGCCGGCCCATGAACGCGCCCGCCGCGGCCTGTGCTTCGTACCGGATCTGCGGGCGGTGTACGCGACCCTCACCGTCGCCGAGAAC